>JAJQCG010000144.1 GCA_021202815.1 Lachnospiraceae bacterium | reverse complement strand
TCAATCGCTATGGATTTTTTAGGTGTTCAACTTCATTTTACAATCGACCTTTTTTGCAGCAATCGGTTATAATATTATCAAATCACGATTTGGCAAATTTAAATTTGATAACCGGAGGCGAGCCCATGTTCATTGGCAGAGAAGCAGAACTCACTTTTTTGGAGACAAAATATACCGAGCCGAAAGGGCAGCTTATCGTCCTCTATGGCAGGCGGCGCGTGGGGAAAACGGAAACATTAAAAGAATTCTGCAAGGGAAAACCTCACATCTTCTATTCCTGCACGCAGAGCACAGACAAAGTGCAGCTGAACAGATTTTCAAAGTTGCTTTTAAAGGAAAATATTCCGGCCCGGCAGTATATCTCCGGCTTTGAAGACTGGGAAACCGCTTTCCACTCTTTTCTCGACCTTCCATATGGCGACAAAAAGAAGCTGGTCGTAATCGACGAATTTCCCTATATGTGCAGAGGAAATTCCAGTATTCCGTCGATCCTTCAAAATCTCTGGGACGCAGAGTTCAAAAGCAGCAATGTGATGATTATCCTGTGCGGCAGCGCTATGAGCTTTGTCGAACACGAGCTGCTTGCGGAGAAGAACCCATTGTATGGCAGAGCCACCGGTATTTATAAAATGAAAGAAATGGGCTTTTACGATGCGATGCGCTTTTTCCCGAACTATTCTGCAAAAGACAAGGTGATCACTTATGCCATTCTTGGCGGTATTCCACATTATCTTGACCAGTGGAACCCGGAGCTCTCCGTCGATGAAAATATCAGGAAAAACATTCTGACCAGGGGCTGCGCCCTGTACAGCGAGGTGGAATTTCTGCTCCACCAGGAGCTGCGGGAAACGCCGATTTACAATTCCGTGATTGAGGCGGTTGCGCTCGGCAGCACGCGTTTGAATGAGATCAGCCAGAAGCCCCTGATCGAGAACAGCTCCAAGACAAGCGTATATCTGAAAAACCTCATCGAACTCGGTATCGTGGAAAAGGAGTTCTCGGTGGACGCCAGACTAAAGGAAAAAGCGAACTCCAGCAGAGGCTTTTACCGGCTGACCGATAATTTCTTCCGCTTCTGGTATACCTTCGGATTTGCCAATCTCTCTGAACTTGAGGATGGAGATGTGGACGGCGTCTATGAATATGCCGTGAAGCCGATGCTTCACGAATTTGCCTTCCTGTCCTTTGAGGATGTGTGCCGGGCTTTTGTCAGGGAACTGCAACGGGATCAGGCGCTGCCGTTCCGCTACTCCAGGATGGGGCGGTGGATGGGCAAAACAACGGTGCGAAACTCCTCCGCACCCAATGGCATTTCTATCTCTGAAACCGAAATTGATATTCTGGCCGTCAGTCGGGACACAAAAGAATATCTGGTTGGCGAGTGCAAATTCAAGAACCACCCCTTTGCCTTTTCAGAGTATCTTGATGCCGCCGCCAAGCTCGCGCCGCTGAAGGAGAATGCCAGATTTACCTACGCCCTGTTTTCCGAAAGCGGATTTGATGAGAAACTAACCGCGGAGGCTAAGAAAAATGACCTGCTTCTGTTTCCACTGGAAACCATTGTAAACTACAAAAATCCTTAGACGAAAACTGCATCGTCCAATTTTTCGGCTGCAATTCCCTTAATCTTTCCGCTGCCGACTCCCTCTCCAACTAAAAAACCTGCCGCACATACTCTTATCCCGAGTATATGCGGCAGGCCGCTAACCTGTATTTTCAATGCTTACCCAAGCGCTACCATACTGAACACCAGCGCGAACAGAGCGACGGACTCACAGAGACCGACGACCATGATGTACTGCGAGAAGCCCTTACCGGTCTCGCCGAGGGCGTCCGAACCGGCCGCACCGGCTTTGCCCTGCGCAATCGCCGAGAAGCACATCGCCAGACCGGAGGCAAGACCGAGACCCAGAAGGAATCCCGGATCCGCGCTGGACGACTTCATCGTCTGCATCAGCAGGAAACCATAGATGGTCTGCGTCAGCGGAGCGCCGGCAAAAACTGTCAGAATGAAGGGCGCCGCCTTATTGCTCATGTAGCAGCGTTTCCATGCACCAATCGCAGCCTGACCTGCCGTGCCAATACCAATAGCCGAACCGATAGCAGCAATACCCATTACCAGAGCTGTTCCTAAACTTCCGAAATCCATAATATTTCTCCTTTACTTTTTTTAATTTGGTTTATTCTTTAAACGGTTCATACTTGTGACCGCTCCAGTTGATACCAACGTGTGACGAGAATTCCAGCGTATTCAGACGCACGCCATGCACGATGACCGACAGGACATTCAGAATCATATTCAGTCCATGTCCGAATACCAGAATAAATATGGCAAACACGATGAATACGAGATTCCCCAGGAAGCCTCCGGCCATCTGGTTGAAGGTCTCGGCAATCGCGGCGCCCGCAAGCCCCACCGCCCAGAGACGGATGTAGGATACGATATCGGAGAAGACATTCACAACGCCCAGCAGCATGGAAATGATATTCTTCACACTTTCCAGTACGGAAGCACCGATGCTGCCATCATAATTGGCGAAGATGAAGTAAATCACAAATCCGACTGCCACTAGTACGATGGAAATGGTTCCGACCGGTACGCCGTTAATCACTCTGCCAAGTCCGAACACCTCGCCGTTCACGACAAGGGTCAGCACCACGTAAAACATGCCCCAGAGCTGCATCAGCGAGCCAATGTCACTGAGCACCAGCAGCGAATGACGGTTGCGGATGATACCGAGTATGTGAGCGATGGACAGCTGGATCAGCGCCAGCAGGAAGCAGAATATCTGCAGATTCTGCGCGGTCGTGAGACCGGCCTCCCCGTTTGTCCAGAACGGATACCAGGTATTCTCCTCGTATACATTAGAAATCATCGGCAGGGACAGGTTTTGCAGCCACTGCGGGATCTGCTCCACACCCATACCAAACCAGGTACAAGTCAATGTCCCCCATATCAGCGTCGCCACGCCAAAGAGTATAATCAGCAGGGACATGCTCGAAGGAGCCTTGCCGGGCTCGCGCGTCTTCACGAGCATCAGAATGCCAACGATCGTGATGAGCAGCCCGTATCCGCCGTCTCCGAAAATAATTCCGAAGAAGATGAGCATGAATGCGAGGAAATATCCGGAGATATCCTGCTCGAAATACCCCGGAACCGTGCCGAGGAAGTCGGTCAGCGGATAAATCAGGCTGACGAACTTGTTGTTATGCAGCTTGGTCGGAACATTGTCCTCCATCGTCGGGTCGTCGGAGACGATGCCCCACGCGTTCTCCTTCGCAGCGTCCTTCAGCTGATCCATGTCCTCCTCAGGCACATAACCGCTCAGGACCGCGACAGCGGCCGTCTTCCCGGTAGCCTCAGACAGCTCCGCCTCCTCCATCCCATGGAGATAAGCGTCGAACTCGATTTCCTTGTTGCCTGCAGCGAGCGCTTTCTTCATCATCGGCATGTAGTTCATATAGCCGCGCATCTCATCGTCCAGCTCCGCCATGCGTTTCTGGCCGTCCTCGATCCGCTGCTTCAGTTCCTGCGTAGACGCTGACGGGAGCTGGATCCTGCGCGTACTCTCGGGAAGCGCCGGTTTCTCTTCCGCGCCCTCATCCTCGACGACCACCATATAAGTCTTTTTCTTATCATGGCCTACGCACAGCGTCTTAATCTCCGCGTCCACGGAAGCATAGTCCGCTGATGCGATTTCATACATCGAAAGAACAATGCCCTGCTGCGCAAGATACTCAAAATCGGACGGCGTCACGTCGCCCCAGCCTTCATACTGTTCCAGCTCAGCCCTCGCGGAAATGCACGCGCTCTGGCAGTCCTTTTTCTCCGCGTTCAGCGCCACGACCTTCCGGGCGGCGGAAAGCGTCTCCCGCTCATCTGCCTCCATTTTTTCCAGCTTCTTCAGGGCTTTCTTGTCCGCCACATCGCTGATCGCCTGCATAGCCTGTTCCAGCGCGACCGTCTCATCCTTCAGGCGTGTCATTTTCTCGCCCATAAAGCTCTGCGCGTCGATGTGTACAAGGCCAAGCTTTCGGATCTTACGCATGGCTTCTTCCCGCTCACTGTCGAGAACGAGAATGGATACTTTTTTCATTGGGAGGATCATCCTGCAGCCACCTCCCCTCCGGCAGCCATCGCCGTAGCTGCGTTGCGCTGGTCGATTTTCTTCTTTGAAATCTTCGAGCGCACGACCGCGTTGACCTGCTGGTCTCCGAGATACACCGAAATCTTCCGGATATTCTCCTTCGTCTCCGGAATTTTAACCTTTTCAAAAAGATTCACGCGCTGTGAAGTTGTCAGCAGCTCCTTCTGAAGCAGCCGAACCTGTTCGTCCAGCACTGAAGCCCGCAAATCCAGGGAAAGGGACTCCTCCATCTTGTCCGCCGCCAGATCAACCCACAGTGGCGTATCATAAAAATCATAGTCACTGCGGGAGAAATCGGCGCCCTCATAGACGGGTATCGTCACACCGGCGATATTGCCGGTTCCCTTCCGGATATTGGAAACCGTGACCAGATCCGGCGTGAAGGCTTCTTCCTCGCCGAACACAGCTATCCACTTTTTAAACTCCTGTTCCAGGGCTTCTCTCTGCTTTCGGACGGCTATGGCATCCGCCTGAATCGTGCGGATTTCGGCTTGCAGCTGCTGCTTTTTGAGCGTCAGAGTCGGAAGATAACGCTCGTACATCTTAAGCGCATCTTTTTGGACCTTCTGCTCATTTTTTGTCAGCTTAATCTTTGCCATCTCACTTGCCTTCCTTTATTTTGCTGGCCAGAATTCTTCAATGAGCTCTGATTTAATACCGGTTTCATCCTTCTCAAAGCAGGCGGCGAGAATCTCCCAGCCAAGGTCAAGCGCCTGTTCCAGCGTGATATTGATGGACAGATCCATCATCCTCGCCTCGAACATCTCTCCGTATTTCAGGAGCTTCTCATCCCACTTGGTCATCAGGAAGCCCATGCTCTTCTTCTCGAGCGTGTTCTTATACTCCGAATACAGACGGATCATACCATCCATCAGCGCCCGGTGATCCTTGCGGGTCTTATTGTTTACGTTCTGCTTCAGACGGGACAGGGAGCCAAAGGGCTCGATTCTTCCGCCCTTCAGATAATACTGGCCCTCAGTAATATAGCCTGTATTATCCGGTACAGGATGGGTGACATCGTCGCCCGGCATCGTTGTCACCGCCAGGATGGTAACGGAACCGGATCCGGCGAAGTCAACCGCCTTCTCATAACGCGCGGCAAGCTGCGAGTAGAGATCGCCCGGATAACCACGGTTCGAGGGCACCTGTTCCTGCGTAATCGCGATTTCCTTCATGGAGTCCGCGTAGTTCGTCATATCGGTCAGCAGCACCAGCACATCCTTGTTCTGCAGGGCAAACTGCTCGGCCACCGCAAGAGCCATATCCGGAATCTTGATACACTCAACGGTCGGGTCGGCCGCCGTATGAATAAACATCACTGTCTTGCTCAGCGCGCTTCCGTTTCCAAGGCTCTCCTTGAAATACAGGAAATCATCGTACTTGATGCCCATGCCGCCGAGGACGATCACGTCCGCATTCGCCTGCATGGCAATGCGCGCAAGCAGCTGGTTGTACGGCTCACCGGAAATCGAGAAGATCGGGAGCTTCTGTGATACGACCAGCGTATTGAACAGGTCAATCATCGGGATGTTGGTACGCATCATACGGTTCGCAAGAATTCTCTTGGACGGGTTGACAGACGGGCCGCCGATAGGCTTTAAGTTCTCCGCCAGTGACGGGCCGTTGTCTCTCGGCTCGCCGGAGCCGTTGAAAATACGTCCGAGCAGGTCGTCCGTAAAGGATACCTGCATCTCATGGCCGAGGAAACGCACCTCATCGCCCGTGGAAACGCCACGTCCGCCGGCAAATACCTGAAGGGACACAACGTCTCCGTCGATCTTATTGACCTCGGCAAGCGATTTACCAAAACGGGTGGTAATCTCAGCCAGTTCATTGTACTTGACACCATCGGCGCGCACGGTAATCACGCTGCCGGTGATAGATTCGATTCGGTTATATACTTTATTCATTGTCCTTCACCACCCTTACAACAGCTTTTCTGCTTCACTGCTTAAGACTCCGCCGCCGGATGTATACTGTGCGTCGATCTCCGCCTCAGCCGTGGCAAAGGCTTCGCTCTTAAACTCCGTATAGTTCCAGTCGATGAACTTCTGGCGCAGCGAGTTAAAGTAGGCACGCGCCTCGTCCTTCTCTTTCAGATCGTAGTCAGAACCGAGAATGCGGACAAGCTTGGCGACCACATAGCGCTGCCTCTCCACCACACAGTTGGCGTCGACGTCATCGAAGGAGTTCTGCTGGAAATAAACCGAATCGAGCAGCTCGGATTTCAGATAGGTGACAAAGTCCGTAAGACTCGTGCCCTCCTCACCGACAACCTTCATCATGGAGTTGATCTCGACACCGCGGCTCATCACATTGCGGCAGTACTCGATCTGCTCCGGCACGACAACGCTGTTGTATTTCGACCAGGAAATCAGCGGATCGATCGCCGGATATTTACGGGCGTCGGAACGCTCTCTGGAAAGGCCGTGGAAAGCACCGACAACCTTCAGCGTCGCCTGCGTCACCGGCTCTTCAAAGTTACCGCCGGCAGGAGAAACGGTACCGCCGATGGTAACAGAACCATGGCTGCCATCCGGCAGACGCACATATCCGGCACGCTCATAGAACGCCGCGATATAGGACTCCAGATAGGCCGGGAAGGCTTCCTCTCCGGGGATCTCCTCCAGTCTTCCGGACATCTCACGGAGGGCCTGCGCCCAACGGGAAGTGGAGTCCGCCAGAAGCAGAACGTCAAGTCCCATCTGGCGATAATACTCGGCCAGCGTCACGGAAGTATAAACAGATGCTTCACGGCTGGCAACCGGCATGGAAGAGGTATTACAGATAATAATGGTACGCTCCATCAGGGAACGTCCGGTTCTCGGATCTGTCAGCTCCGGGAACTCCGTCAGTGTTTCCACGACCTCACCGGCACGCTCGCCGCAGGCTGCGATAATCACGATATCGACATCCGCATACTTAGACGTCGTGTGCTGAAGCACGGTCTTGCCTGCTCCGAAGGGTCCCGGGATACAGTAGGTGCCACCCTTGGCAACCGGGAAGAAGGAGTCGATCAGACGCACCTTCGTCTCCATCGTCTCCGTCGGCGCCAGACGCTCCGAATAACAGTTGACCGCACGCTTCACCGGCCAGCGGAAGGACATCGTCAGATTGATATCCTTGCCCTTGTCGTCCGTGATCACGGCGATCGTCTCATGGATGGTGTACGCGCCCGCAGCCGCCACCGACTTCACAGTGTAGCTGCCCAGCAGATAAAACGGGACGAAAATCTTGTGTGTGAACGGGCCTTCCGGCACGGTTCCTACATACTCGCCCGCCTTTACACGGTCGCCCGGCTTTGCAGTCGGGGTGAAATCCCATTTCTTCTCGCCGTTCAGCGAGTCAACATAGATGCCTCTCTCCAGGAACCATCCTGCCTGCTTGGCGAGGAGCGGCAGCGGGTTCTGCAGTCCATCATACACCTGTCCGAGAAGTCCCGGTCCAAGCTCGGCGGAGAGCAGATCTCCCGTAAATTCTACCTTGTCACCGCAGGCAATGCCCTTGGTCATCTCATAGACCTGTACCTGGGCGACATTGCCGCGAATACGAATGACCTCGCTTTTCAGGCGAGAGCCTTCGACCTCTACATAGCAGACCTCATTCATGGAAACGGCGCCGTCGAATTCAACCGACACCATATTTCCGTTGATGCCTACAACTTTTCCTCTTGTTTCCGTCATCTTAATTCTCCTGACTGTTTCCATTCAGAATGGAATGATAAATATTTTGATATGATGTGTGTCCTCGCTCCTCGTCAAACAGCCGCATCCTTGTGAGGAGCTTTAAGCGAATGGCGTAGCAATATACCGCATCCTCACAGAACATGTCCATCGGACGGAGTCTGTCCAACGTCTCCATTCGGCAGCTCTGAAGATATTCCTCGGCCGCAAGCGGATCTCCTAAATCTACTGCCGTGTTGGCTGTCTGAAGCGCCGGTGCTGAAATAACCTCGCCGTCCGCAAAAAAAGTCTTTCCCTTATGGGAAGCGCGTGCAACCGCAAGCGCCAGCCGAAGCTCTCTTTCCTCGCGATTCCACGCATCCACAAGCTCCGAGCCTGTCGGCTGGACGTCCCGCGGCGGAATCAGAGAAATCCCGTCCAGTATTTCAAGCTCTTTTTCACTCAGGAAACTGGAACAGGCGTCGCGGAACTCCTTCTCCGTAATGGGGAGTGGGCTTTTTCCGTCTTCATACGGCTCCAGCCCCGGCAGCTGAGCAATCAGATAGTACTGGCTCATGCCTTCGAGGCCTCTTTCATAAGCGCTGCGACCCGCGGATTCAGATATCTGGAGAGCAGATCTGCTACCGCCTCCGCAGAGTAATCATAGTATGCGGAACCGCCTTTTGCGGCAATGCGGAATCCGCTCTCTATGCTGTCATCTGCCTTAAGGGTGACGCCTGCGCTCAGACGCTCCTTAAGCGCTGCCGTGAGATTCCCTTCGATCGCGGAGAGGTCCTCGCTGCCCAGCAATACCTCAATGGCGTCGGCATCGGGATTCTTGGCCCACTCTTCGACAACCTTTGGAATCAGTGCCAAAAGTGTCTCTTTGGAATAACTTTCCGCAACCGCTTCTCCAATCACCGCGTCCAGCTCCTTTGTCACCCTGTCGCGGAAAGAGATCAGCTGGTTGCGCCCTGCC
>JAJQCG010000218.1 GCA_021202815.1 Lachnospiraceae bacterium | reverse complement strand
ACAGAGGACGGGCGGTCCCTGACCATCACGGTCACGCTGCCGACGACAAGAAAATACCCGATCACGCATCAGTTCTTCGCGGGCTTACACGCTTCTCTCGATGCTGGGACTATTTATTGCGGGGTGAAGAACCGAAATCGTAGCGCAGAGTGTGAATTTTATGTGAAATCGATGTAAGATTTTAGCTTCGTTTAAGGAAAAGGTCTTATACTGATGCACAGCAAGACGAAAGGAGAAGGCGCATGGCATATCAGATGACCTTTCAACGTTACGAAATTAAATATCTGCTGACCCGGCAGGAGAAGGAGCGGATCCTTCGCGTCATGGAGCCCTATATGCGGCTGGACGACTACGGGCGCAGCACGATACGGAATATTTACTATGACACGGACAATTACCGACTGATCCGACATTCCATCGAAAAGCCAGCCTACAAGGAGAAGCTCCGCGTGCGCAGCTACCGGCAGGTTTCCCCGGAGGATCCGGTCTTTGTGGAGTTGAAGAAGAAATATGATTCGGCGGTGTATAAGAGAAGGCTCGTCCTGCCGGAGGCCGAGGTTATGGAGAGCTTCCGCAGCGGAAAGCCCCTGCCGGATCACTCGCAGATCGGCCACGAGATCGAGTATTTCAGAAATTATTATAATCCGCTGCAGCCGACGGTCTTTCTCTCCTATGAGCGGGAAGCCTACTATGCGCTGGACGGCGGGGATTTCCGGGTGACCTTTGATGAAAATATCCTTTATCGGCAGCACGATTTCTCGCTTGGCAGCGGCGCTTATGGAGAAGCGCTGCTCGGCAGGGGGCAGACGTTGATGGAGATCAAGACCTCCGGCGGGATCCCGCTCTGGATGAGTCACATTCTCTCGAAACAGCGTATCTTTAAGACCTCATTCTCCAAGTACGGCGCAGCCTACCAGAGTATGATGGCAAACGGTTTTCAGGAAAGGAGCGTCCGCTATGCTTGATCAATTATTTCGCGGGATTTTTGATACGGATATGACTAGCGTGATCGCGGTATCGGATTTCCTGCTCTGCGTGGGCTGCGCGCTGGCGATCGGCGTGCTGATCGCGCTGAGCTTCATGTACCACAGTAAATACAGTAAGGGCTTTGTGACGACGTTGGCGCTGCTGCCCGCGATTGTCTGCGTGGTGATCATGATGGTAAACGGAAATGTGGGAACCGGCGTAGCGGTGGCCGGCGCCTTCAGTCTCGTGCGCTTCCGCTCGGCGCCGGGGACGGCGAAGGAGATCGGGGCGATCTTCCTCGCGATGGGCGCGGGGCTGATCGTCGGCATGGGCTACCTAGGCTATGCGTTTCTTTTCACGATTGTCCTTGGCCTTTTCAGCGTTCTGTACAGCAGCTTTGACTTTGGCGCGCGCAAAAATGCGGTGCGGTATAAGACGCTGCACATCACGATTCCGGAGGACCTGGATTACAGCGATGTGTTTGACGGGATCCTGAAAAAATATACGACAAATTACGAGCTGGTGCAGGTGAAGACGACCAACATGGGAAGCCTGTTCCGGCCGACCTATGACCTGACCCTGCGCAGCGAGAAGAAGGAAAAAGAGCTGATCGACAAGCTCCGCTGCAGGAATGGAAATCTGGAGATTTCAATTTCCAAACAGGAGACCGTGCAGGGAGAACTGTAGGAGGTGCGCGGAATGAAGAGAAAAGAAATGCTGGCGCTGCTTCTGGCGCTGACGATGGTACTGGGCGGCTGCGGCGCTTCCGGCTCGGCGACGGAATCGGGCAGCGCGGGAACGGAAGAGAGTGCGGATGCATCGGAGGCCGTGACCGCGACTGTGGTGGACACCTCCGATATGTTTACGGACCGGGATATTGACTGGAGCTACGACGAGGAAGACTGCGCGCACATTGAGCTTGACGGGGACAGCGCGTCCGCCGACACGAACGCGGTGGAGGTCTCGGGCAGCACGGTCACGATTACGGATGAGGGTACTTACATTCTGTCCGGTACGCTGGACGACGGCATGATCGTCGTGGACGCGGGCGATTCCGACAAGGTGCAGCTGGTGCTGGACGGCGTCGACATCACGAGCGCCACTTCTGCGGCGATCTATGTCCTGGAGGCGGATAAGGTGTTTGTCACGACCGCGTCCGGCTCGGAAAATACGCTCACGAACGGCGGCGAGTATGTGGCCATCGACGACAATAATATCGACGCGGTGATTTTCTCAAAAGACGACCTGGTGCTGAACGGCGGAGGCACGCTTACCATCACCGCCGCGGCGGGGCATGGGGTCGTCTCAAAGGACGATCTGAAAGCGACCAGCGGAACGTATGTGATTACGGCGGAGAGTCATGGCCTTTCGGGCAAGGACAGCGTGCGAATCGCGGACGGGACGTTTACGATCGTCTCCGGCAAGGACGGGATTCACGCATCAAATGAGGATGACGAGAGTCTGGGTTATGTCTATATCGCTGGCGGCAGCTTCGCCATCGAGAGCGGGGACGACGGGATTCACGCGGACTCGGCGGTGACGATTGCCGCGGGGACGATCGACATCGCGCAGAGCTATGAGGGAATCGAGGGTCTGTCCATCGATATCACCGGCGGAGATATCAGCGTGGTCGCCAGCGACGACGGGCTGAACGCGGCGGGCGGTACGGACAGCAGCGGCTTCGGCGGAAGAGGCGGCGATATCTTTTCCGCTGAGGAGGGTGCGTATATCAGTATTGCGGGCGGAACCCTGCATGTCAACGCCTCTGGCGACGGTATCGACTCCAACGGAGCTCTCTACGTCAGCGGCGGGGAGACTTATGTGTCCGGCCCGACCGACAACGCGAACGGGGCGCTTGACTATACCTGCGAGGCGGTGATCAGCGGCGGTATTTTCATCGCGGCGGGTTCCTCCGGTATGGCGCAGAACTTTGGTTCCTCCTCGACGCAGGGCGTCATGATGGTGACGGTGGACTCGGCTTCCGCGGGCAGCACGCTCACGCTCTGTGATAGCGATGGCATGGTGCTTCTGTCCTGGCAGCCCGATAAGGCTTACAGCTCCGTGGTGCTGAGCTGCCCGGAGATCACGGAAGGTTCCACCTATACGCTGACGGCGGGCAGCTACTCAGCGGAAATTACGATGGACTCTCTGGTCTACGGCTCCGGAACCGGTATGGGAGGAGCTGGCGGAATGGGCGGAATGGGCGGCGGCCGCGGTGATGGCACGGGTACTGCGCCGGAAGGAGATTCCGGAAGCGCGCCCGATGGAAGCGCCGGAGAGATGCCGGACGATTCCGGGGAAGAGCCTGGAGGCAGCACCGAAATGCCCGGCGGAAACGGCGGTGGAATGGGCGGCGGTGGCGGACGCGGCCAGGGCGGCGGACGTTAGTACAGCCGAGGGGAGCGCGATATGGAAAAGGAGTTGCCTGAACGGGGGCAGACATGGATCGTCCTCATCCCGGCGTACCAGCCGGGGCCGCTGCTGCTCGACCTGCTGTGAGAGGTGAGAAGAAACGGCCTCCTCGCAGTCGTCGTGGACGACGGCAGCGGCGAGGAGGCGCGGGAGCTGTTTCATCGGGCTTCCGAATACGCCGTTGTGCTGACGCATCCGGAGAATCGTGGAAAAGGCAGCGCGCTGAAAAGCGGGCTTCGGTATATACAGGATCATTTTGGCGCGGATTGTGTGGTCGCAACGATGGACGCCGACGGGCAGCACCGGGTGTCCGACGTGTTGCGGGTGTGCCGCGACGCGCAGGAGCATCCGGGCAGTCTGGTGCTCGGATGCCGGAGAATGAAAAAAGGAGTCCCCCTGCGGAGTCGTTTTGGAAATACGCTGACGCGGCTGGTGTTCAGCCTGTGTACCGGTTCCGGTCTCTACGATACGCAGACCGGCCTGCGGGCCTTCGACAGCGCTCTGGCGCGCGAGCCGATCGGAATTTCCGGGGAACGCTACGAGTATGAAATGCATGTGCTGCTGGAGTGCTTCGCAGGAAACATTCCCGTGCACGAGGTGGAGGTTGAGACGGTTTACTTTGATGGGAACACCTCCCACTTTGACATTATGAGAGATTCTTACCGTATTTATAAAGAAATACTGAAATTTTCTGCATCGTCCTTCTTAAGCTTTCTCCTGGACTATGCCCTGTACAGCCTGCTTCTGACGCTGACAGGAAATCTGATGACGTCGAACATCGGCGCTCGTGTGATGAGCGCCAGCTTCAATTATTCGTTAAACCGGAAGCTGGTCTTCTGCAGCGACAGTCAGGTGGGGAAAACGATTTGGAAATACTGGCTCCTGGCGGCAACCATCCTGGCGGGTAACACGCTGGTGCTGAGTGTGCTGGTGAACAGGGCGGGCGTAAACCGCTATGCGGCGAAGCTGTGCACGGAGCTTTTGTTCTTCTTTTTAAGCTGGCTTGTGCAGAGGTGCATGATCTTCCGGAAAAAGGAGTGTGCGACATGAAATTTCTCAGGAGACATCTGTGAGCTGTCCTGTACAGCGTCCTGCTGGCTGCGTTTACGGTCTATATTTCACTGGACACCTTCGTGATCTCCCGGGTATACGCCGAGGCTCCGCAGACGGACGCCTTCTATGAGAATGCGGAAGGCGAAGCGGAGACGGATGCGGCGGAAGCAGAGGAGCCGGGCGAGGCGGAGGGAACCTCCGGAAAGTCGGACAGCTCGTCCGGCGGGAGGAAGCATAGAAAGAAAAGCAGCATGTCGGAGGAGGAAGAGACGGATACCGGGACGACCGTGACGGACAGCTCCTACAGCGACGGCGAGATTTCCATCACGCTCACAGAGTACCGGGAGTGCGACACGGCGATCTATGTGGCAGATATCATGCTCTCCTCGGCAGAGTATCTTAAGACAGCCTTCGCGCAGAACGCCTACGGACGCAATGTGACCGCGGTCACTTCCGAGATTGCAAAGGACGTGGGAGCAATCCTGGCGATCAACGGAGATTATTACGGGGCGCGGCAGCAGGGCTATGTGATCCGGAACGGAGTCCTTTACCGGGATACCGCCGCTTCGGATCAGGAGGATCTGGTCATCTATGAGGATGGAACCTTCGGCATCATCTCCGATGGGCATGTTACGGCGCAGGAGCTTCTGGAGGACGGAGCCGTGCAGGTGCTCTCCTTCGGTTCGGCGCTGGTCGTGGACGGCGAAATATCCGTCCTGGAAGGAGACGAGGTCGGAAAGGCGAAGGCGAGTAATCCGCGGACGGCGATCGGCGTGATCGACGATCTCCACTATGTGTTTGTGGTTTCCGATGGCCGTACGGAGGAGAGCGAGGGACTGTCCCTCTCTGAGCTGGCGGAATTTATGGAAGGGCTTGGCGTACAGACTGCCTACAATCTGGACGGCGGCGGCTCGTCCACCCTGTATTTTAACGGAGAAGTCATCAATCAGCCCACCACAAATGGGAAAAAGATCGGGGAAAGGAGCGTCAGCGACATTGTCTGCATCGGATATTGAGAGAGACAGCCGGGGAATGATGAGAACAGGGCTCGTGTACCTGTGCGTCAGCCTTCTTTGCGCATGCTTTGGAGCCATGTACGAACAGTTCAGCCACGGCGTATTTTCCTATTATATGATATATGCATTCGCCTTTCCGCTGGCCGGAGGGGCGCTGCCCTTTTTTCTTCTGGCCTTCCGGGGCGGTCGGACGCCCAGCAGGCTGCCTCTGCATTTCTATCACTCCGGGATTGCGGCGCTGACGGTCGGGAGCATTTTTCAGGGTGTGCTGGAGATCTACGGCACGACCAATTCACTGATAAGCGTCTACTGGATCGTGGGATGGGGCTTTGTTTTGTGCGGACTTGTGGGCTTTGCGATCGGATGGGGGAGGAGCTCCGCCATATCGAAGAAAAAAGAGAAAGTGGCCTGTACGGACACCTCGGATATGGACACATCACGGGAAAACCGCGAGGTATGAGATGAGAAATTTAGGACGATTTGTAAGCGCATTTTTTGTGACGCTGGCGGTGCTGACCCTCGCGGTCGGTCTGTATTTTGGCGTTCCGGCGGTTCGCAGCTGCGTAAATCAATTATATACGACAATTTATGGATTGATAAGCGGGACGGATATTCCCGATCGGGGCGGCCTGATCCAGGTCGATGGCGACGGTTCGCTCATCGATTCCGGAGATCTGGATTCTCTGGATGATTCCGGGATTACCGGTGGTAACGAGTCTGTCGACACGGAAAAATATGTTTATTACAGTCTCCTGACTTCAGACGGGCAGACCGTCTATCAGCAGATTTGTGCCAATATCGAAGCAATGGAGACGACCTTCATTCCGGAGACGGATATCAGTGTCTCGGAGATGCAGGACGCCATCGAATCGGTTTTCAACGATCATCCGGAATATTTCTGGATTGAAACCGCCTACTCCTACCGTTATACTGCGAACGATGTCTGTGTGCAGATCACGCTCTGCTTCAACGACACGGCGGACGATTTCACGACCGCAAAGACGGCATTTGACTCCGCTGCGGAGGAGATCATCAGCTACGCGGAGACGCTGGAGAGCGATTATGAAAAAGAAAAATACGTCCATGACGCGGTTATCGCGCTTGCCGACTACGATGAGAGTGTGAGCGACAGCTACAGCCAGAGCGCCTACAGTGTGCTGGTGATGGGCAGAACTGTCTGTGCCGGATATGCGCGCGCTTTTCAGTATATTATGCAGGAGCTCGACATTACGACATATTATTGTGTGGGTTATGCAGGGGGTGATCACGCGTGGAATATTGTGGAACTCTCAGACGGTTATTATAATGTGGATCTGACCTGGGACGACGCCGCGTCTTTGACCTACGCCTGGTTCAATCTGCCGGATTCCGTTTTCGGCAGGACGCATACGCGGACGGATCTGTCCGTGCAGCTCCCGTCCTGCGAAGGGACAGCGTATTATAATCTGGAGGATACAGAAGGCGCACAGACTACGAGTGACACGCAGCCGTCCCAGACGCCGGACAGCGGAAGTTCCGGTGAGGCGACGCCGGACAATGGAAGCTCCGATTTGACTGCGCCGGACAGTCATAGTTCTAATGACACTGTGCCGGACGCGGAAGAAACGGCTCCGTCACAGCCGGGCGCCGGTGGGACAGCGCCCACGCAGCCGGACGGCAATCCATCTCCACAGACTCCGTCGGATGACCGCCCCTCCGGCGCGGGCGGCGGAGGTTTTGGGCAGCCCGGCGGCGGGGGAGCAGCCCAGGCTCCGGGAAACTGAAGTCTTCTGTGAACTCCCCGGCTTCTTTTAGCTTGCCAGCTTAGATGTCACACGTGTAGTAAATATTTACACCTTTCCTTATTTTTGTACCTTTCTGCTCCGGCGATATCTTGCTGACGCCACATGGTAAGGAGGACTTCATCCATATTTTTCATGCCCTCGTTTCCTATAGCAGCCAGATTCTTTATGCAGTGCTCCGATGTATCCGCACAGATTCGTCGCCTGTCCGCAGCGTCGCGGTCATGCAGGGCAGTGATTGCGCTCATGATCGCGACGGAAATCCCCGGGGCCACCTTCAGCACACAGACGCTCGCACAGCTTGTCTGCCGGATCACCGGGATGAAATAGAGAGAAAAAATCTCTCCTCAGATCATCGCCCGGTATTTCTCCCTCTCTTCAGCCGGAATCCTCAGTGCCTCCATTGCCTGATCTGCAGACAATTTCAGCGTTTCCATCAGACTGCGGATGCTTTCGAGCAGTGTATACTGTTCGCCCTCTTTCATTCCTTCTTTTCGTCCTTCCTCTCGTCCTTCTTCTACAAGCATTTGTCCCAGTCTTGTCATCGCAACTCCCTCCCTCACGTCTTCCATGTCCAGATTGTCCAAAAACTTTTCCGCCATCGTATAAATCACTGCCTCCAGCTTTTCTATGCAGTCCCGATCCTGCGCTCCCACTTCCACGTTTCCATATTCACGAAGGATCTCGAGCGACGCCATAATTCTTTCCTTCTGCGTCATTTCTCCTCCCATCAAAGGGGTCAATGCCATCGGTACCAGATCCGCCTTTGTCAGCTTCCCTCCCTTTTGTATTTTTTCGCGAATTCCGGCAAATTCTTTTTCCGCATCCCGGTTCTGCATAATAAGTGGCTGAATCCGATAGGTATTGATTCCTTCCGTGAATTCTGTCTCAGGCCTTTTGATTCTACCGGAGAACAATACATAGGTTGTAACGGAAACCTTATACTGATAACTTGCGTTTGCCTCATAAACCCGAAAGCGTTTCAGATCTTTCAGACCGCCATTTTTGCTCTGGAATTCAAAATGCTTCCAGCTTCCATCTTCCATAATCAGATTGAAGTCCTCATAGGATTTATGAAGCTCCAGCCTCACCGTCTCCGTCGGCGCTGCGGCGACTGCCTTCCCGCTAATCCCTAGATATGGCAGCATCTCATCTGCAAAAAACTGCATCATGAGCTTCAGAGCCGCATCTTCATGCTATGAAGTTCCGGACTTCGCCTTCTGCACCTTCGGCACTGCATTTTGGTTTTCTCTTTTCAAACTCTGTCCTTTCCGCAAGCAGCAGAAAAAACCTTTACCTGTCCCAACTATAGCAGAAAATAAGCCCTCAGACAATGGATTTTGCTTTTTATTTCTTATGTGTGTACAAGTTCTTTACTTTTCATGTTATTCTGAAATGTCCGGAATACGGATGAAAAACAGAAAACAGGATTGGTTGACCGACTGTTATATCAGGGACAGGCTGGCTCCTCTGCCGAAACCACCGCCTGTGTGGTTTATCGTACTACAATCCGATCGTTTATACAAATAAATTTTTTGTAAAATCGTTTCAAATTCTGAAAGGTCGATTGTAAAATGAAGTTGAACACCTAAAAAATCCATAGCGATTGAATC
>JAJQCG010000018.1:35634-53278 GCA_021202815.1 Lachnospiraceae bacterium | reverse complement strand
CGTACGACGCCTCCAACCATGTCGCCCCGGAAGACCTGCTGCGTCCCCCGGAGCCGGAACAGCTCGACCTGTTCACGGATTACGCGGCGCTGGAACAGGAGCGCGCGCAGGAGCAGGCGGAGCTTGAGCGCGAAAAGCGCGGACAGAAAGCGGTCTTGGAAATTCAGAAGAAATTCGGGAAGAACGCCCTGCTCAAGGGGATGAACCTGGAGGAGGGCGCGACCGGCCGGGAGCGCAACGCGCAGGTCGGCGGCCACAGAAAATAGAGGAGCGAAAAATGGTCAGAAGAAGTATACAGGATTATCAGGATATTCTCGATCTGCCCCACCACGTGTCAAGAACACGGCCGCACATGTCCATGCACGACCGGGCGGCGCAGTTTTCCCCCTTCGCGGCGCTCACCGGCTACGATGCTGTCCTGAAGGAGGCCGCGCAGCAGAACGACGCACGCTTCCAACAGACACTACACAAACTCACTCAGGCAGATCCGGAAGCTGCCGAAGAGCAATGAGGCCAACTCGCCGACGCTCAGCTCGAGATCGACGCGCTCCGGCGCGCCACCGAGCTTCTCGGCCCGGCTTTTATCCGGCTCTGTTATCCAGCGAAAATACCCGTCATTCTTTTCGATAATCATGTCTTTTACGTGCAGAAACAGCTTCCGCTCCTCGCGGCTGCCCGCGAGGGAAAGCATACCCCGTACGTCCGTGATCCGTGCCATAAAAGGAGGCACTTTCCCGGAGGAAGCCTCACCGGTCTCCGCCTTCTGCTCCTCTCTGAGATTCTCCAGATAACGCGCGTCCCGCTTGCAGAACATCTGGTAGCGGGCCGCCAGATAACGGTTCTGCGCGTCCGCGTCCATGCGAAGGACATGCGCCGGGAGCGCTGTATGCGGACAGATCCACACAAAATCGAAAGGCGCGTAGATGCTCTCGCTCGCCGGCATCAGAAAGGTGAAGGGCATATCCTGCCCCGCCATGTCGCGGAGCGCCCTTTCAAGCAGCGCGCGCATACAGCCCTGATGGCGAAATTCTTTCTGCGTCGCCACCGCCACAATATAATCGCTGCGCAGCTCATAGCCGTTCACAATCAGCGTGTAGGGATTGCGATGGAGCATGGATACCGCCGTTCCGTCCTGTTCCAGCACCAGGATCTCGTTGTCCCGCGTCCTGTACTGATAATAAAAATCCACAAAACGCTTCGTATCCTCCGGGAAGGCCGCCTCATAAAGAGAGCGGGTAGATTCCTTCTCCTCCGCGGGAAGATAGCGAAGTAGCGCTTTTCCCCAGTCTATCTCCGGCATCCCTGGCACCCCGCGCAGCCGCCCTGCAGGCTCCGTTCCTCGTCGATGTAGGCCGTGATCGGCATCAGGGAGCAGATCGCCTGGGAAGAGATACCCTCGCCGCTGCCTGTAAACCCGAGTCCTTCCTCGGTCGTCGCCTTGATGTTCACCTGATCTTCCTCGATCTTCAGCATCTCCGCCACATTTTTCACCATCTGCGGAATATGGGGCGCCATCTTCGGCCGCTGAGCGATGATCGTCGCGTCGATATTGATAATCTGATAGTCCTTTTCCTCCAGAAGCGCCCCCACATGCGCGAGCAGCTTCAGGCTGGAAATCCCTTCGTAGGCCGGATCCGTGTCCGGGAAATGCCTTCCAATGTCGCCGAGCGCCGCCGCGCCGAGCAGCGCATCCATGATCGCGTGCAGCAGCACATCCGCGTCCGAATGACCCAGCAGCCCTTTCTCATATGGTATCTTCACCCCGCCAAGGATCAGTTCCCTGCCCTCGGCCAGGCGGTGCACATCGTAACCCATGCCAACCCGCATCGCAAAGCCCTCCAGTTTTATTTTGAAAGAAAAGGCTCCCTAATCTCTTAGGAAGCCTCAAGTAGCGAGAGGGGGACTCGAACCCTCGACACCGCGGGTATGAACCGCGTGCTCTAGCCAGCTGAGCTATCTCGCCATATCCGCCGGTCTCTCAACCGACCAGGTTATCATACCAAAAGTACGCTCTGTTGTCAACAAATTTTTACAACAAAAATTCCCGGCTTTTACACCACCCAGCGGCCCAGTACAGGGATTTTCTTTATCACCCACACCACGACATAGCTCAGCACGAAGGTCAGCACCGAGAACAGCACGATGGACACAAGCGCCGGAAAACGATCCTGCGTCAGGCCGAGCCTGCGGAAAACCTGCTTGATGAACAGCGTGTGTACAAGGTAAATCCCGAATGTATGGGAGGAAAGGCTCTGAAGCCGCGCCGCCGTCTTTTCTCCCGGGTTCCATTCGGAAAGGATTTGCAGCAGGAACATAAACATCCCCGCGCTCGAGAGTACAACCCACAGGGTCAGATATCCGTTGCCCGCGGTGGAATGCGCGCCGCTCCGGAACGCGCAGACCGTGTTGATCGCGATCATCACAAGGGCAAAAAGGAAATAGAGCAAAAACGCTTTCCCCGCTGAAATGCACTCCCTGTAGCGGTACAGAAAATATCCCAGCACAAAGTACAGCAGGCCGATACAGGCAAAGGGAATCGCAAAATTATCCCAGAACCCATCCCACGCCGCATTCCCGCCGAGGAAGGGATCGAGCGTACTCTTTCCGATCACCCCCACCAGGATCACAAACGCCAGATATTTCAGCTCCTGCGCCGTGCAGGAGCTCATCAGCTTCTGCAGAAGGGGCGAAAACAGATAGGCGACCAGCAGCGACGGCAAAAACCAGAGGTGATAATGTCCGCTCAGCAGCTTTGTCAGGAAATAGCCCGCCGGGTCATCTCCGCTCCCCAGATACGCGATCACATCGATCGCGGCATAAAAAGCCGACCAGAGCAGCCAGGCAAGCGCGATCTGCGCAATGTATTTCCGGAAGAGCTGTCCGATCGACAGCTCTTTCTCCATAAAGAGCACTCCGCTCAGCATGAAAAAGAGCGGCGCCGCACAACGGGCCAGCGACACCACCGCATCGCGAATCAGCCAGTCAGCTGTCGCCGGGTTCTTCGCCTCCATCCCATAACTCGCCACATGGAGAAGCACCACCAGAAAACAGACGATGATCCGAATCATATCCAGCTCCGCTCTTCTCTCCTTCATTCCTCGTTTCCTCTTGTCAGGCCGTTGTCCTTTGTCTCAATCTCTCTCAAAATATCTCCGATAAACGCGTCCAGCGCCTTCGCACCCTCGTCCCCGGCTCTGCTGCGGACGGACACGGATCCATCCTCTTCCTCCTTCTGGCCGACGACCAGCATGTAAGGAATCCTCTGGTTCCGCGCATCGCGAATCTTGTAGCCGATCTTCTCAGAGCGGGTGTCGAGCTCCACACGGATGCCTGCAGCGTCCAGCTTGTCCCGCACACTCTTCGCGTAATCCATGTATTTGTCGGAAATCGGCAGCACACGCACCTGCACCGGTGCGAGCCAGGTCGGGAAAGCGCCCGCAAAATGCTCGGTCAGGATGCCGATAAAGCGCTCAATCGAGCCAAATACCACGCGGTGAATCATGATCGGGCGGTGCTTCTCGCCGTCCGCGCCCGTGTACTCCAGCTCAAAGCGCTGCGGCAGCTGGAAGTCGAGCTGAATCGTGCCACACTGCCAGGTTCTGCCGATGCAGTCCACCAGATGGAAATCGATCTTCGGTCCGTAGAAGGCGCCATCTCCCTCATTGACTACATAGGGAAGCTGCAGCTCATCAAGCGCGCTCCGCAGGCCCTCCGTCGCCATCTCCCAGTCCTCATCGCTGCCCATCGAATCCTCGGGTCTCGTCGAGAGCTCCACATGGTACTCAAAGCCAAACAGCGAGTAGACCTCGTCGATCAGCGCCACGACGCCCTTGATCTCGTCCTTGATCTGCTCCGGCGTCATGAAGATGTGCGCGTCATCCTGCGTGAAGCAGCGCACACGCATCAGACCGTGGAGCTGACCGGATTTCTCATGGCGGTGCACAATACCGAGCTCGCCCATGCGCAGCGGCAGGTCGCGGTAGGACCGCGGCTCAGACGCGTAGACCAGCACGCCGCCCGGGCAGTTCATCGGCTTGATCGCGTAGTCCTCCTCGTCGATGACCGTCGTGTACATGTTATTTTTATAGTGATCCCAGTGTCCGGAGGTCTCCCAGAGGCTCCGGTTCAGGATAATCGGCGTGGAGATCTCCACATAACCCGCCCTCTTATGAATCTGTCTCCAGTAATCGAGCAGCGTATTCTTCAGCGCCATGCCCTTCGGCAGGAAGAACGGAAAGCCGGGGCCCGCCTCATTCATCATAAAGAGCCCGAGCTCCCTGCCGATCTTCCGGTGATCGCGCTTTTTGGCCTCCTCCATCATCGTGATATAGGCCTCCAGCTCGTCCTTCTTCGCGAAAGCGGTCGCGTAAAGTCTGGTCAGCATCTGACGGTGCTCGTCGCCGCGCCAGTAAGCGCCCGCAAGACTCATGATCCTGAAGGCCTTGCCAACGCCTTTTGTGCTCATCAGATGCGGTCCCGCGCAGAGATCGGTGAACTCGCCCTGGCTGTAAAAGCTGATCACCGCGTCCTCCGGTAAGTCCTGAATCAGCTCAACCTTGTAGGGCTCACCCTTCTCCTGCATATAGGCAATCGCCTCCTCGCGCGGCTTCGTGAAGCGCTCGAGCGGCAGATCCTCCTTGATGATCTTCTTCATCTCCGCCTCGATCTTCTCGAAATCGTCGCTCGTCAGCGGCTCTTCAAACTCAAAATCGTAGTAAAAGCCGTTCGCAATCGAGGGGCCGATCGCCAGCTTCGTACCCGGGTAGAGACGCAGCACCGCCTGCGCCATCACATGGCTTGCCGTGTGACGCAGCGCCGCCAGACCCGCCTCGTCCCGTGCGGTGAGGATATTCACCTGCGCGTCGTCCTCCACGACCGTGCGCAGGTCGACGATCTCGCCGTTCACCTCGCCGACGCAGGCCATGCGCGCCAGACCATCACTTAAATTCCGCGCAATGTCGATCACAGACATCGGCTGCGCGTATTCCTTAACCGAACCATCCTTCAAAGTGATTTTCATGCCTTTTTCCTCCCGCAGCACTGCTTGTACTTCTTTCCGCTCCCGCAGGGATAGGGATCGTTGCGGCCAATCTTCTTTCCTTTTACGATCGTCCCGGACTTCTTCTGCTCCATGTAGAGCCTGTGTCTCGTCTCCTCATCGAAGATGCTCTCCCACTGTGGCAGCTCATAGAGCCAGTCCGCCTTCGCCTCAACCATGTTCTTATAGAGTTTTTCTTTGTCAAACTTCAGGCTGACGACCGTGTCCTCCTCCATCTCCTCGATCGGATTCGGCTCCACCAGACTGTCATTGATGCCGTCGAGAAAACCGGTCATCTCCAGAACGCTCAGCTTATATTTTTCCGCGAGCTCCTTTACCGTGCCCTTCACCTCGACATCCGGCTCCGCGAGCAGCTGCTCGTAGACGCCCTTCTCGAGCAGGAAATAATCGTCCCAGAATTTCCGGAGCAGACCCTTGTCCTTCTTCTCATCGTAGGCAATCTTCTGCCATTCCTTCAGTAATGCCATATTTGAACCATCCTTTCGATCGTATAAACTGACTCTAATATATACCAGTTTGGTCTATTTTTCAAGCCATTTCTGCATCGCGGCGCACCAGGCCTCCGCTTCAAATACCGGCAGAAATTCCGCCCGCTCATAATCGCCCGCGATATCCCGCGCATAGAGGCAGTCCGCAGCAAGAAGCGGCGCTTTCACGGACTGCGCTTCCAGAAGCGGCATCCCCACCGTCTCCACATAAGACGGAAATACCAGGACGGACGAGGCATAGAGGTCAAAGAGCTCGCGGCGCGGCACCGGGCCGCGAAACTCAATCGGCAGCTTTTCCTGCTCCGCTGTCTTTCGGAGCGCGCGAATTCCGTCATTCTCCTCCCCGGTCACCGTCCAGATCATGCGATAATCGCCAAAACCCCGCTCTTTCAGAAGCCTGCAGGTCGCAAGCAGCGTGCGGTGATTCTTGTAGGCGGATGCGTTCGCCGGATAGAGAAAGGCCGGACACGCATTATCCAACTGCCAGGCTTCGGTCTGCAGCATCTCCACCGCAGGGAACTTCACCTCCACCTTCTCCCCGGGAATCCCACACTGCCGGACGATCGCCTCCTTCATCCAGCGGGTCTGCACCATGACCTTCCGGGCTCGGCGAATCGAGCGCTTCATCATCCTGCCGAGCAGCTGCTGTGTCAGCCACGGCCGGTAGCCGTCCCGCAGGCGAAAGCGGTACTCCGAAAACGGCAGCGCGTTGTGCTCGTACACATCCTGCGGCACGCCCGCCCGGGGCAGCGTGATATTCTGAAGCGAGAGCACGCGGTCAATCCGGTATTTTTTTATGATACGCGGCGCTCTGAACCACTCGAAATACAGGCGGTGCAGCGGACTCTTCTTCACCCACGGATAGCACAGCACCCGGATATTCTCCGTCCGCTGCAACTCATAACGTCCCAGCACAAAGACATAACGATTCTTCGTATCCTTTGAGAACTCTTCATAGAAGCTTTCCAGCACCGTCACCGCGCCGCCGCTGTCCGCCGCCGTGTCGTAGACCAGGATTCTCATGCTTCCTTCACCTTCTGCATCGCGCGGATCAGCAGCTCCTGGGCGCGGAAGGCGTCCGCAAGCGCGGCGTTCTTTTTCTTTCCCTTCAGGACGCGATAAATATACTCGTACTCTGCTTTGATTCCCTTATCCTGCTTCAGCTGGTGCGACGCAGTCTTCGAGGAGCCGAATTTCCGCAGGCGGATGAAGTTGTCCAGCTCACAGACCATGCCGTTCGAGAGGACTCTGAGCTGCTCCTTCGGATAGCGCTTCGAACCCATCGAGGAGTAGACGATATTGCCGACCGCGCCCGAGGCGAAGCGCAGCGTGATCAGCACGTTGTCGTTCATCGGATAGGCGTCATTCTTCGCCGCCGTTACAGTAAGATCAAGCAGCTCGCTCCCGTCGAGATACTGGATCAGGTCGACAAAATGGCAGACTTCGCCGAGTATCCGTCCGCCGCCCGCGGCCTCGTCGTGAACCCAGTGCTTCTGGGGGATGAATCCCGCGTTCGCGATGAAATCATAGACCGCCGGAATCTGGTCGGTCTTCATCTCCTTTTTCAGCTGCCGGGCAAGCGGCGCATAGCGACGGTTAAGGCCGACAAAGAGTTCGCCCTTCGACTGCCCGTAAGCCGCCTTAATTTTCTCCAGCTCCTCCAGCGTAAGGCAGAGCGGCTTCTCACAGTATACATTTTTACCTGCCTCCAGCGCCTCGACGACAAATTTCGCATGGCTGCCGTGCTGTGTGGAGACCGCGATCAGGTCGATGTCCGGATCCTCTAACAGCTTTTTATAATTATTCGTCGTATAGGTAAAGGGCGTTTCCGCGTTCGCCTGGGCCGCGCCAACTCCGCCGGTCGTAGCCAGGCCATGGAACGCAAATTTTCCGCTCTCCTTCATGATCGGCAGCATCGTACTGCGCGCAAAATTGCCCGCGCCGATCAGTCCGAGACGGATCTCATCGCCGGATACGGCTTCCTTCGCCACGCTTCCGACGGTGTCCTTCCATTTTTCCTGATTCTCCTCATATTTCAGAAGAACGCCGATGTAGCGCTCATGATCCGGGTTCTTCGTGATCATCTCGTAGGCCCTCGCCGCGTCCTCGAAGGGAATCTCATGCGTGATGAGGTCGGACACGTCGACGCGCTTCTGTGCGAGCAGACGCATAAACTCCTCAATATTGCGGCCCTCCGTGAAGCGCACATAGCCGATCGGATAATCGATGCCCTGCTCCTCGTAGGTGGAGTCATAACGTCCCGCGCCGTAGGAGCGCGCAATCTTGAATGTCAGCTCTCTCTCATAGTAGGGCCTGCGGTCGATGTTCATCTGCGTCACCCCGATCATGCAGATGATACCGCGGTCGCGCGCGATCGCAGCCGCGAGATCCATCGGCGCGTTGGAGTCCGCCGCCGCCGTGATGATCACCTTGTCCACGCCTCGCCCGCGCGTCAGCGACTTCGTCATATCCGCCGCGCCGTCATCGTTCGAATCGATAAAGGCCAGCAGGCGCGTGCCGTCCATACTCTTGTCCACAACGTCGTAACCGATCACATCACAGCCGTAAGCGTTCAGGATGCGGCAGACGATCTGACCGACGAGACCCAGTCCGATGACCGCCACCGTCTCTCCCGGCACGACCTCCGCCTGATGGATTCCCTCGAGCGCGATACCGCCGAGCGCGCAGAAGGCTGCCTGCCGATAATCCGTAAGCTCCTCCGGCAGCTTCGTCAGCATCGTCCGGCTGACCCGGTTGATCTCGCAGTGGTAGGCCGTCCCGACCATCGCGACCAGGTCCCCGGCCTGCACTTCCGTCACGCCGCGCCCGCAGGCGATGACGCGGCCAACGCCCGAATATCCCATCGGCATCGGCTCCGCCAGCTTGTTGAACGTACTCTCAAGCGCAGTCAGCGGTCCGTCCGAGACGACCTTATCAAGCACCTTCTTCGCCTGGTCCGGACGCTCCAGCGCCTTCTGCACCAGATTTTTTCCACCGAAAGAAGTCAGGCCACGCTCCGTGCCCGCACTGACGACCGTATAGAGGCTCTCGACCAGCGCCATGTTTTCCTTCACCGTGGGCGCCGGCTGATCGAGCAGCCGCACGCTCCCATCATTGACATTCAAGAATAATTGTTTCATCCGACTTTCCTCTCTGTTTTATGAACCCTGCCGGTACAGCACGCTGCCACCCCGCTCGAACACTTCTCTTGTATAATGATATTCCTCACACCATGCTTCCCACTCTTCATCCGACCAGGTGCAGGAAGACTCCACATCGATATAGATTACGTCCGGCTCCTTCTCCGGATGCAGCTCGTAATACCACTGAAAACGTTCCGCACGCTCGCCGGTCAGGTTTTCCGATTCCGCCAGCCAGGCGGAGAAACCGCCGTTTCGCGCATTTTCCACAATCAGATAGGCACAGGGAAAGTAATTGAAACACACAAAATTTTTCCCGGACAGATCCCCCAGCGATTGCAGATTCTCATAGTTAATATCGTAGATTTCCTTTTTTCTCTCTGTCGTATAGATTCCCTTCTGCGGGCCCTGTTCGATCAGCGCCGTCAGAGAAGACGTATCGTCCTCCCAGAAAACCGTTGCCATATTGATCCATACCTCTGCCAGCAGCTGCAGCACGATCAGCGATGTCAGCCACCACATTCTGTGATTCCACTCCGGATCCTCGTCCAGATAATCCTTGATCAGGAACAGCGAAAAACCGGTAGAAATCGCACAGGCATTACAGATCACATAAATTCCCTGGTTGCTGCTCAGATTCATACATACCGCATAGATAATTCCCACCATCCAACCCTTTAAGAACAGATCCCAGCTTTTTTTCTCCGTCAGCAGAAAGGCCATAAGTCCGAGCAGCGTGAGCGGCAGCATAATCGCATGTTTTCCCACTCCATTCGACTTGAATAAACGCAGGAGCACCCACAGCACAAACTGCAGCAGAGCCATGAGCTGAAACATCACCCTCCGAAATCTCCGGAGCGCGAACGCAGCCAGAAATCCCAGCATGCACAGGACGAAATACGGCCAGAACCAGATGACAAACTCCACGATCGGGCTGAAGAAACTCCCGAAAGACTTGGCAACATGAGCCGGATCCTGAAAAATATACGGCAAATTCTCCAGAACCTTCCCCGGAGAAGCTCTGTAAAGCAGAAATGTGAAAAACAGTACACAGGGAATGGCGCAGCCCACTGTCAGCCATCCGAACGCCCTTGGCCCAAAAGCGTCTTCCCTGCTCCGTCTCCACAGACAGGCAAGCGCATAGAGCAGATATAAAATTACCATATAGGGATTGCAGAGCACAGCAGCTGCCAGCAGAAAACCTGCCGCGATATACCTTATCTGAAAGTGGCGCGTATTGGTAAGCATGACCGCCGCAAACATCCAGACATCGAGAAGCCCCAGCTGATTGTACCCCATCGTCCTGAGACCAAAGGGGACAAAAAGCACAAGCAGAAGACTCGATGCAGCAGCCAGAAACTTATCCCGGCCCCGCAGCAGCACGTAAGACAGCGCCGCGGAGAATGTCAGCACCGCCAGATAGATATAGCGAAACGCCAGATAGATTCCCTCTGTACTTCTGAAAATCAACAGATAGATCTTCAGCAGTGGCAATGTGAGGAAAGCGACCAGCTGGGACAGATGCCATTCATCCACCAGGAAAGAATCTCCCTGCAGAATGCGGTATGGCACTGTCAGATAAAAGCTTTCATCCATATCTGCATATCCAAGTCTGACTCTAGACAGATGAATCAACAGCACGGCGACAAGCAGAGTCAAAAAGCCCAGATCATACTTTCCAATCTTTCTTTCCATTCTATGTCCCTTTTCCTACAGACGGTAAACCCCTTCCAGGAAGCAGATATGCCTGGTATCCAGAATCACCTTGCCCTGCAGCTTTTCTATCTGTTCCTTAATCTCATCATGCCCGACCAGCAATACCACCATATCTACGGCCTCCAGGAAGGAATCCAGATCATGATACTGATTGGGAACGATATCTCTCGTCACATAAGGATCATAGACCTTGATCTTTCCGCCCGTGAGATGGCGTTCCATACTGTCCAGCATCTGCAGCGTCGGGCTTTCCCGCGTGTCGTCGACATTCTCCTTGTAGGTCAGCCCATAGAGACCCACGCGCCCTACATCGTCGATGCCGTTTTCCTTCATGATATCGTGAATCCGCTCCAGCACGAAGTCCGGCATGGAGTCGTTGATCTTCCGGGCCGCCAGAATGATATTCGAAAGTCCCGGATAGTCGCCGACCAGGAACCAGGGATCGACGGAAATGCAGTGTCCTCCCACGCCCGGTCCCGGCGAGAGAATATTCACGCGCGGATGCTTGTTCGCGATGCGGATAATCTCGTAGACGTCCATATTGTCGGAGCGACAGATTTTGGCCAGCTCGTTCGCGAAAGCGATATTGATATCGCGGAAGGTGTTCTCCACGACCTTCGTCATCTCCGCGGTACGGATATCTGTCACGACAATCTCTCCCTCACAGAAGGAAGCGTACAGCTCCTTCACCCGCTCGCCGACCTCGCGGCTGTCCGCGCCGATCGTCCGCGAATTATGCTTCAGCTCGTAAACCATATTCCCCGGAATGATGCGCTCCGGCGCATGGACGAGATGAACGTCCTCGCCGATCGTGAAGCCCTGCGCCTCCACAACAGGCCGCACATGGCGGTCGATCGTCCCCGGGGAAATCGTCGACTCAATCACGATGACCGCGCCCTTCGGGCAGACCTCCATCACATTCTTCACCGCCCCGACCACAAAACTCGCGTCCACCTTTTTGCTCGCCTTGTCGTAGGGAGTCGGCACCGACACGATATACATGTCCATGCTCTGATATTCGTGGGAAAAGCGGATGCCCTTTTTCACGGCCTCCGCAAAGAGTTCGTCAAGGCCGTCCTCCTCAAAGGTCGTCCTGCCCGCCTGAAGCGTCTCCACCAGCTCACGGTTGTAGTCTGTGCCGACAACCTCCACGCCGTGCGCGGCAAACATCAGAGCCGTCGGCAGGCCAATATAGCCGAGTCCAACTACGTTGATCATCGTCATTCTCTCCTTGTTTGTATTCCCTGTCCGATTACAGGCAAAACCCGCGGCAGCCTGAAGCCTCCGCTCTACTCCTGCTCCGGAAATTCTATCCTGATCTCATGCGCTGTTCCGTCTCCCTCCCAGGAGATTTCCAGCGTCTGTATTTCTACGATCTGCCCGAACTCCGGCGCGTAGAGCGCGAGGTTTCCGTCCCGGTGAACCCGCAGAACGTCGTTTTCGCTCACTGTGATGATGCCCTGTGGTGCCCCCGGACGCTTTCTCAGCAGAATCCTGTGTCCCTGCAGATCATATTCCCAGCCCGGCGCCAGATGCAGGTAGGCCTGCGCATGGCCGCACGCCGTGTCAAGAATCCTTACACCGCTGCTTTCATCCAGCTCGATGCGCCTTTTCTGCCGCTTCCCCGCGGCGGTCGTCAGGCTTCCTTCCGTCCAGCCGTCCCCGCAGCTCCCCGAAACATCTGAAATCCGCCGCGCCACCCGGTGCTCACCCCAACACTCAGACTGCTCCTCCCCGTCGATAACGACGGTATTATGGGCTGCGGTACTCCGGAAATAAGAGCGCTGCGCTCCCTGGTAAAGACCGGTCCCGGCATTCACAAACAACGGCTCCCCCCGCAGGGAAAGCTCAAAGCTCAGCGCATCGCAGTGCCCGTGTCCCACCGCAAAGCCGGGGCCGATCTGCCCCGCATCCAGCAGAATCCGGACGTCGCCGCCCGCGAGATAGTAATATCCGGCATCCGGAAAGGCCCTCCTCGCAGGCTGCGCCGGCACAATGCCGAAGCGCTCCCGAAGGCTTCTCAGCAGGCACTCCATCGGCCGCGCCACATTGTCGCCCGCGTCGTTGAAAAGCGGCGTGCGCCCAAACCCCTGTTCCAGCGCATACATGGCGTCCGCCATGCGCTGCATCGTCCTCTTAAGTTCTCCGGAAAATTCCTCATCCCTTCCGGACAGGACTCCCGCCACGCGCATCAGATCCTCCAGAATAATCTTGTGATACATAAGGCTTCGCTCATAATGCACGCCGTCCGGCAGGATCTGCTCTGTTATCTCCCGTCTCAGAAGAGTCCAGTATTTATTATAGGTGCTTTCCTCCTGAAAGTAAAGGCTCCCCAGCAGCACCGCCTTCAGATTTTCAAAATAATGATTGGCAAGGAGGTGGCGCTCCAGACTGCACTGTAAATGCAGATACTGCGCGTACATGCTGCCCTCAAGCTCCTGCAGGAACTCCTCATCCTGCCGCAGGATCTCCCCGAAACCGTCCATGCAGATCAGAAGATTTGTCAGGCGGAGCGAAATGGTGTAGGGATGCCAGCCGTCCCCTCGGCCTTCCTTGTTTTCCCGCATCCAGCGAAGGCAGACATTCTTAAAACCGGCGTACCAGCGCTCCTCGCCGGTTCTCCGGTATGCCGCCGCGAGCGGAATCAGATATTCCAGATAATGCAGATTGAAATTCCAGAGATGAGAACGCTCCCCCGCCGCGTCCTTTGACTCATGCAGCAGGGTCAGATCTCCCTGCAGGAGCGCCTCCGCGTCGAAACGCCGCAGGTAAAGCGGGTCCGCGTCCAGCTCCTCCCACCACAGAGGCAGCGGACAGCAGTTCGGCGCAGACGCCGTCGTCACGGCGGCCTTTCCGCGCGTCAGCCGGTTTTTCACCAGATACGCGATCTGACCCACCTTCAGGTATTTTAATGTATCGTAATATCTTCTGATTTTACAGGACACTCTCAATCACCCGGTACAGCCTCTCCGTCAGGACAGGGAAGTCAAAATCCTTCGCGCCCTCCCGCGCGTTCCTCGCCATCTGCGCGTAATTCTCCTCCGGCATGTCGTGGATCCGCAGGATCTCCCGCGCCAGCGCCTGCGGCGTGCACTCATCGAGTGAGAGGCCGCACTCGTAGCGGTCCAGAATGCTGTAGCCCATCCGCACGGTGGAGATCAGCGGCTTCCCGCTCGCCATATACTCAAACAGCTTATTGGAGCTGTTTCCGCGCGACCAGTTGTAGTTGGACTGCGAATAGTTCAGCACATTGACCGAAGAACGGCTTAAGATATAGGGTATATACTTTTTCTCGACAAAGCCCTTGAAGAGCACGTTGTCAATTTTCTCGTCCGCCGCGCGCTTTTTCAGCGTCTCAAGCTCGCTGCCGCCGCCGAAAATCAGGAAACGGATATCCTTATACTCTTTCAGAAGCTTCGCCGTGTCGAGCAGATTGCCGACATTGTTGACCGGCCGCACCGTGCCGGTATAGGTCACCCGGAAGCTCTCATCCGTAAGATCCGCGTCCGGCAGAATGTCACGCTCGATGCTCGTATAAAAATCGGAAAGATTCATGCCGTTATTGACATAATGGCACTTCCCGAGATCGATCTTTCCGCCATGCTCCTTATCCCAGCCCATCTCCTTGATGTGATCGACATCGCCTTCTTTCGTGAAGACGATCGCGTCCGCATGGACGTACATCCACTTCTCCCCGGCACTCAGGATCCGTCCCAGCAGGCTGTTCATCTTCAGCTTGCCAACGGAGAAGATCGCCTCCGGCCAGAGATCGCGCACCTCGACGATCGCCGGAACGTGAAAGCGTCTCGCGATCAGAATCCCCGCGATACTCGTCAGCGGATGGGCGCTCGAACCCATGATCACATCCGGCTTTCCGTACTGCTTCGCATATTTCCCGCTGATGCGCAGCAGACCAAAGAAGAAAGAAAGCATATTTTTTACACGGGAGAGACCGTTTCCCTGGTACTTGCTGGTGCGGACAAAGACGAAGGGGACGCCCTCTTCTGTCGTTCGGAGATACGGCGCGCCCTGCGTATCGACCGTGCCGCCGGTCTGGTGCAGCTCGTTCGCCGCGAAAACCGTCGTCTCGATCTCTTTTTCCTTCAGATATTCCGCAAAATAAAAGTGACGGAGCAGCGGTCCGGTCTTCGGAGTTGTCGCATAATGATTGAAAATCCAGAATCTACGCATGGTTCTGTCCGTCCTCCACTCCCTCCGTGCTCTCCTTCGTGAACATGATCTTCAGGGTCAGGAAAATCAGCCGGATATCCAACAGAATCGAATAGCTCTCGATGTACATCAGGTCGAGCTTCAGCTTGTCCAGCGGAGTCGTATTGTATTTTCCGTAAATCTGGGCGTAGCCGGTCAGCCCCGCCTTCACCTTCAGCCGGTAGATAAACTCCGGCGTCTCGCGGCAGAACTCCTCGATATACTGCTGGCGCTCCGGGCGCGGTCCGACGATGCTCATATCGCCCTTCAGAATATTAAAAAGCTGCGGCAGCTCGTCCAGCCTGGTCGCGCGGATAAAGTGCCCGACCTTCGTGATGCGGCTGTCATTCTTCGTGGAAAACTGCGCGCCATATTTCTCCGCGTCCACGACCATACTGCGAAATTTATAGATATAGAACTTCTTTCCGTCGATCGTCACGCGCTCCTGCTTATAGAGCGCCGGTCCCCGGTCCTCCGCCTTGATCGCGATCGCGGTCAGCAGCATGAACGGCGACGCGATCACGAGGAGAATCGCGGAAATCACGATGTCCATCGCGCGCTTCACAATGCGCTGTTCAAAGGAAAGGCCCGCATTGCGCAGCAGCAGAAAGGGGGTGTCAAAGGAGTGCACGCGATCCGCGCCGCGCAGCAGAATATCTGAAATCTCCGGCGCGATATAGACGCGGATCGACTGTTCGTAGCAGAATTTGATCAGAATATTGCGCTTCTGCTCGTCCAGCCCGTAGAGCATCATCGCGTCGCAGCTCTGTATCTCACGCTGCAGGCCGACCAGCGGCTCCGAGGTCGGAACACAGCGGGTGATCTCATAAAGATCCTTCCGCACAGAGAGCTTTTTTATAAGATCCTGCCGGTACTGCGGATCACAGACCAGCAGCAGCTTTTTCGGCGGAAACAGACACCGCAGCATCCCGTCCGAGAGCTGGTTCACGATAACGCCGACCACGAGATCGACAGCGCAGAGCACGACCATCGGCCAGGCCGTTGGCAATGGGAAACGGCCGAACACCATGATAATCTGGACATACATCACCGCATTCGCGAACACCGAACCCAGCGTCTGCGACAGGATCAGCTGTCCCTTTGTATAATATGCGTATTTCGTACCGCCGTACAGATAAATAAAGACGATCAGATAAAACACGTAAAATCCGATCATCATCAGATTTCCCTTGTTTTCGAAGGCCGCCCAGCGCCGTTCATTGTAAATGGCATACCAGACGCCCGCGAAAAAGGCGGTCTCTATCAATATCTCCAGCCCCGCGATTCCAAGCCGGAGCAGGCGCTTGAACTGGTCGTATTTGTCCATGGAAAACACTACCTCGTAAACATAATCTATTGTATTTTACCACTTTCAACATGTTTTTACAAGACGGCTTGTAAAACCCTCCCCCTTCCCTTATAATAATCCGTAATGAAAGGAAGAGGAGGCGATCGTTCTGGCTGCTCCGACACTGTCTGTCATCACCGTCTGCAGAAACGCGGCGGCGGCACTGCAGGCTACTATGGAAAATGTACTGTCACAGGATTTTACAGATTTTGAATATCTGATTATAGACGGTGCCTCTGACGACGGGACAGCGGTGCTTCTTGCGAGAGCGAAAGCAGAATTCGCCGGAAGAGACATTCCGCTGCGCTTTGTCTCCGAACCCGATCAGGGGATTTACGACGCGATGAACAAGGGAGCGCGGCTGGCGACCGGCGAGTGGATCCTGTTTCTGAACGCGGGCGATCTGCTCGTCTCCCCCCATATTCTCCCGGAGCTTTTCCCTGTCGGGGAGGACGCGCAGATCCTCTATGGCGATACCATCTGCGTCTACCAGGGCAGGCAGAAGCTTTATCCCGCGCTTCCCCTGGAGCGGCTGACGCAGGAGATGCCCTTCTGCCACCAGTCCGCCTTCGTGAAACGGGAGCTGCTGCTGGAAAAGCCCTTCGACCTCTCCTATCAGATCTGCGCCGACCACCATTTCTTTCTGCGCCTGTATCTGGACGGAAGGGTCTTTACGTATCGCCGGACGCCGGTCGCGGTCTACGAGATTGCGGGTTTCTCAGACAAAAATAAGCTGCGCGCGTACAGGGAACAGCGCAGAATGCAGAAGGAGCTCGGTGTATTCCGGCTCACTCCCTCCCGCGCCCTGCGCGAGTGCTCCTTTTACCTGAAGCTCGGGCTCAAACGGATCTTCGGTCAGCGACTGATCGACCAGGTGCGGAAGCGGCGGCTTCACTGAGCGGCGCTTCCTTTACGAGGGCAGCCACCGCCAGTACCGGCGTGATCAGAAACGTCACGTAAAAGAAACGGTCGTCCCTTCCCGTGAGGAACAGCATGGTTCCAAAATTATAAGTAAAAATGGAAACGCACAGCAGAATTCTCTTCCCATCGTCAAGGCTGCCAAACTTCACCCTCCCGCACACGCAGACCAGTACAAGCAGATCCAGAACCCCGATATAGCAGAAGAGATACTTCAGCGGGCTGTTATAAAATACCTTGCAGTAAGCCTCCAGCGCGTTCAGCAGCGTCTGATTTCCCGCGTACTCAACCCCGAACTCATCCGGTTCCTCCAGAATCTCATAAAAATAGCTGTTTCCGTCCAGCGAGTAGACCATCCGGGTCAACGTGAGAAAGGACTGCGCCGCGGACGACGGCGCCTTGATCGCGCACTTCGCCGTCATCCTCAGAATCGAGAGCACATCGGTCTCCTCGATCACCGTGAGATCCGCCTCTCCGCTTCTTTTCAGATTGTTAAAGCTTCCACAGGTATAGTAAGTCTCCCAGGTCTCCTGATCGGCGATCGCATAGACAAACTCCTGCGTCTCCTCATCCAGCACCTCCGGATGCTCGATCGCCACATTCCCGATAATGGTCATCGGACAGCCCAGCGTCTCCATATGCCTCGCGCCCGGCGAGCCCACCTCAAACGCGCTGTACAGCGGTCCCCTGACACCCAAAGTCAGAAGAAGGATCAGGACAAGCACCTTCAGATTTCCCTTCAGATTTCTGACGGACAAAAGTACGC
>JAJQCG010000018.1:0-35624 GCA_021202815.1 Lachnospiraceae bacterium | reverse complement strand
GTGCCGCACCAGTTTGGTAATCACAAATACGACTGCTAACAGAAGCTTATGCCAAACTCTCTTCATACACTCCACATGAGAGTAACAGGTCTGCAGCGCATACAGGAGGAGCAGCGTACCCCACAGCGCCATCGAGGTATCCTTCAGAGGATGCACGCTCATCTTTCCGGTAATCGGATTGATCAGGATAAACAGGATGATTCCGAGCACAATTTTATGATTGACCAGCTTTGAAAGCACGGCATACAGATAGCTCAGCACCGTCGCAAAGAAAAGGATCTGAAAGAAGACGATGGAGCCGGTCCAGCCGTTCGTCAGCGCAAGCGGCAGCGTAAAGGTCAGAAGCGTGTGCAGGGCGGGATGCCAGTCGTTATAGCTCCCGCTGAGCGCCTGCTGCAGCTGCTCCACCGTGTCAAAAATAATGACGCCCGGATAAAAGCCGATGTACCACAGCAGCAACACCAGAAAGGATACGATCCAGACTCCGCACAGGAAGCCGATTCGTTTCTTCCGACTCATTGCCGTCGGTTCGAGAACACTGGGCGGGATCTTCTGTATCCCGCGAATGATAAGCGGCGCGACAAGAATCGCAATCAGGCAGCCGATCGCCATCAGCGCCAGCTTGATTTTGCCGGATAATCCGGAGACTCCCGCGAGCGCGTAGTAAAGGCTGACGGCAGCCACGATCAGCAGATAAACGCCCAGAATCAAGCCGTTGACACCCTGTATTTTTCTCCATATTCTGCTCATACTCTCTTTCCCTCCTCGCCGTGTTTACTCGATTTTTTCAAACACGGCCTCGATCTGTGCGCCGCCTCCGGCAAGATCCACCGTGATCGTCTCTTCGCTGCCCGTGAAGCTGCCGGTCCAGCCGATAAAGCGATAGCCGCTCGCCGCCACTGCCGTCAGAGTGACCGGATAATCCGTATAATATTTCCCGCTCCAGGATCCGTCCGAAAGATCCGGCGTGCAGGTGTTCAGCTGCACGCTCCCTCCCCCGGTATCATTGATTGAAAGCGTCAGTTCCTCCAGCGTTCCTGTCAGCGAGAATTCCTCCGCCAGGTACTCCGCCGCGTAGTCAAAACGGAGCAGGAAAAAATCATCGTGCCAGTGGATGTCCTCGCCCCACTTTTCCAGCACCTCCGTCGCATGCTCCACCGAAAAGCAGGTATTCGCCATATCCAGGAAGGAGGTGACAAACTGCTCCCGGAAGCTCTCATTATCGCGCAGCGCGCTGAAAAGAATCATCTCGTCCATCGACGAACCGTTCACGTCAAAGCGGATCGGCGCAGTGAAGGAGTTCAGCTCCGCCATATTGTCGACCTCATAGAAATCCAGATGATTCGTCTCCACATAGTCCAGATCATAGAGGAGCCAGCGGAATTTCCCGTCCCCGTATTCCGTCCCATCGTCCTCACAGGTTCTCCATGTCAGCTGGTTGTAGCGGTCGGACATGTCCATATTGCACAGATAAATGTTGGTAACCATGAAATCGATATAGCTCTGCATATCGATCCTTTCGCAGGCCTCCTCAAAGGCCTCCTCTGTGGAGAAATCCCCGCTCTGAAAAAAGGCCATCAGTTCGGCAAATTCGGCCTCCATGGAGCTGTCCGAGCTCCCGGTCACCGAGTAGTTCCGGAGGATTGCCACATCCTCCATATCGACGCCGTACTCTTCGCTGAGGTAATATTTGCTGTATTTCTCCTGGATATAGGTCGTGTACCAGTATTCTCCGTTCAGGAAGACGACCACCTCCCGCGCAGACTGCGTGCCGACGCTCCGCTCCTCCACCAGCTCCTGCATCGCCACATTCGCGAAGCCGGACCGCAGCGCGAAGGAGTGCAGCTGCTTCCCTTCCAGGATTTCATAGTCGAAATAATCGCTGCCGCTGTACTCTTCCCGCGCGTAAACGCTGAAGCGCTTCTTTGCGGACGCCCGGGAAGAACCGCCCTGTATCCGCAGACCGGCCGACTGGTTCAGCACGCTCCCGCCGGACTCAAACATTTCCAGATTGCAGTCGATCTCCCACAGAGCGCCCTTCTGCTCATAGTTCGGCGTCGGCTCCTCCTCTTCAGAGCCGGACAGGTACCACTCGTCATATTCCTTTCCCGTGACATAGATGCCGTCCTCGCCAAACAGCTCCTCCGGATCCGCCACCAGGGACAGTACGTCCGCGTCCTCGTAGGCGTCCAGCCCGACAAAGTAGGTGGCCGTGGCAATCTCGCTGAAATTTCCGTCCTCATCCACAGCGATCGCGCGAACCACCGTGCCCTTGTCCACATTCTCCTCCGTCGGCGTGTAATCGAGCCAGTCCGTCGTCACATTCTGAATGGCGTTGTATACGTTGGGATTCGCACTGGCGTCCTCGATCAGAATACTTTCTGTGTAGACCTCCGACTGCGCCGTCGGCTCGCTGCCATCCAGCGTGTAGTAGACGGTCTCGCCCTCTTTCGCCTGAATCTCCAGATAGAAGGCCTCGTCATAGAAGCCGCCCTCCACGGAGAAGACCGGCTCCTCGAGCGTCGCCTCCCGCGCTACAGCGCTCCCGTCGTTTGACACGCCCGGGGATGCTTCCAGAACCGCCCACGTATCGGAACCGTCAGAGCTTCTCGCATAGACCGTGTCCGCTTTCAGCTCCGGCACCACCACAGAGTCCATCGTATTTCCCTCCGAATCTGTCAGCAGGATGGTCTCTCCCCCGGCGGCGCTGATTTTAAAAGGCAATGAGTCCTCGCTGTCGTCCCGTCCGTTCGCGAAAAGGACGAGATAGCCCCCCGGCTCAATCGTAACATCCGGGAGCGCGGCTTTCTTCCGGTCCTCCGTATCATCCGACAGATACCAGCCGGACAGCGACACCGGGCTGTCCGAGGCATTGTAAAGCTCGATATAATCACTGCACTCGCCATAGGAATCTGCCGCCACGCGTTTGTTACTGCTGCAGATTTCATTGATACAGACAGTCTGTCCCGGCTCCATAAAATGCCTCAGAGCTTCACCGGCCAGCAGACTTAAGACCGTGATGCCGAGAAGCAGAGCCGTCTTTCTCAGTCCTCCCACTTTCTCGTATCCTGCCCTTCCTCATAGTCCATGTCCACAAAGATATCGAAATCTTCCGTCGAGGCGTATTTCTCATAACCGTAGTCTTCCCATTCGCCGATATAGGTGCGCGTACTGGAAAAGACCAGGAAGGTGCAGCCCTCAGCCTTCGCCGTCGGCGCGAGCACCGACAGATCGATTTCAGATTTCTGCACTTCCAGATACATCTGGCCAACCTCGTCATCGTCCGCCTCGCCCGGATTCAGATAGCGATAATCATTGCGGGCGAACTCCAGGGTAATACTGGTGTCGTACTGCCGGATATAGGGCATGAGCCGGTTCGAGACCATCGCGTGGATATTTTCCGGCAGCAGCTCGCAGACATCGATCACATACTGCGGAATCTTATATTCATTCGCGGAATCCAGGAATTCCTCCGAAGTAAGCAGGGGAGTCCCGCACAGAACGACCAGTGCCAGGCACGCGAGGAACGCCGCCTGCCTGCGCAGTCCGCTGCACTTTCGAAGCAGAAGACAGAGGGCATAGGGAACCGTCACCGCAATCAGAATCAGCCAGAGGACGCGCCAGTAGACATTCTCCCCGAGCAGCTTCATGAGCAGCATCCCGGTCGGTGGAAGCCAGTAGACAATCATGGCGGCCAGCGGCAGCGCCCCGAGCAGAACCTTCCTCGTCCGGTCCGGCTCTTTCCACAGAATCAACGCACAGCTAAGCAGCAGGAGCGGAAGCATCCACGCGCCCTCAAAGGTTGCCAGAAAATCTGTCTTTGCTATTTCCAGGAATTCCTGCATGCCGTACCTCCTTTAATGTGTCAGGCGAATATAATAGAGTCCGAGCAGAATACAGGGCAGACAGGAGAGAATCCCGTATGCCAGGTAACGAATCTGTCTCTTCTGCAGCGTGAGCAGAAATACCGCTATACCGACAAACAGGGGCGTGAGCATAATTCCCATGGAAGACGTCAGGCAGCCCCCCAGGCCCGTAACCCCCAGCATAATCCAGTTCCTCGCGCCTCCGTCCCGCATCGCGCGCAGAAGCCAGTAAAAGAGTGCCGGAAGTATAATCGCCGCCAGTATACCCTTCCCCACCCACGGCGTAATGGTGAGAAAGCTCAGCCCCGTCGTGTGCTCCCCGCTCATATAGAGATGGACGAGAACAGCGAACGCCAGAAACATTCCCTGCAGCTGCACGTTATCCTCAAAGAGCCGCTTCCCGATCAGTATATAGACCATATAGGCAAGCGGAATCATCAGCCAGGGCATGATCGTGTGCGCCATCACCGTCGCCGCCACGCCCGTCAGCTTCGAGAGCCACGCGTAAAAAATCGGCCAGAGCGAGAGCACATAGCGCTTGTCGAAATCCACCAGCGTGCCGGTCTCCGGATAAACCCAGTAAATTCTGTCCGAGGAGATCGCCACGTTCGCGAGGTTTACATAATAAGTATCGTCCCACTCCAGATACATGTGATGATGAAGGAACCACAGTTCAAACACAATCAGCAGAAGCGCCGCAAGATGCCCCAGCGTCAGATACTGTTTCCAGTTTTCTGCAAACGTCTTTAAATCATCCAGAATATCCCGCCAGCAAAACAGACCCGCCAGCGCGAAAAGCATCGCCGCCGCGCTGTAAACGACGACAAAGCTGCTGAAGCTCGCGAGCTTCATGGTCATCGGCACGAGAATCAGCTCCATCAGCGCCCACCAGCACAGCGCGCCCACTACGATGGAACAGACGATTCCTTCCTTTTTCAGCTTTAACAGGCGCCGCACCGCATATCCCGTCAGGCATGTCCCTCCGAAGAACAGCAGGGCGGTCAGCAAAATTTCAAACCGCATCGCTCTTCACTCCGTCCCGTCCTCCAGAAGCCACAGCTCCTGATCCTCCATCTGACTTTCCAGAATCCCCGGATACTTTTCCTCATAGGCGGTATAGTCATTGATCCGATCCTGCTGAAATACGGATACATACGGAAAATTCAGGAGATTTACCTGCGCAGAATCGTAAAATCCCTCCCGGATCATCGCATTCATATTTTTCAGTCCCATGAACAGCGTAAGCCCGAAGAAAAACACAGCCGCCGCTTTCGCCGTCTTTCGCTCCTTCATCAGCAGGCGAACCGCCAGCACACATTCAAGCACCTTGAACACAGCCGCGTAACGGCTGGCATAGTAGCTGTTCTGCATCAGCAGCAGATACAGGCACAGGCCGCAGAGATAGGCTTTCAGCAGCAACTCAGTGGACTGCTCCAGCTCCTCCCCGGCTTTTCGCAGCCAGAACCAGAGCGCTGTCAGCACCGCACAGCTGATCAGGCGCTCCGCCAGGGCAAAGCGGCTGATCTCCCCCATATACAGGAACTGCCACAGATGATAGGAGGGAAATGTCTTCAGGATCCAGGCCCTCACAGCCGGGATCTGCAAAAACAGACCGACCGCCGCGGACAGCGCGACCAGCACCAGCATGATTTTCGTCGAGAGATAATATACGATCGGCATATCAGCCAGATATAGCCTGCCTTATGGAAGCTCGACGCGAGCAGGATACTCACAATATACGCGAGCCAGCGCTTTTCCAGATAGAACGGCAGCGCTATCCCCAGGAACAGACACATGGCAAGGCCCTGCCGCAGGCCCGACAGCATATATACGATAAAAAGCACCGGATAAGCGAGAAAAAGCCCCGCCGTCCGAAACGCCGTATATTTCGTCAGCACCCGGTGCAGCAGCAGCATCTCCGCAAGTCCCAGCGCCGCCGTAAAGACCCAGAACGGCGCGCCAAAGGCGCGGAACAGCGCGCACAGAAGCCGCCAGCCGATCTCCGGAGACGCGCCGAAAAAATAACCGCTGGAGAAATCGACGACCAGCGGGATCGAGTTGTAGATCGCTTCGTAAGTGATATAATCCGTACCCTGCCCATAGCGCAGGCACAGGAGCACGGTCATCAGCCCCCAGCACACTCCATAGATGTAATTTTTATACTGCGGGCGGAAACGTTCCAATACGGCTCCCGCCGCCAGCAGCAAAAATACCAGCAGATATAAATTCATGCTTTCCCTTCCAGAATGTCGGCAATCCGCCTGCTCGCGAAGCCGTCCCCATAGGGGTTGCTCGCGGTGCTCATGGCCTCATAGGCCGCCCGGTCTTCGAGCAGACGCTTAAAGTTATCATAGATCACACGCTCGTCTGTGCCGACCAGCTTCAGTGTACCGGCTTCAATTCCCTCCGGGCGCTCGGTCGTATCGCGCATGACGAGCACCGGTTTTCCGAGAGACGGCGCCTCCTCCTGAATCCCGCCGCTGTCCGTCAGAATGAGATAGCTGCGTGCGAGGAAATTGTGAAAATCAAGCACGTCAAGCGGCTCGATAATCCGGATTCGCTCGTCGTCCCCGAGAATCGCGTTCGCGGTTTCCCGCACGACCGGATTCATGTGAATCGGATAGATCGCGCGAATATCCGGATGCTCGTCGCAGACACGACGAATCGCGCGGAACATATGCTGCATGGGTTCGCCCAGATTCTCGCGGCGGTGCGCCGTGATCAGAATCAGACGGCTGCCCGCCGCCCACTCGAGCTCCGGATGCGTATAGTCTTCCCGCACCGTCGTCTTCAGCGCGTCAATCGCCGTATTGCCGGTCACGTAGATCGTGTCCGGATTCTTCCCCTCCCGCAGCAGGTTCTGCCTCGAGAGCTCGGTCGGCGCGAAATTATACTGTGAAATGATACTGACCGCCTGCCTGTTAAATTCTTCCGGATAAGGCGAGTAGATGTTGTAGGTGCGCAGACCCGCCTCCACATGTCCGACCGGGATCTGCAGGTAAAAGCAGGCGAGCGCCGTCACAAAGGTCGTAGAGGTGTCGCCGTGCACCAGCACCACATCGGGCGCGACCTTCTCCAGCACCTCCCGGATGTGGTTCAGAATATTCGTCGTCACATCAAACAGGGTCTGCCGCTCCTTCATGATCGACAGATCATAGTCCGGCACGACCGAAAAAGCTTCGAGCACCTGATCCAGCATCTGCCGGTGCTGGCCGGTCACACAGACGACGGTCTCAATGCCCGGCCGCGTCTTCAGCTCGTTCACCAGCGGACACATCTTGATGGTCTCCGGCCTGGTCCCGAACACCAGCATCACCTTTCTCATCTCGTCTTCTCCTTCAGCCGCTCTCGGATCTGCTCCGCCAGGGCGTGATTGTTCTGCTCCACGTCCACGCGGCTCACAAAGCGCTCCACCGCGACCATCCAGCGCGCGTAGTTCCCGGCGATCTCGCGGATCGCGGCCTCGTAGTCGTCGGAGGCGCGTCCCACCTTGTATTTCTCGCAGAAATCCTTAAGTGGCGGATTCGTGGAGGTCACGACCGGAATTCCCTCAAACAGAAATTCGTAGATCTTCCCGCTCGCGCAGTATTTATTGTTCAGGTCGCGCTGGTGATAGGTCACCATGCCGACCTGGCTGTGTCCGATAAAATATTTCAGATGATCCTGGTCCATGCGCGGGAAAATCTTCACATTGGTAAGCCCGGACTCCTGAATCATACCGCGTGCGATCAGCTCGTCCTCCTCCTCGCTCTCACCGACGAGAAGCAGCTCATAATCCTCCCCGAGTCCCTTCATCGCCTCGATCATCTTCCCGGTCGTGCGGCTCATATCGCAGCCCGCCGTGGAGATGATGCGGAATTTCTTCTCCGCGAAGAAGCCCGCGTACTCCCGCTCCACCAGCTCGCGCTTCTCCTGCGAGGTATAGCGGAGACTGCGGATATTCTCGTAGTTCAGCGGCTCCTCTTTCAGCCGGAATTTCTTCACCATGATCTTTGCGCGGTAAGCGTTCGCCGCGATGACCACGTCCGAACACCGTGTGAAGAGCTTATCCACCATACAGCCGAGCCGTCCGGAAATGCCGACCGCGCTTTTGCGGTCATAGAGCTCCCGGCAGTCCTGCACCATATAGCGTGCGCCCGTCATCTTCTTCGCGATCACGCCCGGGATGATGCCCTTGCGGTTATCAGCAAAGATCACATCCTGCGCGCCGACCCGCTGGATCTGCTGCATCACGAAGAGGATGAAATTACTGTAACCGTGATCCGGATAGAGGATATGCAGAGCCTCCTGCGGCTCCTCACCCTCGGACGCCCGGGTGATATAGGTCACTCTCCCGAGCTCCTTCGCCGCCCAGATCAGCTCGCGCAGCCGTCCGTCATATGCATAATAATCATAAGAGATCAGCAGTATGTTCATGCGTCCGCCCCTGTCTTTTCCCGGATGAGACGAATGATGCGATCCTGATCCTCCCCGGAGAGATACGGCGATACCGGAATCGCCAGCGTGCGCTTACAGATATCCGTCGTCACCGCGAGGCTCTCGCCGTAGCGGCAGACCTCCTCGAAGACCTTCTGCTGGTGCAGTCCCTTCGGATAGTAGATCATCGTCGGAACACCGTTCTCCTGCAGATACACGCGCACTGCGTCGCGCTGCGCCTCATCCTTCAGAAGAATGTTGTAGGAGGCCCAGCTCGAATAGTATCCCTCCGGCACGAGCGGCACCTTCACGCAGTCCCGCAGCACCTCCGTGTAACGCGCGGCCACCTTGTTTACATCCTCCAGCTCATACTCCTGAAATGCCTTCAGCTTCACCTGCAGCACCGCCGCCTGAATCGTGTCGAGGCGGGAGTTCATGCCGATCCGTACATTGTCATATTTGCTGCTGCCCTTGCCGTGCACCCGCATGGAGCGAATCAGCGCCGCCCACTCGTCATTGTCCGTGAACACCGCACCGCCGTCGCCGTAGCAGCCCAGCGGCTTCGCCGGAAAGAAGGAAGTCGTGGAAATATCGCCGAAGCTTCCGGCCTGTTTCCCATGATAGACGCCTCCGAAGCCTTGCGCGCAGTCCTCCAGAATATAGAGTCCGTAGCGGTCCGCGATCTCGCGAATCCGCTCATAATCCGCCGGAAGGCCGAAGAGATCGACCACGACAATCGCCCGCGGCTTTAACTTTCCCTCCAGGGCGACCGCCTCGATCACGCGGGTAAGGCTCTCCGGATCGATTGTGAAGGTATCCTCCGATACGTCCGCAAAGACCGGCGTTGCACCGACGAAAGCCGCAGACTCCGCTGAAGAGAAAAAGGTGTGATCCGGCGCAAAGACCGCATCGCCGCTGCCGACGCCCCAGGCCTTCAGCGCCAGCACGAGCGCATCCGTTCCGTTTCCGCAGCTCACACAGTTGCGCACTCCGATATAATCCGCCAGATCCCGCTCAAGCTCGTCGATCTGATCTCCCGCGATATAATCTGAGGAGTCGAGGACGACTTCAATCGCCGCGTCCATCTCCTCCTTCAGGGCTCTGTACTGACTCTTCAAATCTCGAAACTGCATCCTATGCATCCTCCTTCAGCTGTTCGATCAGGCTCCAGATGCCCTCGGCGGAATTAAAATTCTCCGGCACGATCTCCTCCGCTGGGATTTCCACCGCATAGCGCTCCTCCAGCTCCGCAATCAGCGTGATCACGTCGAAGGACGAAAGGGCGCCGCCGTCGATCAGCTCCTTTTCCGTCTCAAAATCAATCTCCGGCTTCAGCTCAGCCAGCAGCTCCATCAGTTCCTTCATTCTTTTTCTTCTCCTCTAATCTAAAACTTGACTACGATGACACCGTCAATCATCTTTATGGATCCCGAATCCGGATAGTCCGGCATCTCCTGCACCTCCGGCAGGATCTCATACTCAGAGGCATCGAGCGTCACCGGATCGAAATTGCACCATATCTTCATCGTAGTGCGCCAGGCATAATCGTTCAGAATACTGCTGCCGTCATAAGGCATAAGCTTGATTTCCTTAAATTCCGGAAGGCTGATGCTGCCTGTTGTGTAATCGTATTTTATAAATTCATTCACATACACTACAGGCGTCTCGTCTGTATAGCCCTCGACGCTCTTGATATGCGAAGCCAGCACGGTAAGGTAGCTGATGGCCTCCGACTGCATAACCTCCGCCTTGAGATAGCAGATATTGTCGAAGCGTATGTACATCACATTCAGCAGCAGAAGCAGACACACGCCCAGCGCGGGCAGGAGCTGCCCTGCCCTTTCTCCCAGCTTCCGGATGCACAGCCGCGGCAGATAGCCGGACTGCGCCAGCCAGGCAAAATACACATAAAACATGACCTGGCCGTACACCATGAGCGAATCCACCGTACCGGAATCACACATGATGTAAATAAAATTCACTGCCAGCGGAATGCAGAGTACAAAGAGCAGCGCCTGCAGGCAGAGCATCCGGCTCTTTTTCCAGCAGGCCTGCAGCAGCTTCACGGTCCCGATCAGCGCCAGAAACAGAAGCAGCCGATACACCTTATCCGTGGAAAAAGGATACATGTTCGCGCTTATACCGTCCGTCGGGCAGAAAAACTCCCGGTAAGCGATAAGCGCCCTCTTGATATATCCCTTCAGGGATGTCGCCCCCATCGTACTGATGCCCTGATAATCGGAAAGCGTATTGCCCGTGAGAATCAGCGACAGCCGCATGATCACAAAGTAAATCGCCATGAAGCCCCCGCAGGAGATGACGCTCCGGAAGGCAATATAAAAGAAATCCTTCCACTGTGTTCCTTCTTTTTTCACCGTCTGCATCAGCGCATTGAACAGGATGATGCTGACGAACACCGGTATCATGGCCTGATAGGTGCCGACTCCGCAGGCGATCAGGAAAAGTCCCGCCAGATAAAAATACCATTTCTCCGCCCTGCAGCTTATGCAGGCACCCAGCACACCCAGCAGAGTGCCCAGAAAATAGTAGGGGATCGTAAACATATAGCCAAAACCGCTGGTAACCATCGGGAAGACGACCAGCACGCCGCTCAGCGCCACCAGCAGCCAGCGATTTCTGATCTCAAAGAAATCCGCCAGTAGCATCACACAAAGTGCGATAAAGAGGATGGTCAGAATCCCATTGAAGAGCGGCAGACTGTAATAAGTGCTGCCGAAAAGCCAGGTATTCAGATCCCCAAGGATTCCCAGCATCCATCTACCCAGGTAATATGTGCCGCCCAGGGTAAAGAGCGACGAATCGTCATGGAAAGAGTATTTGTTGAAAAGGGTCATTCCATGCGCGCAGAGCCCCCACAGCAGGATGCTCAGCAAAATCAGTTTATATCGTTTCAGGCTTTCTTTCTCCAGCATCGTTCTCGCTTTTTATCTTATGTATTCCATTTCCAGGTCTCAAGCGTGTCACGAATCAGCTCCGGCCCTGTCTCCTCACTGTACAGATAAATCCTCGGCATATCCCGGCTCAGGAAAAGATACATGCCCTCCGTCACCGCGTAAGCGCCGATATTGTGAAAGACCAGATAATCGCCGACCCTCGCGTCCACGAGCGGCAATCGTTTCAACAGAATATCCGCCGTCGTACAGAGAGCGCCATACACCGTCCACTCCTCTTCCTCACCCTGCAGCAGATGCTGCGGGAAATACGACAGAACCGGCGTCTTCATCGCCATATTCTGTCCGTAGTAGTTGACATGATGGATACCGCCGTCCGCGATCAGGACGTTCACCGCATCGTTCTTTTTCTGGTCGACAATCTTTGTCATATAGTAACCGCAGGAGGCGGCAAGATAGCGTCCCATCTCGAAGACCAGCTCATAGGGCCGCTCTTCCGTAAAGAGCGCCGCAAACTCGTCCAGCAGCCGCTCGTCCTCCTCGAAATCGTCCTTCGTAAAGTAGGGTACGCCCAGTCCCGGTCCGTACTCCAGCGTCCGTGTGACAAAACCTTCCTCCGCCTCAAGCCGCCGGATGAAGTCCTCCATATACTGAAGCTCCGCCGCGATCTTTTTGATCTGCTTTTTCTGTGTACCGGTAAAATATTGAAGTCCGACGATCTCTGCCTGCGGATACTGCTCCCTCTCCCGCAGCAGCGAGCGAACGTCCTCCTCGTTCATGCCAAACTGACAGCCGCTCGTCACGCGCAACAGGATATCCACTTTTTTGCCAAGCTTGTCCGCGCAGCTCTGTATAAGCCGGAACTGGCTCACGGACTCCGCGGTGAAGTGCCGGACGCCCTGCTCCATCGCGTATCGGACATCCGCTTCCGCCTTGTAGACGCCGGACAGCACGATCTTCTCCATGTCCAGCTCATTTTTCACACAGATATGGAACTCGCCCGGGGAACAGACCTCATAGCGATCCACCAGCGCGTCCATCGCCCTTATGAGAAAGGGATTCGCCTTGATCGCGTAGCACAGCTTCGCCGGCGCGAGCTTCTGCGAGACCATCCGCACGCGCTCCTGTAAAATATCTGTATCGAACACATAGGAGGGCGTCCCCAGCGTCTTTACCAGTTCTGAAAGCTTCATCCTGTCTATCGTAAGCTCCTTTTTCATCAGAGTTGTATCATCAGCGCCTTCCGGTCGATCTTGCCGTTTTTCGTGAGCGGCATCGCCTCCACGCGCCGAAATATACTGGGAATCATAAACCGCGGCAGCCGTTCTGTCAAGCGCGTGATGATCTCCTTCGCGTCCGGTTCTCCGACATAGAAGGCGATGATCCGCGTATTCGGCTCATCGTAAACACAGCAGGCCCGCGCAATGCCGGGGAGCGCCTGCAGGGCCGTCTCGATCTCTCCGAGTTCGATCCGATGCCCCATGTGCTTGATCTGAAAATCCTTGCGCGTCACATAGTAGAGCTCCCCGTCCCCGCCGTAGCGTCCGAGGTCTCCGGTGCGGTAAATCAGCTCCCGGTAGCGCGCGTGCAGCGGGTTCTGCACGAAGACTGCGTCCGTCTTCTCCTGTTCCCGATAATAGCCGAGCGCCAGCGCCGTGCCGGACACGCAGATTTCCCCGAGCATTCCGGCCTCCGTCACAAGGGCATTCTCCTCATCCAGCAAAAAGACCCGTTCGTTCGGAAAGGCACGCCCGATCGGGATACTCTCCTCCTCCGAGAACTCCCGGTTTATCACATAATACGTACAGTTGCAGGTGATCTCCGTCGGCCCGTAGAGATTCGCGTAGAGCGCGTCAGGCAGATAGGACCGCCAGTAATTCAGCTGCTTCACCGGCATCACCTCGCCGCTGAACAGCACCCGCCAGATGTTCCCCGGCACTTTATAGCGGAAGCCCTTCAGCATCGAGATGACGCACAGCGCCGACACCGCCCATGTAAGGCTCGTCACCTTCCGCTCATCCAGAAAATCGAGCAGCTTCTTCGGTATGGAAAAATATTTCTTCGGAATCACCTCGAGCGTCGCCCCGGTCTTCAGCGCCGGATAAATATCCTTGACCGACACGTCGAAGTCGAAGGGCGCCTGATTTCCGATCACATCGTCGCGGCCGAAGCCGAAGATGCGGGTAAAATGCTCCGTGAAATCGATGACCGAGCGGTGCGAGACCACGACCCCTTTGGGCACCCCGGTCGAACCGGAGGTGAAATTCGTATAAAGCGGGTCGACGTCACAGAAATTCCGCCTGCGCTCCGCAAGCAGCCCCTCGTCCGGCTCCGTCTCCGCGAGCTCCTCCGTCAGCAGAATCTTTCCCTCAAAACCGATTTGCTCGATTTTCGGAAGGAGCTTCCGGTCCGTGACGAGCAGCCCCGCTTCCAGTGTCCGCAGGATCGAGAGAATCCGCTCCGTCGGCTGTTCCGGTTCCACCAGAGTATAAAAGCAGCCCGCACAGACTGCCCCCAGAAATACATTCAGCGTAAAGGCTTCCTTCTCCAGCAGCACCGGCACCGGCGCGTTCTGCGGCAGCTCACGCGCGAGCGCGCTGCCGATCCGTCGCGCGTCCTCCAGCACCTGCGCGTAAGTGAAGCTTTGCTCCGCATCCTCAAACGCGATTTTCTCCGGGCAGTCTGCCGCACTGTTCTCGAGGTATTCCAGTACATTCTGAACCATAAAATCTGTCTCCCGCTTTCCTGTCTTTCCGGCCGAGCCCACAACTCACTGCTTCTTCTCCAGCACCCTCCGCGCGGGGTTCCCGAACTGCTTCTCATCCGCGGGAATGTCCCGGATCGCGGTCGCGCCGATGCCGAGGTAGGCGCGGTCTCCCACACGCATCCGGTTCGTCGTCACCGCCATCGGCGCGATGTAGACGTGCTCTCCGAGGTCGCAGTGCCCGGAAATGCTCGACTTTCCGCCGATCGAGCTGTGCTCTCCGATCACACAGTTGTGCCCGACGTCGCCCAGAAGTCCGATCACCGAGCTTCTGCCAAGCACAGTCGTGCGCGAATCGCCCGCGGCCAGCACGGCCCCCGCCAGCAGGAGGCAGCCGTCCTCGATGATCGTCCCCGCCAGATGCGGCAGATCGCGGCATACGTCGTCGTCCAGACGGTAGGTGTTGAGGTCGTCCACGCCGATCAGGCAGTGCTCCTGAATCTCCACGTTGTTTCCAATGCGCACGTGATCCTTGATCACCGTTCCCGCGCCGATCCGGCAGTTGTCGCCGATCACGACGTCCGCCCCAATCACACAGAAGGGTGCGATCGACACGTTCGCACCAAGCTTCAGATCCTCACTTACGAAGCTGCCGTCGCGCTGCTGTAATGCAGGTTTGGGCAGCAGCGCACGGAAGCGTTCAAGCAGCACGCCGTACATGCTCTTCTGCATCGCTGCGCGGATCTGTACGCAGGACTCATGCAGCCCCGGCAGCTCCACATCCGTCTTCGTCACGAAGATGCTCTCCCGCACGCCCGCGTAGTCTCCGCTCACATCGGTCCGCGCATAGATGATACTGTTACTCTCCGGCGCTTCCGGGTCGGAAACGCCATATATCTTAAATTCCCGCCTTGCGAGCTCCGGAAACTCCTCCCCGGCCAGCTCGCAGGCGCTTATCTCTCCAATCTTAAACATCGAATTCCCCCGCCATGTCTGTGCTGCGGAAGCTCTTGAGCGGCAACTTCACCGGCACGCCCTCCTTCTGGCTCTTGTAGATCGCGAGCACCATCTCGAGTGCGTTCCGCCCCGCCACGGCGTCCACATAAGGCTTCCGGTCATTCCGGATCGCGTCGATCACATCCGCGTAGAGGCTCGTGTGACCGTTTCCGTAGACATTACTGGTCTCTTCCTGCAGATGCTTATTTTCCTCGTCCCCGGCCTCCTCGTCCGCAAATTCCCAGACGTCGATATTGTTTGTGGACTTCCCGCCGAGCTTCACCGTACCGTTTTCCCCGAAGAGATAGAGCGTCTCCTCCAGATTCTGCGGGTAGACGTTCGTCGTCCCCTCAATCGTCGCGACCGCGCCGTTCTTAAACTTTACAACCGCAAGGCCTACATCCTCCGCCTCGAGGTAGTGGTGGAACTGCTGCCGCGTCACGCCGTAGACCTCCTCCACCTCGTCGCCGAGCATCCAGCGCAGCAGATCGATGCCATGGATACACTGGTTCATGAGCGCGCCGCCGTCCGAAGCCCATTTCCCGCGCCACGGCGCCTGATCGTAATAGGACTGATTCCGGTTCCAGCGCACATGGATCGAGCCGTGGGACAGCTTCCCGAAGCGCCCGGCCTCGAGCGCTCGACGCGTCTGCTGCACCGCCAGATTGAAGCGGTTCTGATGACAGGCGGAGACCTTCACGCCCTTTTCCGCTGCGCGGCGGACGATCTCATCCGCGTCCTCCATATTCATCGCGATCGGCTTCTCGACGATACAGTTCACACCGTGGTCGATACAGAACAGCGCGATCTCGGCGTGAACACCGCTCTCGGTCGCGATGCCGACGAGTTCCGACTTCACTTCCTCCACCATTTTCCGGTAGTCTGTGTAGCGTGCGATGCTCTCATCCTTTTCGAGCCCATGCTTCGCGAGCAGCGCCTCCATCTGTGCGGGCTCTACATCGCAGACCGCCGCGAACGTGAGACCGTTATTTAACACCGCCTTGATATGGTTCGTTGCAATCCGGCCGCAGCCGATCAGTGCGTATCTCATCCCTCTACCTCTTTAAAAATATCCATGTATTGTTTCGCGAGCAGTGAATAGCTGTACTTCTCTCTAATCTCGCGTCTGCCTCTCTCTCCCATCGCCTTGTGCTCCTCGTCCGTCATCCGGTAAACCCGCTGCAGCGCCTCCGCGTAGGCCTTCACATTCCCCGGCGGGACGACGATTCCGCCGCCCGACTGGCCGACCACATTGACCGAACCGCAGGCGAACACCGTCGGATTTCCGGAGTACAGATAATCGTTCAGCTTATTGAGACTCAGTCCCAGGTCATTCAGCACCCGGTCGTCCCGCAGCGCCGCAATACAGACCTTCGCCTTCGAGAGCGCGACCGCGACCTGGCTTTTCTGGATGCGCGGGAAAATCCGCACATTTTTCAGCCCATCCTCCTGCACGCGGCGCTTCACGTCCTCCTCCAGATAGCCATTGCCAATGAAAGCGAACCTGATCCTGTCGTCTCCCTGCCCCTGCAGCCATTTTGCCGCGTCCAGCATGTCAAAAAGCCGCTCTGAGTTGACAAAGCTGCCGGTGTAGACCGCGCACCAGTTTTCACTGAGATAGCGATCCAGCTCCTCAGGCAGTTCCACCTCGCCCTTCGCCAGCACCTCGTCGATCTCCTCCGTGTGGTAACCGTTCGGAATCCAGTAAATCCGGTCGCGTCTCACATAGGGGAACTGTCCCAGATAGCGATAACCGAACTCCATCGTCGAGACAATCGCGTCCGCGTGGCGATACGCGCGGCGCTCGAGCAGAGAAAACATCAGACAGGCCGGATGATATTTGGACGTCCCGAAGATCTCCGTCAGGGACAGCGGCCAGTAGTCGCGAATCTCACAGACAAACGGAATCCGGTTTTTCTTCGCGATTGACCAGGCACTCTCCCAGGCAAAGGGATGCACTGACGAGCCGATCACCAGATCCGGAACGCCGAACTTTTTATAGAAAGCCTTCTCGTGTTTTTTCATGAGGCGGCAGTAGTCCATCATATTCAGGATGCGGTTCAGGGAAATCCCGTGGTAAGCCGGCGCCGTGTGCAGGAAGACATAGGTAATGCCCGGCTTCACCTTCCGGATCTTTACTTCCTCATCGTAAGCGTAGGTCTCCCTTCCGTGCGTAAAGGAAGACATAAAAACAACGACCTCCATCCCGAGGGGCACCAGCTCCTTCGCCAGCTCATAGTGGCGGTCTCCCTCCAGCCCCGAGTGATGGTTCAGTATCCACAGCTTTTTCATCCGTTCTGTTCCTCTCTTCGCAGCATGATCTCACAGTACTTCATCATCACGAGGCCGTCCTCATAATTCCCGATCTGCGGCTCGTTTGCCTGCCCCGCGAGATTCTGCACGATGTATTTCATATGGTTGACGCCCGCCTCGTACGCATGCGGGTAACCGCCGCCGAATCTCGGATTGACCTCCGAGATATAGTAGACCCCGTCGCAGTCAAAAAGATCGATATCAATCTGTCCGGTAAAGCCGCTCTCCCGCACAAAACGCTCCACGAGCGCGAAGAGCGCCGGATCCTTGAAGGAGACGCCCTTGTCCGTCTCTCCTGCCCGCATGACGAGCTTCTTCTTCGAGAAGACCGAAATCAGCTCGCGGCTCTGCATATCGATATAGCAGTCCACGCCGATCTCCTGCCCGTGCAGGTATTCCTGGATCATCAGCCCTTCCGCGTGGTCAAACAGAAGATCGACCGTCTCTCGATCCTGCGCCACGGAGATCGCGATGCTCGCGCTCCCCCGCACCGGCTTGACAAAGACCGGATAAGAAATAAGCCCCTGCTCCACATCGCGGTAAAATTCCTCCCGCCCGATATAGCTCTTCGCACAGGGATAGCCGCGCTCCTCAAGCCAGCAATACATCTGCCACTTGTTGAGCGTGCGCTCACACAGCTCATAGGAGGAACCGATGACCATGACACCGAGCGCGCGAAATTCCGCCTCGTGCTGCGCCAGCAGTGAGAGCTCCGGGTCAATCAGGGAAAAGACGCCCGTGATCCGCTCTTTTTGGCAGATATCATAAATGACGTCGAGATATCCGGGCGCGGTCATACGCGGCACGATATAATGCCGGTCAGCCTCATAGAGCGCCGGAGCGTTCGGACTCATGTCCGTCGCGACGACAAGCCCTTTTCCTTTCAGCTCTTTTTTCATATACTGTACGATTTTATTGCGCGTACCACAGCTCAGTATCAGAACATTCATGTTTCCTTTTCCTTCCAGAGAGAAGCCTGCGCATACTCGCATGCGCTCCACTTTTCGCGCACGAGGCGAAGTGCTCCATTTTCCTCAAGCCAGACCGCCGGAAACCAGCTGATGAACAGCGGCGACAGACACATCGTATAGGCGCCGACCTTCTCATAGACGATGCGATCCCCCTCGCGCAGCGCCGGGCCATCCGCGATCTCAAAAAGGCGGTCATTTTCCATACAGGTAAAGCCGGAGACCACCTGTTTCTGCAGGCACTCCCTCTGGCTTTCTGAGCCCGCATACTCTATATGATGGAAATAACTCTTCTTCGTCATCAGCGGGTCGACATGGATCCGGCTCCCGTCCGTCACCACGAAATGATTGCGGTTCGTCTCCTTCGCGTCGGTCACGGAAGTGACATATTCGATCGGCGGGCAGATGAGAGACGTCCCCGGTTCGACGATCAGCATCGTCTCCGCGGGATCATATTCCTCACGCAGAATCTCCGACATCTCACGCAGATAGTCGGCATACTGCGGTTTGTTCGCAAGACCGCCGAAATAACCTCCGCCCACGTCAATATAGGACAGCTTCAGATCATACTCTCTGCGGAGCCTGCAGGCCGTCTGCGCAATCGCGCGGTAAATATTCAGGCTGCGCGTTCGGGAGCTGCAGTGCAGATGAATTCCCACGGTCGACGCGCCCGTTATCCCGCTCAGCACCTCGAGCACGCGGGCAAAGTCCCCGTTCTCATAGCTGAAACCGAAGCGGCCACCCTCCTCGCCGCCGGACGCTTCGCCGGGGCACAGCGCCTCCAGGTCAAAATTTACCCGGATACCAACCTGCGCAGTCTGCCCGGACGCACAGGCCTCACGGAGCCAGCCGAGCTCCCGTTTCGCGTCCAGATTGACGATCTGTCCCGCCGCGCAGGCGCGCAGGAAGCTCTCCTTCCCCTTGACCGGCCCGTTATAGATCATCCGCTCATAGCCCATATATTCCGCGAGCTCATACTCGTCCTGCGATACGACCTCCGCGCGGCAACCCTGCTCCTTCATATACTGCAGTACCCAGGGCAGCGCGTTTGTCTTGAACGAATATCCGATCGCCGCATTCGGCCAGTAATCTGCCAGCGCTTTTTTCAGTTTTTCCATTCCCTCATCCAGCATGTCCTTGTGGATCAGGTAATACGGGGTCTCCATCATCTATGCCTCTTCCTCCGGCGTTCCCATGAAATCCTCCATCGTGGCGGAGTTCTCGCTGTTGATACCCTCCCGCCTCAGCACCTTGAAGACCGTCTCAAAGAGGATGCGCACATCTTCTTTAAAGGAAAGGTTTTCTACATACTGCACATCGTACTCAAACTTCTGCTCCCAGGTAATGCTGTTGCGCCCGCGCACCTGCGCGAGACCGGTGACGCCGGGTTTCACATCATGCCGCCGATGCTGCCGCTTATTGTAGAGCGGCAGGTATTGCACGAGCAGCGGCCGCGGTCCCACCAGGCTCATATCACCCTTTAAGATATTCAGAAGCTCCGGCAGCTCATCGAGACTCGTGCTGCGCAGTTTCTCACCAAAGGGCGTCAGCCGCGCCTCGTCCGGCAGCAGCTCCCCCTTCTCATCCCGCTCATCCGTCATCGAACGAAACTTGTACATGCGGAAAATCCGCTCCTTATAGCCGGGCCGCTTCTGCGTGAACAGCACCGGACGCCCGAGCTTCATGGCGACCAGCAGCGCCGTCACCCCCATCACGGGACTTAAGACAATCGTCGCCGGAATGGTCAGGCAGAGGTCAAATATTCTTTTTCCGTACCGCCTGTAAAAACTCATCTACTTCCACAGTCCTCTGATAATCTCGCAGATTCGCGCGAGATCTGCATCGCTCATCTTCGTATCGCTCGGCAGGCATACGCCATGCGTGAAGAGCGACTCCGCCACGCCGCCGTTGTCAATATAATCGCTGCCTGCGAACACCGGCTGCAGGTGCAGCGGCTTCCAGACCGGACGGCTCTCGATGTCGCCGCGCTCAAGTGCGAGTATCACGTCGAGCGGCTTCACCGGGCAGTCGTCGGAGAGCTGCATGACGCTGAGCCAGCAGATCGCGCGCTCCCCCTCGTGCCGCGGCATAAAGGATACGCCCGCAAGATCACCCAGATGCTCCTGATAATACGCCAAAATATGGCGCTTCTGCTCAATCCTCCGCTCGATCACCTGAAGCTGTCCGCGGCCGATTCCGGCACAGATATTGCTCATACGATAATTATACCCGATTTCCTTATGCTCATAATGGCGGGCCGGTTCCCGCGACTGCGTCGCCCAGAAGCGTACCTTCACCATGCGCTCCTTCGCCTGCTCCTGGGGCAGACTGCACACGAGCATGCCGCCGCCGGAGGTTGTGACGATCTTATTGCCATTGAAGGAGAAGACGCCGTAATCGCCGAAGGTGCCGGTATACTGCCCGTGATAAATGGTTCCCAGGCTCTCCGCCGCGTCCTCAATGACCGGCACGCCATGCCGCCTGCAGATCTCCGTGATCGCGTCCATATTAGCCGGGAGGCCGTAGAGATGTACCGGAATCACGGCCTTTACATTCGGATACTTCTCGAATGCCCGCTCGAGCGCCTCCGGGGACATATTCCAGGTCTCACGGTCGCTGTCGATGAAAACCGGAACGGCCTTCTCATAGGCGATCGGGTTCGCCGTCGCGGAGAAGGTCAGCGACTGGCAGAATACAATGTCGCCCTCTCCCACGCCCACCGCCTTCAGCGCCAGATGCATCGCCGCGGTGCCCGCCGAAAGCGCTGCCGCGTCCTGCGCGTGTACATAAGCGCACAGCTCCTTTTCAAACTCATTGACATTTTTTCCGAGCGGCGCGATCCAGTTCGTGTCGAAGGCTTCCTTGATATACGCCTGCTCGTAACCCTCCTCGCTCATGTGCGGGGAAGCCAGATAAATATGTGCCATTTTGCAACGCCTCTTTTCTTCTATTGTGTCACCACGTGATAGGTAGGTACAATCTCCATTACCTTTTGTTTGATCAGCGGGCTGTCCTGCCGCGAGAGCTCGTCCAGCTCCTTAAGCTGCCGCTCGAATTCCTCCTCGTCGAACTCGATCGGCTTTCCGATGTGAATCAGCTCGTTCTCCGTGTCCTCCAGGCCCTCCTCGCTCATCAGCAGCTCCTCGTAGAGCTTCTCGCCGGGCCGCAGCCCCGTGAACTTGATATCAATATCCTCGTAGGGCTTCAGCCCGGACAGTCGTATCAGATTCAGCGCGAGGTCAAGGATTTTCACCGGCTTGCCCATGTCGAGCACAAAGATCTCGCCGCCCTTCGCCTGCGCACCGGCCTGCAGTACGAGCGAAACCGCCTCGGGAATGGTCATAAAATAGCGGATGATATCGGGATGCGTCACCGTCACCGGCCCGCCCTCCTCGATCTGCTTCTTAAAGAGCGGGATCACACTGCCATTGCTGCCGAGTACATTTCCGAAACGCACCGCGACAAATTCCGTCTGCGAACGGTCGTTCATCATCTGAATCACCATCTCGCAGAGTCGCTTCGACGCGCCCATGATGTTCGTCGGATTCACCGCCTTGTCCGTCGAGATCAGCACAAAGCGCCGCGTCCCATAGCGATCCGCCGCCTGCGCGGTCTTCCAGGTGCCCATCACATTGTTCTTGATCGCCTCGTTCGGGCTGTCCTCCATCAGCGGCACATGCTTGTGCGCCGCCGCGTGGTAGACGATTTCCGGGCGATACTGCTCAAATACACTGTTAATCCGATGCGTATTGCGCACCGAGCCGATCAGCACGACAAGGTCCAGTTCCGGATAATCATGCTTCAGCTCCTGCTGGATATCATAGGCATTATTCTCATAAATATCAAAAATAATCAGGCGCTTCGGCTCATGCCGCGCGATCTGACGGCAGAGCTCGCTGCCGATCGAACCGCCCCCGCCGGTCACAAGCACGGTCTTACCCGACACATAATCCATAATGCTGTCCAGCTGCGTATTCACCGGCTCGCGGCCCAGCAGATCCTCGATCTCCACATTGCGCAGCTTGGAGACGCTGACCTCCTCATTCACGAGCTGGTAGAGCCCCGGCAGCACCTTCAGCTTGCAGCTCGTCCGGCTGCAGATATCCAGAATCTCCTGCACTGCAGCGTGGGACGCGCTCGGAAGCGCGATCATGATCTCGTCAATGTCGTATTCCTCCGCGAGACGACAGATATCCTGGCGCGTTCCCGCCACCTGCACGCCGCGCAGGTACTTGCCCTGCTTGCCCGAATCGTCGTCTATCAGACAGCAGACATTCTGCTCGATGTAACGGCTGCTCTGCAGCTCCTTCAGCAGCGTGTAGCCAGCCTCTCCGGCGCCCACGATCATCGTATTTTTCTTGCCTGCATGCGCCGTGATACGCTGCCGCTGCTGCAGGTAGCCCAGAATCCGGTACATAAAACGGAACACGGAAATCCCCATGACCAGAACCGCAAAATACATAAAGGGATAGCTGCGCGGAACATGCAGCCCCATGAGCGCCATCCCGATGGCCTGCGTGATGGTCGAGATCAGACAGGCTACGATAATATTGGCCAGGTCGGACGCGCTGGCATACTTCCAGATGCCCTGATAAAGTCGGCACGCATAAAAAGCCGCCAGTGTGATCACCAGATTCACCGGCAGATAATGAAAAATATTTTCGATAAACTCAATAGCCTGCGGCTCAAAGAAGAGATTGTAACGGATATAGATTGCCAGCGGTCCCGCGGCGGTGATAATCAGCGCATCTGCGAGAACCTGCAGAAAAATCCGGTACGCCATCTTCCTGTTTCGTATTTTCAACATAGAACGCTCCCGGCGTATTTACACGCACTCTATGGTAGTTTACCATCTTTACCCTTATTTTACAAGACTCCCGAATCTCCGGAAAAGCCGGGTGAGCTTTGACGGCGAATTCAGTCCGCGATCATGGCGGTCAAACTCCCTGTCGCGCACGACCGCTTCCGGATAATCGAGCGGAAATGCCAGCTCGCAGGTCTCCATACGATACTCCTCCCGCCCCTGCGTATGCGTCGCATCTTCGCCAAAACCTTCATTGCTGATCAGATTTACCTTCGGGACCGCGCAGAGTCCCCCCGCTCCCAGGCAGGAGATCCACCACAGATAGTCCCACGGGCATTTCCCTCTCTGAAAATAATAGCCGAACTCCTTCTTCAGATAATGCCTCGCCCGCGCCGGATAGGCGGCGGCCAGGCTTCCGTCCCGCTGGATTCGCTCCCACTCCGAGGCGTCGCCGCAGTAGTGCTTCCACGCGTGCCGCCAGGTCGCCCAGCCCCAGGTATAGACCCGGGCGGTAAAGCAGCAACTCTTCTCAATCCGGTACTCCGGGCAGGGATTGGAGCCGGAGACCATCATCACCTCCGGGCAGTCCGCGTAATGCTCCAGCATCGCCTCCGCATAGGCGAAAAAATCCTTTCCCGGAATACAGTCGTCCTCCAGGATTACTGCGCGCTCCGCCTGCGCAAACACCTGATCGAGCCCCGTCGGAATTCGCTCGTCGCAGCCCATATTCGTCTCCGCGTAAATTCTTGTAACCGCGCAGGGCCAGGACAGGGTTTCGAACAGGGAGCGGACGCGCTCCACCTTATCCCGCTCGCCATCCTTCTCTCCGCGCGGTCCGTCCGATATGACAAACAGCCGCTCCGGACGAAGCTCCTCAAGGCGGTCCAGCATCTTTTTTGCGAGCTCATACCGGTTGAATACAATGACCACAACCGGCACCTTATACTGTTGTTCCATTCCATTCTCCCGCTTTATTTTTCCTCATTGTATCATCTGCCCCTCTTTTTTACAAGAAGGGCGGTTTTGCCTTGCGCTCTTCCATTTCCGCGGATATAATCAGGATATGAAGATTCTGTTTTTAAACACAACTTACCTCTGCGGCGGCGCGGAGGCGGTGACGCTCCAGATCCTGCAGGGCATGGAACGGCGCGGGCACGAGGTGCATGAGATCGTCAGCTATCACAGGCGGCCGAAAAAGCTGCCGGACAATGTCCATGTCCTCTACCACGGCGCGCCTCTGCTCGTCCTGAACCGCGTCCTCACGCGCGGACACAGCAACGAGAACCTGTCGATTCCTTACAGCCGACAATATATCCTGCGTTTTATCCGGGAACGGCAGATCGACGTCGTCCATCTTCACAATGCCCACGGCAATTTTCTCGGCATCGACGACATCCGCGCCATCGCCGAAGTCTGCCCGGTCGTGTGGACGATCCACGACTTCTGGCCGCTGACCGGGCACTGCACGTCCCCGGTAGACTGCCCGACGCTGTGGACCGCGGGCTGCGCGCAGTGTCCGCACCCCGAGCATTACCCGCCGGTCCGAAAGGAACGCGTCCCGACGCTTCTTACGGCCAAAAAAGACGCTTTTGGCGGCGCCGGTATCCGTTTCACGGCTCCGTCCGGGTGGATGTGTCAGCAGGTGCTGAAGTCCCATCTGGCAGAAGAGCGCTGCGTCACGATTCCAAACGCGCTGGACACGACCCGCTGGACATCCTACGGAAAAACAGAACTGCGGAAGGCTTACGGCATACCGGAAGATAAGCATATCATCGGTTTCGTCGCCGCCGACCCGCAGAAAAAATCAAAGGGAATGAACTATCTGAATGAGGCGCTCACCCGGCTTTCCCGCCCGCAGGACTATCTGCTCCTGATCGCCGGGAAGGACGATGGCCTGACCGGGCTTCCGGACGCCGGTTTCCAGATCCGGCGCTTCGGCTATATAAGCGATCAGGTTGAAATGAACCGTTTTTACGCGCTCTGCGATGTGCTGGTCAATCCATCCGTCTATGAGACCTTCGGCCTGACCAGCATCGAGGCGATGGCCTCCGCCACGCCCGTCATCGTCTTTCCGATCTGCGCCATGCCGGAGATCGTCCCGCCCGAGGCCGGCTGGTGCCTGCCCGAGGTGAGCGGCGCCGCGCTGGCCCGCGCCATCGAGGAGGCCTTTCTGAAACCGGAGCTGCTCGCCGCGAAGGGAGCCGCCGCCCGGGAACATGTTTTAAAGAATTATTCTGAGGAGCAGATGCTGGACGCCTTCGAAGCCCTGTACCGGGAGAGCGTCAGCGCAGCCTCTTGTAGAGATCATTCATAAGACAGTAAAGACGCGGACTGAGCCTGCATAAGGCCGCGCGGAAGTGATTCCAGGGCGTCGCCGCCTTTCCGCGCAGAAAAGATTTCTCGATATAATGCCGGTACTGCGGCTGATACATGCGCGCGTCGTAGATCATGTTAAGATAGCTGTCCAGGATCGCGTTCTTCATCCATCTGCAAAGCTCCGGCTCCTGCCGCCCGGCCACCTCGCACTGCTCCTTCAGCGTGGCGAACAGATCCTCGATGTTCTTCGCTTTACTTTTTCCGGTGCTGATCGATCCTTCCCGGATCATATAATGATAAAAAGCGTCCGGAATCGTCAGCACCTTCTCTGCCCTCAAAAGCGCCCGCGGCGTGAATTCCACATCTTCATGCAGAATTCCTTCCCTGAAGAGAAGCTCCTCCGCCCGCAGGAAATCCATCTGAAACGCATAGAGGCAGGCCTCTACATTCAGATTCCGGCTCTTATAATTCCGGAGCAGATATGTGGAGCCGCTCTCCACAATCGCATCCTCCATCGGAATCCTGCGCATGGACGAGCGCTCCCTTTCCGTCTCCTCCCAGCCGTCATAGGATACCATATCCGCGCCGGAAGCTTCCTGTATGCGGCTTTCCAGCGTCCGGCACATTCCTTTGTCAACATAATCGTCGGAATCAACGAAGACCGCATAGTCCCCCGAAGCGTTCCGAAGTCCATAGTTTCTCGCGGAGGAAAGTCCTCCGTTTACCTTGTGAAATGCACGCACCCTCGCCTCGCTCGCTGCGTAGCGGTCACAGAGCGCGCCGCTCTCATCCGTGCTCCCGTCGTCCACCAGCAGGATCTCCACATCCGAAGCGTCCTGCCCGAGCAGGGACTCCATGCAGCGCGGAAGATAAGCGCTTACATTGTACACCGGAACGATCACGGAAATCTTCATGTTCTGACCGCCTTTCCATGAATGTACTCCGGAATCAGGCTGATCGCGAATACGGAAAACGCGAGATCCCGGAAGGTATACCAGTAATGGATATAGGAATGGTTGGCCGCCAGTACATCCCAGACCAGAGGGAAGCATGCAACGACCGCCAGCCGACAAATCCGCGGCATACAGCTTTGCAGCTTCTGCCCGCGAAGACTGCAGCACAACCATGCGATCACCGCCAGCGCCAGTAGAATTCCCCAGATATTGGCATACATATAGAAGTTTCTCAGCACGGTCATGATGCGGCTGATCTTTTCATCATAGGCCTCCACCGCGGTCCGCGCCGAGATGCTTACCAGCGCGTCCGCAAAGATATTCTCTCCGGTGAGCAGTGTGGCCATGCACCACTTCCCGGCCCACATGCCGAGATAGCCCGCGCACCAGGCGGCGCCGCTCTTCAGCAGAAAGCGCAGTTCCCCCCGCGCGCTGTCCCTGCGCAGCACCAGACACAGCACGAAAGCCATGCCAAAAGTATATAATGGATAAGTCAGGAAATCCACGAAGCTGGTGCACATCCCCGTGATCAGGAAGAAATACGGCCAGGCGTCGCGCTCTTCCCATCGTTCAAAGAAGTGCAGCGCCAGCAGAAGCGCCGCATTTCCGGCATAAAAACAGGTGGAAAACTGCAGGGAATAAGGGATCGTCATCGGATACAGCGCCAGCAGTGACAGCACATAGGCCACCATCACGCGCCACAGACCGCGCCGCCACAGCTGCCACAGGATTGCAGCCACGAGGATCACCATGATCACGCCGTTCAGGATACGAATCTGGCCAAAATTCAGGAACAGAAGCAGCGGTTTCAGAAGGACAAGATAACCGTGCCAGTAACGGGGGTACAGCGATTCGCCCTCCGTATTTCCCTCCGTCAGATATTCCTCCAGCGCGTCCATCGACTCCAGATCGTTCAAATGCCAGGCGACCAGCATGGCCGCCTGATAGAAGGGCCGATCCGACTGATAGACCGCCGCCCCCAGCATAATCGCGTCAGTGGTATTGTCGAGCGAGCTCCCCTTGAGCCCCTTGATCAGAAAGGGATTGTCCCCCTCCTCCATAAAGGATTCGAGGGATTCCGTCATATGCTCCTGCATCGGCTGCACCGGCAGCAAATATACAAGACACATCGCAAGCGTTCCCAGCAGAATGCCCGCGATCAGCATTCCTGCACATTTAAGCAATCTCTTCATCCGGAGCCTCCTTTTTCCGACACAGCAGGGCAAGTACCAGCACGAACGTCAGAACCGTGTTGAAGCAGAAAAACCGGAAATCCGGTCCGCACAGCAGCAGTGCTGTCCCAAAATTATAGCAGAGCGCCGGAATCCACAGCAGCGTCTTTTTCAGTCCCTCCTTCAGGCGGCTGACGCCGAAGAACAGCAGCAGAAGCGTAAAGAATCCGATATGCCAGCTCCAGGTTGTAAGGACGGAGCCGTTTGCCGCCAGGCTGTTCCACTTGGAAAGGATATTGCGCAGCCAGGCGACGCCCGTCGTCTCATAACCATAGGAATTGCTGCCCACATTCACCGTATAGCTCCAGCGCACACTCGTTCCGGCCGGCTTCCAGACCACCTCAAAGAGCTTCACAACCGCCCGATAGCTCAAATAAGGAGCCTTCTGAATCGCGTGCCAGGTGTAGCGCAGCACCTTCGCGGCGCCCTCCTCCTCGATCACATCATTCGAGATGTCGTCGCCCATCCACTTGGCGCTGTTCCAGTTGCCTTCCTCGTAATTGCTCTCCCACATCTCCTGATCGCCGATGCGGTAGAGAAATTCCCGCGCCTCCTCGTCAAGCTTCTCCGGCGCGTTTACCAGGACATTCGCCAGAATGGTCATCGGGACGCCCAGCATCTCCGCGGCCACCTGCGGATGGCTCTGTACATGCAGAACCTTGTATACCGGACCCCTGATACCGGCCATAAAAATCAGCGTCCAGATCCCGCCCATCAGGGCATAGCGGCGCAGCTGCCGCCAGTAGAGCAGCACGATCAGCAGCATCAGCGGAGCCACCAGCAGAATCGCGTTGTGGCGCATGAGCGCCGCCAGTGCGCCGAACAGACCGAACAGCATGGCGTTCTGCCATTTTCTCAGCCAGGCGCCGTCCGAGAACAGAATCTCGATCGTCTGTCCGGCCAGCACGATCAAAAAGATCGTCATGGCAGTGTCCTTCCAGATAAAGGAGAGAACGACGGCGGAGGCCGGCGTAACGACTCCCAGCAGCAGCGCAGGTATGCTGCACTTCTTCGGAATCCCCCAGCGGTCCAGCACCATACCCAGATACGCCATCGCCAGTCCCAGCCAGATGAGCTGCACGAATACGGCAAAGGCAAGGCTGTTGCAGATCAGGGAAGGAATCAGCAGGAAAAGAAGCGTGTGAATCGCGGGATGCCAGTCCACCAGCGATCTCGCCTGCACCTGCGCCCACTGATTGAAGGTATCCGTGATCAGGCCGCCGGGATACCAGGCCAGGTAATAGGCTCCCAGCACCAGCCAGGTGAGGGCTGCGATGAGCAGCCCGAACTTCCAGTTCCACCGCTTCGGTTCCTCCTGAATCGTAATCTTAAGCTTCTGCAGAAAGCGACAGACCACATGAACACAGGCATAAATCACGACAAGGCGCAGCGGCGCGTCCCAGGAAAGCGGAACTGACAGCGTATAAAAATAGCTGATCAGATACAGGTAAACCGTCAGTACAATTTTTGCAAAAAGATACATTTTCTCCGTCCTCCCGGCTGTCACGGCTCCCGATCAGAAGAACACACAGGAATCCATTCTTTTTTGTAGTAATCAGAATACTCTTCGTCTTCCGCCTTCTCCGCCGCCCGGTATGTCGCCCGGTCCGGAATCAGTACCGTCGCGTCCGGGTCGCTTAAGTATGCTCCCCACCAGGAGTAGGTGCTGTTGGCAATGATGTGGTGCCTGCAGCAGCACAGCACGTTCCATTCCACGAAGTCCTTCTCTTCCCCCTCGGCCTCCACGATCCTCAGCTCCACATCGTTTCCGACATACTCACGAATCTGCTGCCGGACCGCATCCTCCAGCGTTACCACGAAGAAAACCGGATGGTCGACGAGCTCCCGCATCCTGTCAATCGCTCTCCGGTAATAATCGCTCTCGATCGCCCGGCCATAGCGCACAAAATCGCCACCGCGAATATGGAGAGCCACGCTGTTTTCCACGCTTCGAACCGCTTTGACAGCAGGATGCTCCTCCGGCACGGCGGACAGGAACTGTCTTTTTATATCTTCCCGATAGTGGTCAAAATACCGCCAGCTTTCAAAATACCCCTCAATATAGAGATTCTTTTTGGACAGATGGCTCTGATCCCCGTCATATTTTCTTGCATATCCCTCTTCCACCAGCCTGTCACAGGAAGGGATATGCCGCAGCAGAAAATCCGCCGTCCGGCAGCTCAGGGAAAGCCTCGGGCGGCTGGTAATATGATCCACCTTATACATCCTGCACACGATCGGATCCAGCTCTAATTTTTTCAGCAGAAAAGGATGCTCATCGTCGTATGTTGTCAGGTTAATAATCGTGATCTGTTCATTCCACTCCCTGGCTTCGGCATAGGCCTTCGCGTACATGAATAGCTGATTTCCGAATCCGGAATGCCCGGGGATATATAAATATATCACGCGCTTTTTCCTCCGCTTTTCTTCCGCTCCAGCCAGCCTGTAATCTCCCCCGCCGTCGGCCACAGGCCGTACCCGAGAAGCAGCGGATAGAAGCCGTAGATGATCTTGAAATGCTCATGCTCCAGCAAACTGTATGCCTGGAACGCGATGAGTATCAGCAAAAGTCCCTCATTCCCGTCTTTTCCCGCGCGTCGGATCGTGAATACGAGCAGAAGCAGATAGCCGGCCGTCACCAGCAGTCCCATATTCAGGCTCAGATACGCGTACAGCATGTCCAGATACCCGTAGGTGCCGGAGTCAAAAAGCTGTCCCAGAAGCGTGAAACCCTCTCCGCTCCAGAAACGCTGTGCCGCGTAAAATCTGCCGCGCATCGTTCCGGGAAGAACCTGAAAAATGCCGATGCTGTCGTTGTAGCCGATAAACAGTACAAAGGATAAAATACAGATGCCGAATACGGAGAGAAACGCCAGCGTCCGCCACAGTCGCCTTTGCGTCTCCGCCGGAATCCCCCGCTTTTGCAGAAAGCGATAAAAATTTACCAGCAGAAGCAGGAGCAGGATGCTGATCTCCGAAGTCCGGCTGTTCGCCAGGTAATCCAGAAGCGCCACCAGAAGCAGCATGGCCGCGTTGTCCTTCCAGCACCATTTCTTATACCGCAGATAAACCCATGCCGCGCACAGCATCAGAAGGAAAAGTCCCAGCTCATTCGGATGGCTCCAGCCAAAGCTGTAACGGATGCGCCCATTTCCCCAATCCCCCGTCGCGAAAGGATACAGTCCGATCAAAGGCAGCACAATCAGGGCGGCCGCCATCACGATCCTTGTCAGAAGATCGGTCTTCAGCACTCTGGCAAGATCAATATCCTTCGCGAGCAGAAGCCCGGCCGCGAACCAGAGCACCGCGTTGGTCTGCGTCGTAATCCTGGTGAGCTCCACAAGCCCCAGTAGACCTGCGGTCACCAGCCATTCCAGCCAGCTTTTCTTCTGTATCACGACCTTGACCAGCACGAGCAGATACAGAAAATACAGCCAGTATTCCAGATAATCTCCCAGCACGGGCCAGGTCTCCGAAACCGCTGTCGTTGTCTCCCCGTACAGCAGAAAGCCCTCCAGAGCAAAACAGGTAAGCCATAATTCCAGCGTTTTTTTCTTTTCGTTCATACATGCCTCCCCGGAAAGCTTCTGCGCCCGGCCTCCCACAAAGACCGCGGCGATATAATCTTAAACATTGTACCATACTTGCCAGTCAATGGCAAACATCGGAGTGCGAAAACAGGGCAGGCCCTCCACGCGGACAGCGCTGCATAGAAAAGGGCTGCAGCCGTACAAACACGACTGCAGCCTGCCTCTTTCTCAATCTTAATAGCCCAGATAGCTGATGTTCATATCCACATTTCCGCTGATGCCGGAGACGCTCCCCTTCGAAGAGTACTGCCAGATATTATACTTTCCGGAGTAAGTGCAGCTGGAATTGTACTGTGCTACCCAGATGCAGTAGCTGCTCAGCGAAGAGGCGTTCAGCTGATTGTTGAACCAGCTCTTGCTCGCGTACACGCCCGCCGTATAGCCGGCGTTCTTGATCGTCTTGCAGAAGGCGCTGACGACCGCAGTACGCGCGCTCTTGCTCAGACCGTTCGCCCGTCCGTTTGTGGCGCTCTCCGTATCAATGAAGATCGGATAGGTAATCTTGTAGCCGGATACCAGCGAGAGCACCATACTCGCCTCCTCCACAGCCTCGGCCTCCGTGATGGCCTGCGTGAAGAAGTAGACACCCACCTTGATTCCGGCGGCGGTCGCGCCCTTGATATTCGTCTTAAAATACGGATCCTCTACCAGCACGCCCGTGGACGAACCCCGATAGCCCGCGCGGATGATCACAAAGGTGATGCCAGCGTTCTTAACCGCGGTCCAGTCGATCGATCCCTGATATTTCGAGACGTCAATGCCCCGGCTGCCGGAGCTCTGCGTCAGGATCCCGTCCGAGTCAAAGGTATAGCTCACACCTCCGATGACCTGGGTGCCGGTCACCTTTTTGTGATTCGCATCATAGTAATAGACGTTCCCGTTCAGCGTCTGCCAGCCGGTGTACTGCGGCGAGGTGTAGAAGGTGCTGTAGTTCGTGTAGTCGCTGACCTTCGCGGTGGTCGTCGCATTCGAGTCAACATACAGCGTATTTCCGGAGGTATCCTTCAGCACGGTGCTGGAATCGCTGAAATCAGTCACTGTCACCGTACAGGCAAGAGAGGCTTCTGTCGTATGGCTCTCTGTATCCGCGTACTGGAAACTCACCGTGACATCTGTGCTGCCTTTTCCTTTCATCGTCACAGTCGTCAACGTCCCGCTCGTGGCGGAAAGCGTACAGACAGACGAATCTGCGACGCTCCATGTAATGCTGTCCGTATCAATAATCGTAACCGCAGAATAACTGTTGTCGATCGCCAGCTCCAGTGTCACGCTGTTGGAAGCGCTCACATCGCAGTTGTACAGCGTGGCAGTCGCCGGGAGAGATGCGGTCGCCGTATAGATATTTGCTGTTCCTCCATCCGACGTCACGGCCACGAAGCGGCCGGAGCTCGAAACGGTCACAGCGCTTTCACCGGAGCTCTCGCTGTCCTCAGTCCCGTCGGTACTTTCTGTTCCGTCTGTGCTGTCCGTCCCGTCCGGTTCTCCTTCGTCCTCGCCCTGTTCCGTATCGCTGCTGTCTGTCACAGCCACCGTCAGCTGACAGGTCGCCGTATTCTTTGTGCTGCTGACCGAAGCCTTCGTGAGCAAAGAGGTGTCCACCTTCGAGCGGGCCACCTTTGACGTCGTCACTGTACTGTCAAGGAGCTCGATCGTGTCCGTCAGAGTTCCTTCCTCCTCAACATTGTTGACCGCCGTATCCTCGACCGCCGCATTGACCTCGGACTCCGTCTTGATCTCGTCGGTGACATCCACCTTCGCGTACTCGATCTGGCCCTTCACTTCCGCCGTGATGAGGCCTTCCACGATCTCGTAGCCCTCGATCTCCTCGAGTTCTACCGTGTAGTCACCGCCCTCCAGATCCTCTATGTAAATAATACCGTCCTTATCCTCGTCCGTATGCTCCGTTGTCTCTGCGCCGCTCTTATCCTCTGCCACCTTTACGGTAAACTCCTCGCCCGTCACGACCTTCGAATCCGCATTCACAATTTTAATCTTCAGATCCTTATCAATCGAAGTGGTGGCCAGATACAGCTGGACGAGCGTTTCCTCCTCCTCGACCTCCGCGGTCTCTTCGGGAGCTTCTGTCTCCTCCGTCTCCACGACCTGCGCCACAAGCGTCTCCTCCGAATCATAGTCGTAGTCCGACATGCTGTAGGAGCTGATCCCCATGCTCCCGGTCGCGAGCACCACGGCCATAACTCCTGCGCCGATCTGCTTCAGCGGCAGCCCGCACAGCTTCATCAGTATATTTTTCCAGTTCATATCTATTTTTCCTCCGGGCGATTTCCACCATCATACCGTTCTTTCATTATAGATTTTTTTATTATAACGCGATCTTTCACTTATGTAAACGGAAAATTTTCTCATTTCAGAGAATTTTCACACTTTTCATTGCCGCGAGGGCTCATTTTCGTTATAATAGGACTGACATTACGATACAGGAAGGGAGACATTCTTCACATGAAAGGAATCATTCTGGCCGGCGGCTCCGGTACGCGCCTCTATCCGCTCACCATGGTCACATCGAAGCAGCTGCTTCCCATCTACGATAAGCCGATGATCTATTACCCGATGTCCGTGCTCATGAGCGCGGGGATCTGGGATATTCTGATCATCTCAACGCCGCAGGATATGCCGTGCTTTCAGGAGCTGCTGGGCGACGGCAGCCAGTTCGGCGTCGAACTCTCCTATGCGGTGCAGCCGAGCCCGGACGGCCTGGCGCAGGCTTTCCTCATCGGCGAAGACTTCATCGGCACGGACACCGTCGCGATGGTGCTCGGCGACAATATTTTCGCCGGACACGGTCTGAAAAAACGCCTGCGCGCCGCCGTGCAGAATGCGGAGTCCGGCAAGGGCGCGACTGTCTTCGGCTACTACGTGGACGACCCGGAACGCTTCGGTATCGTGGAATTCAACGCCGAGGGCAAGGCTATTTCCATCGAGGAGAAGCCCGCCAGACCTAAGAGCAACTACTGCGTCACCGGCCTCTATTTCTACGACAACCGTGTCGTCGATTACGCGAAAAACCTGAAGCCGAGCGCGCGCGGCGAGCTCGAGATCACCGACCTGAACCGCATCTACCTCGAGAACGGCGAGCTGAACGTCGAACTGCTCGGACAGGGCTTCACCTGGCTCGACACCGGCACGCACGAGAGCCTCGTCGACGCTACAAATTTTGTGAAGACGATGGAGACGCACCAGCACCGCAAGATCGCCTGTCTCGAGGAGATCGCGTACCTGAACGGCTGGATCACGCGCGAGGACGTTCTGAAGGTCTACGAGGTGATGAAGAAAAACCAGTACGGCCAGTATCTGAAGGACGTGCTCGACGGCAAATACGTGGATATCCTGCATTCATAGACCAGAGGAGGAACATTATTTTGAACATCATTGTCACCGGCGGAGCCGGATTCATCGGAAGCAATTTTATTTTCCATATGTTAAAAAAATACCCGGACTACCGGATCATCTGCCTCGACTGCCTGACCTACGCGGGCAATCTCTCAACGCTCGCGCCGGTTATGGATCATCCGAATTTTCGCTTCGTGAAGGAGAGCATCACCGACCGCGAAGCTGTCTGTCGCCTTTTCGAGGAGGAGCATCCCGACATTGTCGTGAATTTCGCGGCGGAGAGCCATGTGGACCGCTCGATCGAGAATCCACAGGTCTTCCTTGACACAAACATCATCGGAACAAGTGTGCTCATGGACGCCTGCCGCAAATACGGCATCACGCGCTATCATCAGGTCTCAACCGACGAGGTCTACGGCGACCTGCCGCTCGACCGGCCCGACCTCTTCTTCACGGAGGAGACGCCGATCCATACGAGCAGCCCCTACAGCTCCTCAAAGGCCGGCGCCGACCTGCTCGTGCTCGCCTACTACCGCACCTACGGCCTGCCGGTCACGATCAGCCGCTGTTCCAACAACTATGGTCCCTACCATTTCCCGGAAAAGCTGATCCCGCTCATGATCGCGAACGCGCTGAACGACAAGCCGCTGCCCGTATACGGCAAGGGTGAGAATGTCCGCGACTGGCTCTACGTCGAGGATCACTGCAAGGCGATCGACCTCATCATCCATAAGGGCCGCGTCGGCGAGGTCTACAACATTGGCGGCCACAACGAGATGCGCAATATCGATATCGTGAAAATCATCTGCAAAGAGCTCGGCAAACCCGAGAGCCTGATCACCTACGTCACCGACCGCAAGGGCCACGACATGCGCTACGCAATCGATCCGACGAAGATTCACGAGGAGCTGGGCTGGCTGCCCGAGACAAAGTTTGCGGACGGTATCAAGAAGACGATCCGCTGGTATCTCGACAACCGCGAGTGGTGGGAGACGATCATCTCCGGCGAGTACCAGAATTATTATGAGCAGATGTATGGGAACCGCTAAACAAAGAATAACTGTTCAGAACAGCCTTTAGCAGGTAAACCTGCGCAGATTTTCTTACAGTTTCGATGCTGTTTGGAACTACTACCTGAAGAGGGTAGCGTCAAGTAATCTATGAAAAACCTGAGTCTAAAAAATAGGCTCAAATGAACCTTGA
>JAJQCG010000047.1 GCA_021202815.1 Lachnospiraceae bacterium | reverse complement strand
GACTCTATTAAAAATTTTTCGCGGATGTGTTCAACTTGCACTTGCAATTTTCGAATAGAATCAAATTTAAAATTTCAGAGAAAAAGACAAAGAGTACACAAAGACGTGACGATATGCTGTTTGTATATTCTTTCTTTATAAGTTGGAATTTTAAAGATGAAATCCACAGGTTTAAAAGGAGGAAATGGTATGAGTGAAAACAAGAAAAAAGCCGCGGGCGGCGGCGCGATTTTAGGAGCCGCGTTCCTGATGGCGACGTCCGCGATCGGACCGGGCTTTCTGACGCAGACGGCGACCTTTACGAGCAGTCTGGGAGCGAGCTTTGGCTTTGTCGTACTGGTGGCGGTCATCCTCTCGGCGATCGCGCAGCTGAATATCTGGAAGGTACTGTGCGGCACAGGCTACAGAGGCCAGGACATCGCGAATAAGCTGCTTCCCGGTCTCGGCTACTTTGTATCGTTCATGATCGTGCTCGGTGGTCTCGTATTTAATATCGGAAATGTCGGCGGCGGCGGTCTTGGACTAAACACGCTGTTTGGACTTCCCCTGAAAGCGGGCTATGTTGTGGCAGCAGCGATCGCGATCCTGGTCTTCTGCCTGAAGAATGCGAAGGCGGCCATGGATACGCTGACCAAGGTACTCGGCGGCATCATGATCGTCGTGATCCTGGTGATCATCTTCGTTGTACAGCCACCGGTTGGAGAGGCTCTGAAGAATACCTTCATGCCGTCTTCCGGTCTTACCGCGACTTTTGACCCGATCCTGACGATCCTGGGCGGCACGGTCGGCGGCTACATCACCTTCGCGGGCGCGCATCGTCTGATCGACGCGGGCGTTACCGGCGAGGAGAATAAGGGAGAGATTCAGAAGAGCTCCGTTACCGGCATCCTCGTGGCCGCGGTCGTTCGTATGCTGCTGTTCCTGGCCATCCTGGGCGTCATCGCGAAGAACGCCGGCGTGGAGCTGGATTCCAGCAACCCGGTTGCGGACGCGTTCCTGCTGGGCGCGGGCCAGATCGGCTATCGTTTCGCGGGCCTGGTGCTGAGCTGTGCGGCTGTCACTTCCATCATCGGTGCGGCCTACACCTCGGTCTCCTTCCTGAAGACCTTCAATAAGAACATTGACGCGCATGAGAATCAGTGGGTTATCGGCTTCATCGTCGTTTCCACCATCATCATGCTTCTGGTCGGCACGACGCCGGCAGTGCTGCTGGTGTTCGCGGGCGCGTTCAACGGCCTGATCCTTCCGATCACGCTGCTGATCTGCCTGATCGCCGCGAAGAGCAAGAAGATCGTCGGCGAAAACTTCAGCTACTCGAACGTCCTGTGGGTGCTGGGCCTGATCGTGGTCGTGATCTCCGGTTATCTCGGAATCACCACCTTCATCAGCAAGATCGCGGGTCTGTTCTGAGTTTTATGATTTGAGCGAGTGTGGGGAGGGTGTGAACAGCACCCTCCTTATGCGTAGGAGGACTAAATGCAGAATATAAAAATTGTGGCGGCAGGGGATTCCTCCATCCTGATCGAGTTCGGCAGCGAGATCAACCCGGAGATCAATCGGAAGATCACCTCGACGGTGCAGCTGATCCGGGCGCAGCAGATCGAGGGCATCGTGGACATGATTCCCGCGTTCTGTTCGCTTCTGATCAATTATGATCCGCGGATTATTACTTATGAGCGGATACAGAGCCGCATGGCCGAGCTGGTGAAAATGGATGTAAAAGCCTCGGCGCAGAAAAAGAAGGTGTTCGAGATTCCCGTGTGCTATGGCGGCGATTTCGGGCCGGATATTGAAAATATTGCCGCAAATGCGGGACTTAGCGTGGAGGAAGTGATAAAAATTCATTCTTCCAGCGATTATCTTATTTACATGCTGGGTTTCCTTCCCGGCTTCTGCTATCTGGGAGGTCTGGATGAGCGCATTCACACGCCGCGGCTCGCGAATCCGCGTGTGAAGATTCCGGCGGGCAGCGTGGGAATCGGCGGCTCGCAGACCGGCATTTATCCGCTGGATTCTCCGGGCGGCTGGCAGCTCATGGGCCTGACTCCGGTGAAGACCTACGATCCGGACCGTGAGACACCGATTCTTCTGGAAGCAGGAGACTATATTCGCTTCGTTCCGATCGATCGGGAGGAATTTGACAGGATCAGGGCGCTTGTGGACAAAAATGAGTACGAATGCGTGATCCGGGAAGGGGAGGTGTAGCATGGGAATTCGCATACTGAAAGGCGGCATGCTGACCACTGTGCAGGATCTGGGACGCGCGGGCTATCAGAGCCAGGGTTTCAGCGTCGCGGGCGTCATGGACGTGCGCTCCTTCAAGATCGCCAACCTCCTGCTGGACAATCCGGAGAATGAGGCGGTGCTGGAATTCACGCTGATCGGGCCGACGCTGCAGTTTACCTCCGTCTCGATCGTTGCGATCACGGGCGGTGATTTCCAGCCGACCGTCAACGGGGAGCCGGTGGAGATGTACAAGGCGCTCTATATGAAGAAGGGCGACGTTCTGAAGTTCGGCAGTGCACGGACGGGCAGCCGTGGCTATCTGGCTTTCGGCAGCTATCTCGACGTGCCGGTCGTGATGGGAAGCCGCAGCACGAACCTGAAGAGCCGTCAGGGCGGCTTCAAGGGCAGAAAGCTTGAGGCCGGAGATTATATTAATTTCCGAAAAAAATGCCAGTATCTGCCGTTCTTCCTATCGAGAAAGCTGGATATCTGCGAGTTCGATCAGAGCGAGGCTGAGCTGCGAGTTGTGATGGGACCGCAGGACGACCGTTTCAGCAAACAGGGGATCGAGACCTTTCTGAACAGTGAATATACCGTGACCAGCGAATTTGACCGCATGGGCTGTCGCCTTGACGGGCCGTTCATTGTGCCGAAGGAGACCTCGGACATCATCTCGGACGGGATTGCCTTCGGGTCGGTGCAGGTGCCCTCGCATGGCAAGCCGATCATTCTGCTGGCAGACCGGCAGACGACCGGCGGCTACGCGAAGATTGCGACGGTGGCGAGTGTGGATATCCCGAAGCTTGTGCAGCGCAAGACCAATCACAAGATCCGCTTCCGCGCGATCACGGTCGAGGAGGCGCAGAAGCTCTATATGGACGAGCTGCGGGAGCTGGACGAGATGCGCAAGGTGATTCATAAGCCCTGCAAGGAAGTGCTGGAGTGCAGGCTGCCCGCCAAGCGGCTGGCGAAGCTGTTTGAGTAGAGAACTCAGAAGGAGGAGAATAAAACGTATGAATCTCGAGAAAATTGAAGGTCTGGTAAAAATTATAGAAGAGTCGTCACTGAATGAGTTCACCTACGAGGAGGGCGACGTAAAAATCACGATGAGCAAGCTCGATCATCCGAAGGGGCCGCATCCGGGCGGACCCGCCCCGATGCCGATGCCTTACCCGGTGCCGATGATGCAGCCGATGGGCGGCGCGATGCCGATGGAGGGCATGGCTCCGGCAGCATCCGCAGCAGCGCCGGAGGAGAAGAAGGAGGAGGAGCCGGTGTTTATCACCTCCCCGATCGTCGGAACCTTCTACTCCGCGCCCGCGCCGGACGCCCCCGCGTTTGTGAAGGTGGGAGATCAGGTGAAGAACGGCGCGACCGTCTGCATTCTGGAGGCGATGAAGCTGATGAATGAGATCCAGTGCGAGTACGACTGCCAGATCGAGGCGGTTCTGGTCAGCAATGAGCAGAAGGTAGAGTACGGCCAGCCCCTGTTCCGTGTGAAGCGTCTGTAAAGGAGGTTCTCTATGGAATTCCGTAAAATACTGATCGCCAACCGCGGCGAGATCGCGGTGCGGATTATCCGCGCCTGCAGAGATATGGGAATCCGCAGCGTGGCCGTCTATTCGAAGGAGGATGCGAAGAGCCTCCATGTCCAGCTCGCCGACCAGCGTATCTGCATCGGCGAGGGACCTTCCAAAAATAATTATCTGAACATGGATCGTATTATCACGGCGGCCCTGAACATGGGCGCCGACGCGATTCACCCGGGCTTCGGCTTCCTCTCGGAGAACAGCGAGTTCGCCCGCAAGTGCAAGGAGAACGGGATCACCTTCATCGGGCCGGAGGCGGACGTGATTGACCGCATGGGCAATAAGTCCCAGGCCAGAAAGACGATGATGGACGCCGGGGTGCCGGTCGTGCCGGGGACGAGAGAGCCCGTCTACGACGCGGCGGAGGCGCGGAAGAAGGCCGAGGAGATCGGCTATCCTGTGATGATCAAGGCTTCCTCGGGCGGCGGCGGCAAGGGTATGCGCGTGGCGGCCTCGGACGACGAGTTTGAGTTCCAGTTTAATATGGCGCAGCGGGAGTCCGCGAACGCCTTCGGTGACGATACGATGTATATCGAGCGTTTTGTGGAGAATCCGCGCCATGTGGAGATCCAGATCATGGCCGACCAGCTCGGACATGTGGTGGCGCTCGGAGAGCGCGACTGCTCCGTGCAGCGCAATCACCAGAAGCTGATCGAGGAGTCTCCGTCCTCGGCGGTTTCGCAGGAGACGCGGGATAAGATGAATGAGTACGCGGTGCTGGCGGCGAAGACCGTCGGCTACACAAACGCGGGGACGATCGAGTTCATCGTCGCGCCCACGGGTGAGTTTTTCTTTATGGAAATGAACACGCGTATCCAGGTGGAGCACGGTGTGACCGAGATGGTGACGGGCACGGACCTCATCATCGAGCAGATCCGTGTAGCGATGGGCCTGCCCTTAAGCTTCACGCAGGAGGACATTCAGCCCCGCGGCCATGCGATCGAGTGCCGCATCAACGCGGAGATCCCGGAGATGAACTTCATGCCCTGCCCGGGGCTGGTCGAGCACATGCATCTGCCCGGCGGCAACGGCGTGCGCGTGGACACCGCACTCTACAGCGGCTATCAGATTCCCTCGGAGTATGATTCCATGATCGCGAAGGTGATCGTGCACGCGCCGGACCGCGAGGCCGCGATCATGAAGATGCGCGCGGCGCTGGAGGAGATGCTGATCATTGGAGTCAAGACAAATCTGGATTTCCAGTACCAGATCATGCGTCATCCGGTCTTCTGCGAGGGCCGCGCGGACACGGGCTTTATCGAGCATATCATGCAGAAGGGCTCTATCGGGAAGAAATGACCGCTCGCCGAAAGCAGTGGATATACGCAGGGATGCATGGATGCTGCCCCTGTGTTTTCGCGAGGACAGACCGGCAGCATACTGAAAAATGAAGGAGATAGGAAATTGTTTCGAGTAGATTTAAACAGCGATCTGGGCGAAAGCTTTGGAAATTATAAGATCGGGTCGGACGCGGAGATTATCCCGCTCGCGACCTCCGTCAACGTGGCCTGCGGCTACCATGCCTCCGATCCGATGGTGATGAGCCGGACGCTCGATCTGGCCGGGCAGGCCGGTATCGGGATCGGTGCGCATCCTGGCTTTCCTGATCTGATGGGCTTCGGACGCCGGGAGATGGCGGTCAGCCCTGAGGAGGGGAAGAATTATGTGCTGTATCAGCTGGGCGCGCTCGACGCGTTCTGTCGGACGAAGGGTCTGAAAATGCAGCATGTGAAGCCGCACGGCGCGCTCTATAATATGGCGGCGAAGGATTACGCGCTTGCGCAGGCGATCTGCGAGGGTATCAAAGAGTTTGACAGTGACCTGATCGTGCTTGCGCTCTCGGGCGGAGAGCTGGCGCATGCGGCTATGGATATGGGTCTGCGCACCGCGCAGGAGGTCTTTTCCGACCGCGCCTATGAGGAGGACGGCACGCTCGTGAACCGCCGGAAGCCCGGCGCGATGATCACCGACGAGGATGAGGCGGTCCGCCGCATCGTGCGCATGGTCAAGGAGCAGAAGGTCACGGCGATCACCGGCAAGGACATCCCGATCAAGGCCGACTCCATCTGCGTCCACGGCGACGGCGCGAAGGCGCTCGCTTTCTTGAAGGGACTGCGCGAGACGCTCACGGCGGAAGGCGTGGAGGTGTGCCCACTCTCGAAGATCTGTTAGAAAATGTCTGTTGATGCAGGGGCCGCGCCCCTGCATTTTTTTGCGGATTTTCCGAAACGTTGCAGAACCGCGCAAAATATGCTATATTAAAAATACTTGTGGGCAAAAGCGCCTCGGACGTGTAAAGATAAAAGGAGCGGGTAAAAATGAAAAGGGTAGAAGATTATGTGACAAGCATACCGGATTATCCGGAGCCGGGGATTATTTTCCGGGATGTGACCAGCATTCTGCAGGATGCGGATGGATTGCAGCTCGCGATCGACGGGCTTCAGGACTGCCTGAAGGGACTGGAGTTTGACGTGATCGCGGGGACGGAGTCGAGAGGCTTTGTTTTCGGTATGCCGATCGCGTACAATCTTCATAAGCCCTTTGTGCTGGTGCGTAAGAAGGGCAAGCTGCCGCGTGAGACCGTGTCGATGAGCTATGATCTGGAGTATGGCAGCGCAGAGATCGAGATGCACAAGGACTCGATCAAGCCGGGGCAGAAGGTCGTGCTGATCGATGATCTGATCGCTACGGGCGGCACGATCGAGGCGGCCGCGAAGCTGGTGGAACAGCTTGGCGGCGAGGTGGTAAAGATGGTATTTCTGATGGAGCTGACGGGACTGAAGGGACGCGAGCGGCTCAAGAAGTACAAGGTGGACAGCGTCATCTGCTACGACGGGAAGTAAAAAGAAAAGTCTGGTGATCGGTCATGAAGGAAGAATTGAGCCGGGAAGTGCAGACGGAGGACAGGAGCGTCAGGAAGATGGAGGATTTTACGAGTCCCGACGAGCTCTACCAGACGCTGGTGAAAAGCGTGCTGGAGTATCATCCCTCTGCGGACATTTCCATGATTGAAAAAGCATATCAGGTGGCGAAGAAGGCTCATGGGAACCAGCTTCGCAAATCGGGTGAACCCTATATCATTCACCCTCTGTGTGTTGCACTCATTCTGGCCGATCTGGAGCTGGATAAGGAAAGCATCGTCGCGGGCATTCTCCACGATGTGGTTGAGGATACCGCGGTGACGATGGAGGACATTGAGCGGGATTTCGGCGAGGAGGTGGCGCTTCTGGTGGACGGCGTCACCAAGCTGGGTCAGCTCAATTATTCGGCGGATAAGGTGGATAAACAGGCGGAAAACCTGCGCAAGATGTTTCTTGCGATGGCGAAGGATATCCGCGTCATTCTGATCAAGCTGGCCGACCGCCTACACAATATGCGTACGCTCAAATATATGTCGCCCGAGAAGCAGCGGGAGAAGGCGCGCGAGACGATGGACATCTACGCGCCGATCGCGCAGCGGCTCGGTATCTCGAAGGTCAAGACCGAGCTGGACGATCTGGCGCTCAAGTATCTGGAGCCGGAGGTCTATTATGACCTGGTGGATCAGATTGCCGAGAAAAAGAGCGTGCGGGAGAAATATGTCCAGGAGATTGCCGAGGAAGTCCGCCATCACATGGAAAATGCGAAGATTAAGGCCGACGTGCAGGGCCGCGTGAAGCATTTCTTCAGCATTTACAAGAAGATGGTGAATCAGGACAAGACGCTCGATCAGATCTATGATCTGTTCGCGGCGCGCATTCTTGTGGAGTCGGTCAAGGACTGCTATGCCGCGCTTGGCGTGATTCATGAGATGTATAAGCCGATCCCGGGGCGCTTCAAGGATTATATCGCGATGCCGAAGGCCAATATGTATCAGTCGCTGCACACGACGCTGATCGGACCGAAGGGACAGCCCTTTGAGATTCAGATCCGCACCTATGAGATGCACCGGACGGCGGAATACGGCATCGCCGCGCACTGGAAATACAAGGAGAGCGGCGGCAGTACAGAGCAGAATCTTGAGACAAGGGACAGTGCGGAGGCGAAGCTGACCTGGCTGCGCCAGATTCTGGAGTGGCAGCGCGATATGTCCGACAATCGCGAGTTCATGAGCCTGCTCAAGAGCGATCTCGACCTGTTCTCCGACAGCGTCTACTGCTTCACACCGGGCGGCGACGTGAAGACGCTGCCGAACGGTTCGAATACGATCGATTTTGCCTACAGCATTCACAGCGCGGTCGGCAACAAGATGATCGGCGCGCGCGTCAACGGGAAGCTGGTGCCAATCGATACGCAGATCAAGAACGGCGACCGGATTGAGATCATTACCTCGCAGAACTCGAAGGGACCCAGCCGCGACTGGCTGAACATCATCAAGAGCACACAGGCAAAGAACAAGATCAACCAGTGGTTCAAGGCGGAGTTTAAGGAAGGCAATATCCTCAAGGGAAAGGAACTCGTTTCCCAGTATTGCAAGGTAAAGGGCATTCCGCAGGCGCAGGTCGTGCGCCCGGAGTTCCAGGAGGCGGTTTTGCGCAAATATGGCTTCCGCGACTGGGATTCGGTTATGGCGGCGATTGGCCACGGCGGTCTCAAAGAGGGCCAGGTCGTCAACAAGATGCTGGAGGAGTACGAGAAGGCAAAGAAAAAGACGATCACCGACGAAAAGATCATGGAGAGCGTGGCGGAGGCGAAGGAACCGAAGCTTCACCTCGCCCGTTCAAAGAGCGGCATCGTCGTCAAGGGAATCGATGCCGTGGCGGTGCGCGTCTCGAAGTGCTGCACCCCGGTGCCCGGAGATGAGATTGTCGGGTTGGTGACGAGGGGACGCGGCGTGACGATTCACCGGACGGACTGCGTGAATGTGCTGAATCTGGCAGAGTCGGAGCGGGAACGTCTGATCGAAGCAAAGTGGCAGCGCGGCTATAAGACGAGCAGCGCCGAGAAGTATTCGACGGAGATCAAGATATTTGGAAACAATCGCACCGGCCTGCTGGTCGATGTCTCGAAGACGCTGACGGAGCGGAATATCGATGTGACCTCGATGAACGTGCGTACCAGCAAGCAGGGGACCGCGATGATCACGGTGAGCTTTGAGCTCTCCGGTGTGGAGGAGCTGACCCGTATCCTCG
>JAJQCG010000209.1:6618-9013 GCA_021202815.1 Lachnospiraceae bacterium | reverse complement strand
GTATCATGCATACACGATACATGCGCATTTATTTTTTATAACAAGGGGAAAAAGAATGGCTCAGAAAATTATCAACACCATCAGCGGTCAGGTTTATGAGCTGCTGAAACAGGATATCTGCGAAGGAAAGTATGCCCCCGGACAGTGGCTACAGGAAAAAGAACTCGCAGAGCAGTTTTCCGTCAGCCGGAGTCCGGTCCGCGAGGCTTTAAAGCAGCTCTCCGACGACGGTCTGGTCGTCAATGTACCAAACAAAGGCGTCTTTGTCAGAGAATTTACGGAAAAAGATATTCTGGAAATCTATGATCTGCGGGTCATGATGGAAAGCTACGCGATCCAGAAAATCACAGAGCATATGGATGAGAATATCAGGACACAGCTCACCGCCTGTCTGGAAGGACTGGAAGAGGCTTATCAAAAAAATGATCATTCGCTCTACACAAAGGAAGACATGAAGCTTCACGATCAGATCATCAAGCTCAGCGGAAACGATCTTCTTGCGCTCACCTATGAGCGCGTCCATATGATGATTCACCAGTTTCGCGCCTATTCCCTTATGGATCAGACACGCTTCGATGAATCTACTGCGGAACACCGCAGCCTGGTCAATTATATTCTGGCAGGGAAAACACAGCTGGCAATCGAAATCAATCGGGAGCATCTCCTGCTCGCTGCGGAGCAGGTCAATAAAAACCTGAAAATCAGGGGAGAGACACTATGAAACTATATAGCAAAAAGGGAATCTTATTTCTCGTTCAGCTCGACCATCTGTGCGGCGAGATCCTCGGCGATGTGATAGAATCATTCTATCAGGCCGGAGCCAAAAACGTGCAGGTTCTGAATACGATTACCAAAAAGAACCGCCCAGGCTATATCATCCTGATCGACGGCAGCGAAGCCGCTTCCGGGGCGATTGAAAACGTGATCGTGGAGGAGTGCGGTTCCTCCGGCTGGCACCGGATCGACACCTGCCATCGCCACACCGACGTGCTCTATCTTCAGAAAAGCATTCACATCGCGTTCGACGACGTGGCCTTTGATTTTCAGGCCAGGGGCAAGCAGATCGCGGACGACCAGAGCGGCATCCGTCCGGAATATGACAGCTGCGCTCAGCTTCGGGAGGAACTGCTGAAATACGAAAAAAGGTCAGCGTTCGTCGACTGCAGTTTCTTCTGGCACAGACTCTCCGTCAGGAGGGAGAAAGCCAGATTCTACTGTAACAGACGCATCGAAAGGGGATATTCACTATGAACAAAACATACAGACTGATGCTCGCCGCCATGTTTTTTGCGCTGGGGCTGATTCTGCCATTTTTCATCGGGCAGATTCCCGCCATCGGGAAAATGCTTCTGCCCATGCACATCCCGGTGCTTTTCTGCGGCCTCATCGTTGGCTGGCAGTACGGCCTGCTGGTCGGCTTTTTCCTGCCGCTGACGTGCAGCATCCTCTTTGGGATGCCCGCGTTCTTTCCGAATGCGGTCGCCATGTCCTTCGAACTGGCGACCTACGGGCTGGTCGTCGGTTTTCTCTACAGCCATTCAAAATGGCAATGTGTAAAGGCGCTGTACCGCTGCCTGATCGCCGCCATGCTCGCGGGACGGCTGGTATGGGGCGTCGCCGAGATTCTGCTGCTCGGCCTGAGCGGCAGCGCCTTCACCTGGGAGCTTTTTCTGGCGGGCGCTTTTCTGAACGCCATTCCCGGCATTGTCCTGCAGCTGATCCTGATTCCGGCTGTCATGGTATCGCTTAACCGGGCAAAAATCGTGCCTTTTAAAAGAGAAACGGGCTGGAACACATCGCGGACAGTCTGATAAAGTCAACTAAAAGGGGCTGCCACGCTACTGTGACAGCCCTTTCTTATGTTCTCCTTTATCCGCCTCAAACTGACATCGCCAGTTTTTCCTTGATCTTCCGGACATCCTTCTCCAGGACGGAAACCCGCACCGGGAGCAGTTCGTTCTTCTTCATCTCCGCGCGGATCTCGTCGAGCTTCCGGCTCAGATCGAGATGATTCTCCGCGATGATGCGAATCTGGGGCAGGATCTCGTTTTCCAGAATCATGCGTGTTGCAGCATCGCCATCCCGAATCTCCTGACGAAGCTCCGCTTTCATCTCTGCCATATCCCGACGAAGTCCGGTCTCTCTTCCCGCCATTTCCTGACGGAGTCCCGTCTCCCTCTCCGCCATTTCCTGACGAAGTTCGGTCTTCGTCTCCTGAATTTCCTGACGGAGTCCAGTCTCCATCTCTGCCATTTCCTGACGAAGTTCGGTCTTCGTCTCCTGAATTTCCTGACGGAGTCCAGTCTCCATCTCTGCCATTTCCTGACGGAGATCAGTCTTCATCTCTGCCATTTCCTGACGGAGATCAGTCTTCATCTCTGCCATTTCCTGACGG
>JAJQCG010000209.1:0-6608 GCA_021202815.1 Lachnospiraceae bacterium | reverse complement strand
CATCTCTGCCATTTCCTGACGGAGATCAGTCTTCATCTCTGCCATTTCCTGACGGAGATCAGTTCCAAGTGTCTCGATCTGTTTTAAGATGAGTTCGGTGTCTTTTGTCATTACTTTACCTATCCTTTCTAGAAATCGATTCACTCTCCGGAACGCCCTTGTTTATTATCGCACAGCCTGAACATGCAGTCAAGTATTTTAATACTTTCTTTAGAAAAGGCGACAAGGAACTGTTCCCTGCCGCCCTTCTTTTACAGATTTGTATAGCCCATCAGCGATTCGTCCACTTCCCGCGCGACGTCGCGGCCCTCGCAGATCGCCCGCACGACCAGCGACTGGCCGATGTGCATGTCGCCTGCGGTGAAGACGTTCGGCACGCTCGTCGCGTGCTTACCGGGCGCGGTCGCAATGTTCGTGCGTCCGTCGACGTCCACGCCGAAGCCCTTTGTCACGTACTCCTCGCTTCCGAGGAAGCCCGCCGCGATCAGCACCAGCTCCACGTCGATCACAAACTCGCTGCCCTCGACGGGAACCATCATCATGCGGCCGGTCTTTTCGTTCTTCTTGCTCTCAAGCCGCACGATCTTCGCCTGCTTCACATTTCCGGCCTTGTCCTTGATAAACTCCTGCACCGTCGTCTGGTAGATGCGCGGATCATGACCGAACTTCGCGATCGCCTCCTGCTGGCCGTAGTCGGTCTTGCAGACCCGCGGCCAGACCGGCCAGGGATTGTTCGCCGCGCGCTCGTCTGGGAGCTTCGGCATCATCTCAAGCTGCGTCACGGACTTGCAGCCAAGGCGGATGGAAGTACCCACGCAGTCGTTTCCGGTATCGCCGCCGCCGATGACGAGCACGTTCTTGTCCTTCGCCGGAATGAATTTCTTATCCTCAAAATTCGAGTCGAGCAGGCTCTTCGTCGTCGTCTTCAGGAAATCCACCGCGAAGTAAATGCCCTTTGCGTCGCGGCCCGGCGCCTTGATATCGCGCGGATTTTTCGCGCCGCCGCAGAGGATAACGCGGTCGTATTCCTTCAGGAGCTGCTCCGCCTTGATATCCACGCCTACATTGCAGCCCGTGCGGAAGACGATGCCCTCCTCCTCCATGATCTTGATCTTTCTGTCAATGATGTGCTTCTCAAGCTTCATATTCGGAATGCCGTACATCAGAAGCCCGCCCACGCGGTCGTCACGCTCGAAGACCGTCACGCTGTGTCCGCGCCGGTTGAGCTGATCCGCCGCCGCGAGGCCGGAGGGACCGGAACCCACGACCGCAACCTTCTTGCCCGTGCGCACCTTCGGCGGCCGTGCGTGGGCATAGCCCTTTTTATAGGCATTTTCAATGATTGCCAGCTCGTTGCCCTTCGTCCCGACCGGATCGCCGTTCAGGTTGCAGGTGCAGGCCGCCTCGCAGAGCGCCGGACATACACGCCCTGTGAATTCCGGGAAATTGCTGGTCTTGGTCAGGCGGTAATAGGCCTCCTCCCAGTTTCCCATATAGAGCAGATCGTTCCACTCCGGCACCATATTCTGCAGCGGACAGCCGCTCATCATGCCGGAGAGCATCATACCGGCCTGACAGAAGGGCACGCCGCAGGACATACACCGGGCTCCCTGCTTCTCCTGCTCCGCGTGCGTGAGCGGTACGTGAAACTCATTGAAATGTTTGATTCTCTCGAGCGGTTCCTCCGCCCGCGCGTCCTTGCGCTCATAATCCAAAAAGCCTGTTGGTTTTCCCATGATTACCGTACCTCCTGTCCTCTCTTGACCGCGTAGAACGCCTCGATCTGTGCCTGCTCCGTATTCATGCCCTTCTCCTCCATCTGGACGATCAGGCTGAGCATCCGCTTATAGTCGTTCGGGATGATCTTCTTGAATTTTGGCAGGTACTGTTCAAAATGGTCGAGGATCAGCTTTCCCTTCTGCGAGTTCGTGTAGGCCACATGCTCCTTGATCATGTCCTTGAGCTCCTGCACGTCGTATTTATTGGAGACCTCCTCCAGCGTCATCATGGACTTGTTGACCTTGGTGTAGAGATCGCGGTTCTCGTCGAGCACATAGGCGACGCCGCCGCTCATACCGGCCGCGAAGTTCTTGCCAACCTTGCCGAGGATGACCGCGCAGCCGCCTGTCATGTACTCACAGCCGTGGTCGCCGGTTCCCTCCACGACGGCGCGCACGCCGGAATTCCGCACACAGAAGCGCTCGCCGGCCACACCGCAGATGTAGGCTTTACCGCTGGTAGCTCCGTAAAATGCCACATTTCCGATGATAATATTTTCATCCTGCCTGAAGGTAATTCCCTTCGGCGGATAGACGATCAGCTTGCCGCCCGAGAGTCCTTTGCCAAAGTAATCGTTCGAGTCGCCCTCCAGCTCCAGCGTCAGGCCACTGGGGATGAAAGCGCCGAAGCTCTGGCCGCCCGCCCCGTTGCACTTGACCGTAAAAGTGTCCTCCGGAAGTCCCTCCGGATAACGCGAGATGATCTCGGAACCGAACATCGTGCCGAAAGCGCGGTTCGTATTCCCGACGTCGAGCTCGATGCTGCGCTTCTGTCCCTTCTCAAGAGCAGGGCCGAACTCCTTCGAGAGCACCGTCGCGTCGAGCGTCTTCTCGAGTTCAAAATTGTAGACCTGCTTCGGGTCGAAGATGACCTTCTGTCCCTTGCCCGCATAGGGATTGTCCAGGATGCGGGACAGGTCAATCGTCGCCGCGCGGCCGGTCCTGCCCTCCTTCACGCAGAGCATATCCGAGCGCCCGACGAGCTCATCGATCGTGCGTACACCGAGCTTCGCCATGTATTCTCTGAGCTCCTGTGCGATGAAACGCATAAAGTTCACGACATATTCCGGCTTGCCGCGGAAACGCTTTCGAAGCTCCGGATTCTGTGTCGCCAGGCCGACCGGGCAGGTGTCCAGGTTGCAGACGCGCATCATCACGCAGCCCATCGTCACGAGCGGAGCCGTCGCGAAGCCGAATTCCTCCGCGCCGAGCATCGCCGCGATCGCCACGTCGCGCCCGCTCATCAGCTTACCATCGGTCTCGATGCGCACTTTATTTCTCAGGCCGTTCCGCAGAAGGGTCTGATGCGTCTCACTGAGTCCAAGCTCCCAGGGCAGGCCCGCGTTGTGAATCGAGCTGGCCGGAGCCGCGCCTGTGCCGCCGTCGTAGCCGGAGATCAGGATGACCTGCGCACCGGCCTTCGCGACGCCCGCCGCGACCGTGCCGACGCCTGCTTCGGATACGAGCTTCACAGAAATCCTCGCCTTCGGATTCGCGTTCTTCAGATCGTAGATCAGCTGCGCCAGATCTTCGATCGAGTAAATATCATGGTGCGGCGGCGGGGAGATCAAACTCACGCCAGGAGTCGAGAGTCTCGTCTTCGCGATCCACGGATAGACCTTTCCGCCAGGCAGATGTCCGCCCTCGCCGGGCTTCGCGCCCTGCCCCATCTTGATCTGAATCTCCTGCGCGCTCACGAGATAGCGGCTCGTCACGCCAAAGCGGCCGCTCGCCACCTGCTTGATCGCAGAGCACTTGTTCAGGCCGTCCGGCCCGATGCTCAGGCGCTCGATGCTCTCACCGCCCTCGCCGGTATTCGACTTACCATGCAGCTGGTTCATCGCGATGGCCAGGCACTCATGCGCTTCCTGCGAGATCGAGCCATAGGACATCGCGCCGGTCTTGAAGCGCGTCACGATGGAGTCCACGCTTTCGACCTGCTCGATCGGCACGCCCTTCTTCGGATATTTGAAGTCGAGCAGCTTTCTCAGCTGGCCGCGGTTCCCCTCGCCGTCTACCAGATCGGTGTACTGCTTGAAGAGCTCGTAATTGCCCTCCCGCGTGGACTGCTGCATCAGATGGATTGTCCGCGGGTTGTAGAGGTGATCCTCACCCGAGCTTCTCGACTTGTGCAGTCCCAGGCTGTCGAGCGCCGGACTGGTTTCGAGTCCGAGCGGATCAAAGGCCGAAGAGTGCAGCGCCTCCACCTGCTCACCGATCTCAGCGAGGCCGATGCCGCCGATGCGGCTGACCGTGTTCGTGAAATATTTGTCGACAACCTCTTTATTGATGCCGATCGCCTCGAAAATCTTCGAGCCGAGGTAGGACTGAATCGTCGAGATGCCCATCTTCGAGGCAATCTTGACAATACCGCTTAAGACCGCCTGGTTGTAATCGTCCACCGCCGCGTAATAATCCTTATTTAAAAGACCCTTGTCAATCAGCTCATGGATGCTCTCATGCGCAAGATAGGGATTCACCGCGCAGGCGCCGTAGCCGAGCAGCGTCGCAAAATGATGCACTTCCCTCGGCTCGCCGGACTCCAGCACGAGCGAGACGCTGGTGCGCTTTTTCGTCCGCACCAGATGCTGCTGCAGCGCCGAGACCGCCAGCAGCGAGGGAATCGCCACGTGGTTCTCATCCACGCCGCGGTCGGACAGAATCAGGATATTGGCACCGTCGCGATAGGCGCGGTCCGCCTCCACGAACAGCCAGTCGATCGCGCGCTCCAGACTCGTATTTTTATAATAGGTAATCGGAAGCGCCTCGACCTTGAAGCCGTGCTTCTTCATCGTCTTGATTTTCAGAAGATCCGTATTCGTCAGAATCGGGTTGTTGATCTTCAGCACACAGCAGTTCTCCGGCATCTCCTCGAGCAGGTTGCCGTCCTTGCCCAGATAGACGCTGGTCGCTGTCACAACCTTCTCGCGAATCGCGTCGATCGGCGGATTGGTGACCTGTGCAAAAAGCTGCTTAAAATAATTGAACAGAGGCTGATGATGATCGGACAGCGCCGCCAGCGGCACATCGATACCCATGGCTGCCGTGGCCTCGCCGCCGTTCGCCGCCATGCTGAGAATCGAGGTGCGGATATCCTCATAGCTGTAGCCGAAGGCCTTCTGCAGGCGCATGCGCTCCTCCGGCGTGTGCTCCTCGATACGCTGATTTGGAATCTTCAGCTCCGAGAGTGTCACCAGGCTGTGATCAAGCCACTCGCCGTAAGGCTGATGGTTCGCATAGCCCTCCTTCAGCTCGTCGTCATCGATAATTCGTCCCTGTTTTGTATCCACAAGCAGCATCTTGCCCGGATGCAGGCGCTCCTTCATCACGATGCGCGAAGGATCGATATCAAGCACGCCGACCTCCGAGGAGAGGATCAGCTGATCGTCCGTCGTCACATAGTACCTCGACGGACGCAGGCCGTTGCGATCAAGCACCGCGCCCATCACGTCGCCGTCGGTGAAGACGATTGAGGCCGGGCCATCCCAGGGTTCCATCATTGTCGCATAATACTGGTAGAAATCACGCTTCTTCTGGGACATCGTGCGGTTGTTCGCCCAGGGCTCCGGAATCAGAATCATGACCGCGAGTGCAAGATCCATACCGCTCATCACCAGGAATTCCAGCGTATTGTCAAACATGGCAGAGTCTGAACCGGAGGCGCTGATCACCGGCAGGATCTTGTGGAATTCGCCCTTCAGATACGGGGACTCCACCGTCTCCTCGCGGGCCAGCATCTTATCCGCGTTGCCCTTGATCGTGTTGATCTCGCCATTGTGAACCAGAAAACGGTATGGATGCGCCCGCTCCCAGCTCGGCAGCGTATTCGTGGAGAAACGGGAGTGAACCACCGCGATCGCGCACTCATAATCCGGATCCTGCAGATCCAGGAAGAAGGAGCGCAGCTGTCCCACCAGGAACATGCCCTTATAGATCACCGTTCTACTCGAGCAGGACACGACGTAGGTGTCATCGTTCGACTGTTCAAACACACGGCGCGCTATATAGAGCTTCCGGTCAAAGGGGAGTCCGCACTCCACATCCGCGGGCTTCTCGATGAAAGCCTGCATGATGCAGGGCATCTTCTCCAGCGCCTTGCTGCCGAGCACCTTCGGGTTTGTGTTCACCTTCCGCCAGCCAAGGAAGCGCATGCCCTCCTTCTCGACGATGATCTCAAACATTTTCTTCGCCTGGTTGCACTTGAGCTCGTCCTGCGGCAGGAAGAACATGCCAATGCCGTACTCGCGCTCGCCGCCGAGCTCGATCCCGAGCTTTTTGCACTCCTTCGAGAAAAAGCGATGGGAAATCTGTACGAGCATGCCGACGCCGTCTCCGATCTTGCCCTCCGCGTCCTTGCCGGCGCGGTGCTCCAGGTTTTCGACAATCTTCAGCGCATCGTCCACTGTCTTGTGCGTTTTCACGCCCTTGATGTTGACGACCGCGCCGATGCCGCAGTTGTCATGCTCGAAGCTCGGGTCATAGAGTCCCTCGTTCGGACATTCCTTTTTCATCTCTTCGTTCATAAGCTGCACCTTTCCTTGTCTGGTCCCGCATCCTTTCGGACAGGGGACTGGCTTTTCAAAATGATCTCCCCTATTTTCCCTCTATTTTTGCAATTTGTAAATCCCATAATCTTTCGTAATCGTCTGATATTCTGATTATAATATTTTATAATTATTATTTTCTGATTATTTAGTCCTGGCACTCTAAATATCCACATTTCCATTGTTTAATTCTGGCATCATATACAAGAAAAACCATAAAATTTAAAGGACGAAAATCCGATAAATTTTATGGTTTTCATTATTGTCAGATAATTTACTATAAAAG
>JAJQCG010000033.1:3288-9046 GCA_021202815.1 Lachnospiraceae bacterium | reverse complement strand
TCCATATTGGCCTCCCAGAGCGAGTCGATCGTCCCAACGTCCTTCCAGTAGCCTTTGAACTTGTAGGCGAACAGTCTCTTTCCGTCATTCAGCAGAGCCGGGATAATGTCCTTGCCGAAATCGTGGCTGGAATTCTCGTTCTTCATATCTGCCAGAAGCATCTTGCGCAGAAGCTTCCAGGTGAAAATGTAAATGCCCATGGACGCGAGGTTGCTCTTCGGCTGCGCCGGCTTCTCCTCGAACTCCACGATACGCCCGGTCTCCGGATCGGTATTCATGATACCGAAACGGCTGGCCTCCTTCATCGGAACCTCCAGCACTGCGATCGTCGCGTCCGCATTGTTTTCCTTGTGGGCGCTGAGCATCTTGGAATAATTCATCTTGTAGATGTGATCGCCGGACAGGATCAGTATGTACTCCGGATCGTAGCTGTCCACAAAATCGATGTTCTGCGAAATCGCGTCCGCCGTCCCCCGGTAGACGTCCAGCTCCGAATCCGCCTTCTCGCGCGGGGGAAGTACGAAGACGCCGCTGTCGCGGGAGTCGAGTCCCCATTTGCTGCCTCCGGAGACATAGCTGTTCAGCAGGACGGATTCATACTGGGTCAGGATGCCGACCACGTCGATGCCGCTGTTCGCGCAGTTGCTTAAGGGGAAGTCGATAATCCGGTATTTTCCGCCATAGCCGACCGCTGGTTTCGCGACCTTATTGGTAAGATCATGGAGACGGGAACCGCGCCCGCCGGCCAGAATCATTGCCAACATACTGTTTTGCTTCATAAGAATGGACCTCTCTTTCACTCATATAAGTCTATTATACAATCTTGTTGGGAAATTGCAATTTTTCTTTTTCAATTTCGGAATTTTTCACAAGAATTGTGCAAGGGCTTAACGTTGATTTACATCGTTTTTGTTAAATTTAACAATAAAAAGTCCCGGGCGGCGGCTATGTGGACTGCATGCTTGCATGCGAGGACACATAGACATCGAACGGGCTAGCCTGTATGAGCAAGTAGCGCGATAGCGCAGATTGCGAATGCAGGCGGCGATTGCGGGAGCTCGAAGAGCGTAGCAATCGACTTTTTATATTACGTAACGCGAACGGCTCCCCGAAAATACAGGCCGTCCGCTGTCTTCATTTTCTTATTTACATCGATTTCCGCTCCGCGATCTCCGCCATCTTCGCCGCATTCAGGCGGGTGTCCCCCTTCACACGGGAGTAGGAAAGGTAGCCGTTCATGCGGTCGATCTTCGTCAGGTTGCGGCTGCCGCACTTCGGGCAAACGTCCATCTCGAGCTCCTGGTGTCCGCAGTCGTCGCAGTAGGCGAGTGAGAGGTTCACGCCCTCGTAGAAGCCCTTCTTTATCGCGCGGCGCACGAGCGTGCGCACCGCCTCCTTATTGTAGCCGACCGGATAGCGCACATACTGAATCTTGCCGCCGTTGCAGAGCTCCCAGAAACGTCCCTCGCTGTCCTGCTTCTCGATCGGCGTCATGTCCTCGGTCACGTGGCAGTGGAAGCTGTTGCTCACATAGGGGCGGTCGGAGACATTCTCCACGATCCCGAATTTCTTGCGGAACTGCTCGATCTGCAGGCCGCAGAGGCTCTCCGCCGGGGTGCCGTAGATCGCGTAGAGGATGCCATCCTCCTTCTTGTACTGCGCAATCTTTTCATTGATGTATTTCATAACATCCAGCGCAAACTGCCCGTCCTCGCGGATCGATTTGCCATTGTAGAGCTCCTGCAGCTCATTGAGCGCCGTGATGCCGAAGGACGCGGTCATCGGCGCGAGCAGCGGCTTGATCTTGTCGTGCGGGTCGAGATGACCGCCGTAGAAGCCGCCCTCGCAATAGGCGAGCGGATTCGTCGAGGCACGCATCTCCCCGAGATAATCACGGGTGCGGATATGCAGATTCCGGATCATCTCAAGATAATAGTCGAGCACCTCGTAGAAATCACGGTTTTCCGAACGGGACTGCGCCAGGATCATCGGCAGATGCAGACTCACCGCGCCGATATTAAAGCGTCCCACAAAGACCGGCACATCGTCCTCATCGGCCGGTTCCATGCCGCCCCGCTCGTACCAGGGACTTAAGAAAGCGCGGCAGCCCATCGGGCTGATCACCTTGCCGTACTTCTGGTACATGCTGGAAATATAGCCCTCGCCGCTCATCGAGAGCCAGTCCGGGTACATCGTCTTGCACGAGCACTCGACGCCGGCCTCGAAGACGTCCTCGCAGACGCCGCCCTTCCCGTGAATCGCCTCGTCGTACAGGAAGACGATCTTCGGGAACAGCACCGGCTTCTTCGCGTCCTTCTTGCCCTGGCCCTCCTGGTGCACCTGCAGCATGACAATGTTGCACATCTTCTCAAACCGGCCCTGGCCGAGTCCCATCGACATCGTGACGAAGGGATAATCGCCGCGCGAGGAGCCGACCGTATTCAGCTTGTATTCAATGCCCTGCCAGCCCTGCTCGAAATCGCGGTGGACACGCTTCAGCGCGTAGTCCTCCGCCTTCGCCTCCGCTCCCTCCCAGGACGGATCCGCATAGGACAGAAATTCACTCTTAAACTTCTCATAGCTCTTCTCGGCATAAGGCGCGAGGATCTTGTCCACCTCCGGTACCGTAAAACCGCCGTACTGCTGAGAAGCCGTGCTCAGAATGATATCTCCCATCACGTCGAAGGCCGTGTCGAGCGTCTTCGGCTCATTGTACCAGACATTTCCCATCTCGAAGCCGCCCTTCAGCACATTCGCCACGTCGAAAAGGCAGCAGTTCATCGTGTCGAGGCGCGCCGACTGATCGTGAATATAGATGTATCCGTCGCGACAGGCCTGCAGCTCGTTGCGGTTCATGAAGAACTTGCGGTAGAGCTCCTTGTTCAACTCGTTGAAAATAAGGCTGCGCTTCGTCGCCACGAGCGCGCTGTCCGTATTCGCATTGCTCTTATCACCGATGTAGCGGATCGACTGGCTCTTCGTGTAGACGTCGTCCATCATGTGTACGAAGTCCTTTTTATAATTCCGGTAATCGCGGTAATTCTTCGCCACCGCCGGGTTCACCTGGTCGAGCGCGCCCTCAGCGATATTGTGCATCTCCTGCACATCGATATTTTCCTTGCCCAGCGCCTCCGCGTGCTCGTAGGCAAAGCTGCGGATGAAGTCGATCTCCTCGTCCGTAAACTTATACAAAATCCGCGCCGCAGATTTGTTGACCGCATTGACAACCTTCTGCACGTTGAAGGCCTCGCGGGTACCGTCCTTTTTCACCACATACATCATATCTTCCACCCCACTATATCTTGTGCCATTTTCCCAATTCAAATGCCAGATGTTGATATCCAGTATATACTATAGTGCGGCAGAATGCAATAGACAAAATGCTAAAAATATCGCCGCCCCGCACGGTCTGTGCCGCTGCGGTGCCCGGCGGCCTGTGTGATGAGCGCGCAGCCGCCCTGCCCTGTGTGCGGGAGAAGCAGTCGCCGCCTTCGGGATTTTCGTCATCTGCGGCTGCGAAACTCTGAACTGAGCCTCCGGGCCAAATGTCTTTCGTCAGACTGTCGCACGATAAGTCCTTTTGATGGACATTGATGGCGATTTGTTACAGGAACTGCATACGGCTGGAAACGACCAAAGACGGGTCCAAAACACTTCTTTTTGTATTGTTTTGGACCCGTCATTCGTAAGGTCGCGAAGCCGTATGTGTAGTTCCTGTTAAAATCGCCATCTGGGAATCGAAAGGACTTATCGTGTGGCAGGCTGTACCACGACTTGCCCCGGAGGCTCATCTGTTTCTCGCTCGCAGATGATGAAAATCCAGCGAAGCCGTCTCCCATGCTTCTCCCGCACACAGGGCAGGGCGGCTGCACGCTCGATTGGCAGTCTGCTTTTGCCGCGGCGGTTGAACCGGGCGGCGCGTTTTTTATTTCATGAAGCGGTCGATCGCGTCGGTCAGGTCCTTGATCGCCTCCGTGTCGCCCTGCTCCACAGCCTCTACGAGGCAGTGCTCGATGTGATCCTTGAGGATGACCTTGCCGGTGTTATTGATCGCGGACTTGACCGCGGAGAGCTGGATCAGGACTTCCGAACAGTCCCGCCCGTCCTCGACCATGCGCTTGATCGACTCGAGATGACCGATCGCGCGGGAAAGGCGGTTCAGCACCGCCTTGGTGTTGGCGTGCGTGTGCGTGTGATTGTGACCATGGGCATGCTCGTGTCCGTCCGCATGCTCGTGTTCATGCTCATAGGTGTGGCTGTGGGTGTGCTCGTACACCGTCCCGTCCGGGGCGACGTGCGTGTGTCTTCCTTCGTCCGCCATGCTTTTTCCTCCTCTACAGCTCGCAGTTTTTGACTGTGCGCGGGAAGGGCTCCACATCGCGGATATTTCCCATGCCCGTCAGGTACATGACGCAGCGCTCGAAGCCGAGGCCGAAGCCCGCATGGCGCGTCGAGCCATATTTGCGAAGGTCGAGATAGAAACGATAGCTGTCCTTGTCGAGGCCGAGCTCGTCCATTCGCTGCGTCAGCTTTTCGAGGTCATCCTCCCTCTGGCTGCCGCCGATGATCTCGCCGATGGCGGGCACCAGGCAGTCCATCGCGGCCACCGTCCTGCCGTCGTCGTTCTGCTTCATATAGAAAGCCTTGATCTCCTTCGGATAATCCGTCACGAAGACCGGGCGCTGAAAAATCTGCTCCGTCAGGAAGCGCTCGTGCTCCGTCTGCAGATCACAGCCCCAGGAAACCTTATAGTCAAACTGATCATTGTGCTTTTCCAGGATCTCAACGGCCTCCGTGTAGGTCACATGCCCGAACTCGGAATTCACCACGTGTTCGAGGCGTTCAATGAGGCCCTTGTCCACAAAGGAATTGAAGAAATTCATCTCCTCCGGCGCGTGCTCCAGCACGTAGGCAATCACATATTTCAGCATCTCCTCCGCCACGCGCATGTCGTCGTCAAGATCCGCGAAGGCCATCTCCGGCTCGATCATCCAGAACTCCGCCGCATGGCGCGTCGTATTCGAATTCTCCGCGCGGAAGGTCGGCCCGAAGGTGTAGACATTGCGGAAGGCCTGGGCAAAGGCCTCCACGTTGAGCTGGCCGCTGACCGTCAGGTTCGTCGGCTTGCCGAAGAAATCTTTGGAGTAGTCGACCTCTCCGTCCTCCGTCAGGGGAGGATTCTTCAGATCCAGCGTTGTCACCTGGAACATCTCCCCTGCGCCCTCGCAGTCGCTCGCGGTGATCAGCGGCGTGTGCACATAGACGAAATCCCGCTCCTGGAAGAAACGGTGAATCGCGTAGGCCGTGAGCGAGCGCACGCGGAAGACCGCCTGGAAGGTGTTCGTGCGCGGGCGAAGATGCGTCATCGTGCGCAGATACTCAAGCGTGTGCCGCTTTTTCTGCAGGGGATAGTCCGGTGCGGACGCGCCCTCCACCGTCACTTCCTGCGCCTGAATTTCAAAGGGCTGTTTCGCCTGCGGCGTCGCCACGAGCGTTCCCCGCACGATGACCGCAGCCCCGACATTCAGCTTCCCGATCTCCGCGAAGTTCTCCATCGTGTCGTGATAGACCACCTGCAGCGTATCGAAAAAGGTGCCGTCATGCAGCACCAGAAAGCCGAAGCTCTTCGAATCGCGGATGCTGCGCACCCAGCCGCCCACCGTGATCTCCTGATTCAAATATGTGTCCGTATTTTTGTACAGTTCCCTGACTGTCGTGAGTTCCATTTCCTTATCCCCTTCTATCTTCCGCTGTATAC
>JAJQCG010000033.1:0-3278 GCA_021202815.1 Lachnospiraceae bacterium | reverse complement strand
ATACAAGACCCTTCTGCGCATCCATCGTCACGAAGGTGCCGGCCTTCAGAATGCGTGTCGCGTTCCGCGCCCCGACAATCACCGGAATGCCCAGCGCCATGCCGACCGTTGCCGCATGCGAATGCGCATCCCCCGTCTCCGTGATGATACCGGCCGCCTCCCGGAGCTTCTCCATCATCTCATTATCCGTCTCGTGCGTCACAATGATGTCGCCCGGGTGAAAGCTCTTCCGGTCGTCCTCTCCCGCAAGAACGCAGACTGTGCCGGAGGCCGTCGCAGAACCACAGCCGCGTCCGGTCAGCAGCGTCTTTCCCGCAATCTGTACCTTCAGCATATTGGTCGTACCGGAAAGTCCGAGCGGCACACCCGCCGTGATCACCACAAGCTCGCCGCGCGCGACCAGCCCCCTTGTCTCCGCTACGTCCAGGGCATGGTCAAAGAGCTCGTCCGCCGCTCCTTTCTCCTCCAGACGGATCGGAATCACGCCCCACAGAAGATTGAGCTGACGGCAGACCTGATCGCTCGTCGCACAGCCGATCACCGGACAGGAGGGCCGGTATTTGGAGATCATGCGCACCGTTCTGCCGGATTTGCTGACCGCCGCGATCGCCGCCGCGGCGAGATCCATGGCCGTCGTGCAGGTCGCGTGGGAGATCGCCGTCGTCACATCCGGGCGCTCCGAGAGCCTGCGCGGTTTGAAGGCAGTCGTATAGTCGATGTCCTGCTCCGTGCGCTCCGCGATGCGCGCCATCGTGCGCACGGCCTCCACGGGATAAGCGCCCGCCGCCGTCTCACCGGAGAGCATGATCGCCGTCGTCCCCTGGTAGATGGCGTTGGAGACGTCCGAGGTCTCCGCACGGGTCGGACGCGGGTTCTTGATCATGGAGTCCAGCATCTGCGTCGCCGTGATCACGGGCTTGCTGGCGCGCCGCCCCATCTGAATCAGCTTTTTCTGAATGATGGGAACCTCCTCGAGCGGGATCTCCACACCCATGTCGCCGCGCGCAATCATAATGCCGTCCGCCGCATGGAAAATAGCCTCCGCATTCTCAACGCCCTGCATATTCTCAATCTTCGCAATGATGTGGATGCCTTCTCCGCCATTCTCCTCCAGAAGCTTCCGGATCTCCAGCACGTCCTCCGCCGTCCGCGTAAAGGAAGCCGCGATGAAATCAAAGCCCTGCGCAATACCAAAGAGAATGTCATCGCGATCCTTGCGGCTGACAAATGGCATCTTCAGCTCCACGCCCGGCACGTTGACGCCCTTGTGATTTGAGATGAAACCGCCGTTTCTGACCTCGCAGACGATCACCGTATCCTCGATCGCCTTCACTTCCATGCCGATCAGGCCGTCGTCGATCAGGATCTGATCGCCCGGACGCACATCCCGGTACAGATCCCTATAGGTAATCGAGACCATCTCCTCAGTCCCCAGGAGCTCCTCCGGCGTCAGGCGAAAGCTCTGGCCCTTCTTCAGCTCCAGCTTCCCGCCCTCGACGTCACCGATGCGGATCTCCGGGCCCTTCGTGTCCAGCAGCGCGGCAACCGGCAGGCCGAGCTCCGCGCGGAGACGCTTGACCATGTCAAGCAGTGCTTTCTGCTCCGCATGCGTCCCATGCGAGAAATTCATGCGCGCCACTGCCATACCCTCCAGCATCAGCTGACGCAGGACGGCCTCATCATCCGTGGACGGACCGAGCGTGCATACGATTTTTGTTCTCCTCATATCAATATCCCTTCCTGAAGCTTTCACAAATATCCCAAATAATACTCTGGATTTTTGCGCAGAATCAGCCTGATTGCGAAATCAAGGGTTATTTCTGAATCCTGATCATTCGTTCACGCTGTAGTTCGGCGCTTCCTTTGTAATATGGATGTCGTGCGGGTGGCTCTCCTTCAGCGAGGCGGCGGTGATCTTCACAAACTGTGCGTCGCGCTTCAGCGTCTCGATATCCGGCGCGCCGCAGAGCCCCATACCGGAGCGCACGCCGCCGAGGAGCTGAAAGATGGTATCCTCCACATAGCCCTTGTAGGCCACGCGGCCCTCCACGCCCTCCGGCACCAGCTTCTTCGCATTCTCCTGGAAATAGCGGTCCTTCGAGCCGCTCTCCATCGCGGAGATCGAACCCATGCCGCGGTAGACCTTATATTTTCTTCCCTGATAGAGCTCGAAGGCTCCCGGGCTCTCGTCGCAGCCCGCAAAAATGCTGCCCATCATGCAGACGTTCGCGCCCGCCGCGATCGCCTTTGTAATATCGCCGGAACACTTGATGCCGCCGTCCGCGATAACCGGGATATCATACTTCGAAGCCACCGCATAGGCGTCCATGATCGCGCTGATCTGCGGCACACCCACGCCGGAGACCACGCGGGTCGTGCAGATCGAGCCCGGTCCGATACCGACCTTTACCGCGTCGGCTCCCGCCTCGATCAGCGCCTTCGCACCCGCTCCGGTCGCCACATTTCCGGCGATCACCGGAACATCCGGGAAGGTTTCCTTGATCATTCTCAGGCAGCGAAGTACGTTCGCCGAGTGTCCGTGTGAGGAATCCAGCACCAGTACGTCCACATGCGCGTCGATCAGCGCCTGCGCACGCTCAATCACGTTCGCCGTGATGCCGATGCCCGCGCCGCAGAGCAGACGCCCCTGCGCGTCCTTCGCCGCCAGCGGGTATTTGATCTGCTTCTCAATATCTTTGATCGTAATGAGGCCCTTGAGATTAAAATCCTTGTCGACAATCGGCAGCTTCTCCTTGCGCGCCTTGCCGAGGATCAGCTTCGCCTCCTCGAGCGTGATGTCCTCCTGCGCCGTCACCAGATTCTCGGAGGTCATGGATTCTTTAATTTTCTTAGTGAAATCGGTCTCGAATTTCAGATCGCGGTTCGTGATGATGCCGACCAGCTTCTTACCCTCGGTGATCGGTACACCGGAAATGCGGTATTTGCCCATCAACTCGTTCGCGTCCGCGAGCGTATGCTCCGGAGAGAGGTAGAAAGGATCGGTGATGACGCCATTTTCGGAGCGCTTGACCTTATCCACTTCCTCGGCCTGCTCCTCGATCGACATGTTCTTGTGGATAATGCCAATGCCGCCCTGTCTGGCCATCGCGATCGCCATCCGGTGCTCCGTCACCGTATCCATGCCCGCGCTCATCATCGGAATATTCAGCTTCACGGTTCCGGTAAGCCATGTCTCCAGATTTACCTGATTCGGTATCACCTCCGAATAAGCCGGTACCAGAAGAACGTCGTCAAAGGTAATGCTCTCGCCAATAATC
>JAJQCG010000049.1 GCA_021202815.1 Lachnospiraceae bacterium | reverse complement strand
ATTTCAACAGAAGCGGTAGTGCGCCCCCGTCCCCGAAGATCTCAATCCTGCCGCTGTCCCCGCAGCGATTCCGAAAAGCCGGGAAGAGAAAGCCGCTCTGCGGCTTCTGCGGCTCGTAGTCCCCGCTGACCCGGCAGTAGGCGCCGACCAGAAAGGAATAGACCTCCTCTGACTCCCACTGGCTCTCCTTGTCCGTGCCCTTCCGCAGAATGTCATAGCTGCCATAAAAAAGATAGAAAGCGCAGGGACTGCCCATCTGATACCGCTCGCCCGTGATCTCATACAGTGTCTCGAGGAGGGCGTCATTTTTCAGCCCGCAGTCCTTCAGCGCCATCAGCATCTGCCAGACACCGCCGGGCTTTCGCTCCGTCGCATCGAACACATACTCTTTCAGCTGCACGTTTGTCTCCGCAAAGGGAATCGTCTTTGCAATCTCGAGATTCTCCTTACGCTCCGCCTCCGTCAGTCGTCCAAAATGGCGGTTGAAGCTGCCGTCCACATAGCCCTCCTCGTCAAAATACGCCCCCGCGATCCTGCTGAAGCAGTTGCGGCTTAAGGTCATCCGCCTGGTGAGCTCGAGCATGTCTTCCCGATCAATCTTTCCCTCTTTCCTCATACCTTTTCACTCCCTTGTCTTCCGGTTGATGAACTGAAGCTTCGTCTTCGAGTACAGAATTTTCTGGCTGTGATAGAGACCGAAGTAACCGGATTCCATATAGCTCACCGCAACGACCAGCAGAAAATAAGGCATCGCCTCGAAGCCGAAAAGCTCGAAGCTGAGAAACAGCGACGAGAGCGGACAGTTCGTCACGCCGCAGAACAGAGCCGCCATGCCGCAGGCCGCGGCGAGGGAGGGCGAAAAGCCGAAAATCTGCCCGATAAGGCAGCCGAAGGTCACGCCGACAAAGAGCGTCGGGACGATCTCCCCGCCCTTGAAGCCGCAGCCGAGCGTGACGGCGGTGAACACCATCTTGATCAGAAAGGCGGCGGCCACAGTCTCGCCCCCGACGGCGCGCTCGATCACGCCCATGCCGGTACCGAGATAGTTGGTCGTCCCGAGCAGCCGGGTCATCAGAATAATCAGCAGCGCACCCGCGATCACACGTAGCCACTCGTTCGGAATATATTTGTGATAAAGATGCTCCGTCCTGTGCAGAATCAGGCAAAACAGGATGCTGACCGCGGCGCAGGCGACCGCGAAGAGGAATCACAAAGCCTGCGCTCGAAAGCGTGAATTCCGGAACACTCGCGATCACAAAGTGCTCCCCCTCCGCTCCGACCATCCCCGCGACCGCAGCGGCCGTGAGCGAGGCAAGCGCACAGGGAACGATCGCCGCGTACTGCATGATACCGACGCTGATGACCTCCATCGAAAAGACCGTCGCGGTTAGCGGTGTGCCAAACAGCGCCGAGAAGCCTGTGCTCATGCCGCACATAATCATCAGTCGGCGGTCATATTCATCAAGCTTCAGCACTCTGCCCAGCGTCCCGCCGATGCTGCCGCCAAGCTGCAGCGCCGCGCCCTCTCTTCCGGCGGAACCGCCGCAGGCGTGCGTCAGCACCGTCGCCGCCGTGATCAGCGGCGCCATGCGAAGCGGCACATAGGAATCCGAGCTGACGCCCTCCAACACGACATTCGTACTGGATTTATAGGGATCGAGGCGATAGAGCGCCACGATCAGAAGTCCCGCGACCGGGAGCAGATACAGCATAAAGGGATGTGCCGTGCGAAAGGCCGTCACCAGACTGATGCAGCGCCCGAACAGACCGCCCAGGATTCCCAGCAGAACCCCCGTCAGCCCTGCCACCAGCAGCCAGCGCAGCAGAAGCCAGCCCCGCTCCAGACAAATTCTCAGGTATTTCTTCATACTTTCTATCCCCTCTTGCTCGGAAAAAGACATCGCCTTCCTGAGACAATGCCTTTTTCCTTATCCTCATGAGCAAACAAATATGCGAAACTGTCTATTGATTAACTATGCCTCGGCCGCAGCCCTCGCCGCAACCTCCTTCTCCTGTATATCGGACGGAGCCTGCTCGTAGCGCGCGAATTCATAAGAGTAGACGCCGCTGCCGCCGGTCATGGATCGCAGATCTGTCGAGTACCCAAAGAGCTCCATCATCGGCACCTCAGCCACGACCTCGGTCTTTCCGCCGCCCGCCGGGTTCATGCCGAGCACGCGCCCTCTTCTCTTGTTGAGATCGCCCATCACGTCGCCGGTATATTTGTCCGGGACGAGGACGGTCACCGTCTCAATCGGTTCGAGAAGGATCGGGGACGCCTCCATGAAGCCCTTCTTGAAGGCCTGCACCGACGCGGTCTTGAAAGCCATCTCGGACGAGTCAACTGCATGGTAGGAGCCGTCGTAGAGCGTCGCCAGCACGCCGACTACCGGATAACCGGCCAGTGGACCCGCCAGCACGGAATCCTGGATACCCTTCTCGACCGCCGGGAAGTAGTTCTTCGGCACCGCACCGCCGACAACCTTCTGCTCGAATATGTAGGGAGTCTCCAGGTCACCCGAGGGCTCGAAGGTCATCTTGACATGACCATACTGGCCATGACCGCCGGACTGCTTTTTATGCTTGTATTCCACATCGGATTTCTTGCGGATCGTCTCCTTGAAGGCCACCTTCGGCTTCACCAGCTCGACCTCTACCTTGTATTTCTCCTGCAGGGTGCTGACGATGACCGACAGATGCTGGTCGCCCATACCGTAGAGGAGCGTCTGGCGGTTCTGTCCGTCGTTGACCGTGCGGACCGTCAGATCCTCATCCATAATCTTCGAGAGCGCCTGGGCGATCTTGTCCTCCTCGCCCTTCTTCTTCGCGCGATAGGCCATATAGGTGTAAGGCTTCGAGAGCTCGGTCTTGCCGTAAACGACCGGCATGGCCTTCGTGGACAGGCTGTCGCCGGTCCTGCAGCTCGCCTTGCCGAGCGCGCCGATATCTCCTGCATAAAGCTCGCCGATCTCCTCCGGCTTATTGCCGCGCATCACATAGAGCTTGTTCACCTTCTCCTCACTCTCCGTGCTGCTGTTGTAGAGGACATCGTCCGACTTGAGCACGCCGGAGCAGACCTTGACCAGAGAATATTTTCCGATGAACGGATCGGCGATCGTCTTGAATACATACGCGGACTTCACCTTCGAGAAATTGTAATCCGCCTGGAAAATCTCGTTCGTCTTCATATTGACGCCCGCACAGGTCTTCTTGTCCGGCGAGGGGAACAGCTCCACGATATCGTTCATCACATTGTGAATATTGCGCAGCTCCATGCTGGAGCCCATCGTCACCGGAACGATGCTGCCGTCCATGACGTTCATCTTCATCGCGGAACGGATCTCGGCGACCGAGAACTCGTCGCCCTCAAAATAGCGCTCCATAAACTCTTCGCTGGTCTCCGCGACCGCATCCATCATGGCCTCGCGGTAAATCTCAAGGTTCGGCTTGCAGTAATCCGGAATCTCACAGGGCTCCCGCTTTCCGATGCCGGTAAATCTGCGGCCCTCCATCTTCATGACGTTCACATAGCCGACGAACTTCTCATGCTCACGGATCGGCTGATAGAAGGGCGCGATCTTCTTGCCGTAGAGCTCGGTCAGGCGCTCGACGACCGCGCGGAAGGACGCGTTGTCCACGTCCATATCGGAGACGAAAAACATACGCGGCAGCTTATATTTCTCACAGTACTCCCAGGCCTTCTCCGTGCCGACCTCGACACCCGCCTTGCCGGATACGACGATGACCGCGGCGTCCGCGACCGCGACCGCCTCCTCGACCTCTCCCACGAAATCGAAGTAGCCCGGCGTGTCCAGGATATTGATCTTCGTGTTTTCCCAGATGAGCGGGACGATCGAAGTGTTGATCGAAAACTTGCGCTTAATCTCCTCTTTATCGTAATCGCTGATGGTCGTGCCGTCTGCGACCTTGCCGAGACGGCTGGTCAGGCCGGATACATGCGCCATCGCTTCCACCAGGCTGGTCTTTCCACTGCCCCCGTGCCCCAGAATTACCACATTGCGGATGCTGTCTGTTGTGTAAACGTTCATTATGTACCTCCTCCAAAACATTCTTTTTAAATTATACTAGAATAATCCGTAAATAGCAAGTGAAAGCAAAAGCTCTTGCCTTTTTTTCTCTTTCGGGTATCATAGCAGACGGACATGTCCGCCTACGCGGGCGCAATTTACACCGAAAGCCCGGCCTTAAGGGCTTTCCAAACATAACAGGAGCCGCCATGATTTTATCCTGCCAGCATATCAGCAAGGCGTTCGGGGATCACGAGGTTCTAAAAAGCACCTCTTTTCATATAGAAGAAAGAGAGAAAGCCGCGATCGTCGGCATCAACGGAGCCGGGAAATCCACGCTTCTGAAAATTATTATGGGGGAAATGCCCGCAGACGAGGGACAGGCTGCCCTCACGCGGGGCTGCAGCATCGGTTACCTCGCACAGTACCAGGAGATGGAGAGCGACAGCACGATCTTCGACGAGCTACTGACGGCCAGGCAGGACGTCCTCGAACTGGAAGAGCGCATGCGAAGCGCTGAAATGGAGATGAAGCGCGCACAGGGCGGGGAGCTGCAGGCGCTGATGGAGCGCTACGCCGAGCTGAACCGCGAGTTCGAGCAGAAAAACGGCTACGCCTGGAAGAGCGAGATCACCGGCGTGCTGAAAGGGCTGGGCTTCGGCGAGGAGGATTTCGGGAAACATGTGTCTACCCTCTCCGGCGGTCAGAAGACACGCGTCGCGCTCGGCAAGCTTCTGCTCACCCGCCCGGATCTCATTCTGCTGGACGAGCCGACGAACCATCTTGACATGGGCTCGATCACCTGGCTTGAGACCTTTCTGATGAATTACCCCGGTGCAGTGCTCATCGTCTCCCACGACCGCTATTTTCTGAACCGCGTCGTCACGAAGATCATCGAGATCGACCAGGGCGAGGTCACGGTTTTCTCCGGCAATTACGCGCAGTACGCGCAGAAAAAGGCGCAGATCCGCGAGGCGCGCATGCACGCCTGGCTGAACCAGCAGCGCGAGATCCGACATCAGGAGGAGGTCATCACGAAGCTGAAGTCCTTCAACCGTGAGAAGTCCATCCGGCGCGCCGAGAGCCGCGAAAAGATGCTGGACAAGATGGAGGTACTCGACCGCCCTTCCGAGACCCGATCGGATATGCGCATCCGCCTCGAACCGCGGATCACGAGTGGAAACGACGTGCTGACCGTGCTGAATCTTGCAAAGGCCTTCCCACCGCAGACGCTGTTCTCTGACCTGAATTTTGAGCTCAAACGGGGCGAGCGCGTCGCGCTGATCGGCGCGAACGGGACGGGCAAGACAACGATCCTGAAGATCTTAAACGGCGTGATTCCCGCGGATGCCGGAGAGGTACATCTCGGCTCCCGCGTGCAGATCAGTTACTACGATCAGGAACACCATGTTCTTCATATGGAAAAGACGCTCTTTGAGGAGATGTCCGACGCCTATCCGACGCTGAACAACACGAAGATCCGCAGCGTACTGGCCGCCTTTCTCTTCACGGGCGACGACGTGTTCAAGCGCATCAGCGCCTTAAGCGGCGGCGAGCGGGGCCGCGTCTCCCTCGCGAAGCTGATGCTCTCCGAGGCGAATTTCCTGATTCTCGACGAGCCGACCAACCACCTCGATATCGTGTCGAAGGAGGTGCTCGAGGACGCGCTGAACCACTACACTGGCACGGTCCTCTTCGTCTCCCACGACCGCTATTTCATCAACGCGGTCGCCACGCGGGTGCTGGATCTGAATGAAAAGAACCTGACGGAATATCTCGGAAATTATGATTATTACCTGGAAAAAAAGGAGAACATGACGAATTTCACCGGCACGTCGACCGTTCCCGATGAAACCGCGCCCGCGCCTTCCGGGAGCGGCGCGAAGCTCGACTGGCAGCAGCAGAAGGAAGAACAGGCGCGCCTGCGAAAGCTGCAGAATGATCTGAAGCGCGTGGAGCGCCGTATTGAGGAGCTGGAGCAGCGCGATGGCGAGATCGACGGGCTTCTCGCGCGCGAGGAGATTTTCACCGATGTTGCAAAGGTGACGGAGCTCTCCGCAGAAAAAGAAGCCGTCCGGCAGGAGCTGGACAGCCTCTATGAAGAATGGGAATCGCTGTCAGAACTGGCGGATTTCTCCTCCTCCGGCTCCAGCAGCCGATAAGTCAGCAGAAGATACAGGAGCTGGTTTGGATCGTCGAGATTGATCTGAATCAGCTCTTTGATATGCGCCATCCGGTACAGGAAGGTACTGCGATGGATGAAAAGCGTCTTCGCCGCCTGCACTGCATTCATCTGGCAGGAAATATAGGTGTGCAGCGTCTCATAGTAATCGGTCTTGTGCTCCCGGTCGTACTCCCTTAAGGTCAGCACTGCGCGACTGCAGACAACCTCCGGGTCGAGCAGCTCCGTGCACTTCCCCATCAGATAATCGAGGGCAATATCCTCAAAACGGTTCACCCAGCGCAGCGGATAACGCTTCATCCCCTCCTCCAGCGCAATGCGGGACTGCAGATAATACTGCTTCATCGGACTAAGCCCGGTAAAGGCATAGCTGATACCCGCCTTCAGATAACTGGCCTTCAGAAAAGCGCTCACCGCTTCCAGCGCCTCATCAAGCGTGGTTTCTCCCAGTGACAGATTCACATAGACAACAATGCGTTCATCCATAAAGAACGCACAGCTTTCCTTTATCAGACCTTCGATCCGATTACAGAGGAAGCGAATCACCGTCAGATTCTGCCGGTCAACCGTCGACATATGGATGTTCATGCAGAAATAGCTGTGGCTTTCCTCCCAGTGAAAACTCTGAAAACGTGCGCGCAGAGAGGATTTCTCAATTTTGTCGTCCGTCAGGACATTGGACAGCAGACGGTCGAGCGTATAGCTGACCTCCGGCTGCACCACCGTGAAGCGCTCCACCATCTGCTCAATGTACTTGGACAGATGCAGCAGCAGGTGTTCATCGGAAGTCTTCAGCCGACGTGAGATTTCCAGCAGAATAACCCGGTAGGCGTTCCTGTTCTTGTCGTAAATTTCCGTAAACAGGCCGTTTCTTCCACTCTCCACGTCCTGATATCGCTGCACCGGCCAGAAAGCCCCATCGGAGGTTTCCTCCGGGATCCGGCTGTTTTGCAGCACACTCTGCAGTTCCGCGACGGAATCCATCAGGGAGCTGTGATCCACCACAAAGCCCTCCTTTGTGGTGACCATGATCGGATTGTGGAAAATCCGGTAAGAAGCGTCGAGCAGCGCCTTCATCGTGCTCTCGGACAGCGCCATGCTCTGCATCCGCTCGTCCCAGGCGTCGTAGGTATCAAAAGCGCGCTGTACCGTGTTGAAGAGCACCTCAGGATCGCAGTCTTCCGCAAAAAAGACAACGCCCGGCGGCGGCTCCGTCTCCCCATGCCCGGCGTCCTCCACCACGAGCAGCAGGTTATCGCCGTGCGACTCCAGAACCTCCCGTGACAATTCGCTCTCATGGGTAATATAAACTTTATTTTTTCGGAGACTGGCGCCGTTCTGATAAAAAAGCGGCCGCTTGAGATTCATCTCGTCTGACAGCTCTCCCGCGCGGCAGTCCGAATAATTCTGGCGGACACGGTCCGCCAGAATCTGCATACTGATACGCATAGATTAAGCAAACTTTCTCTTGGCAGCTTCCACGACATGACCGACCAGCACGGAGGTTGTCACACTGCCGACGCCGCCCGGCACTGGCGTGATCGCGTCGACGATCGGCTCCACCGCTGCATAGTCTACATCACCACAGAGCTTGCCTTCTGCATTCACATTGATGCCGACATCAATAACAATCTGTCCCGGCGAGACATACTCCGCTCCCACGACGCCCGCGTGGCCCGCGGCCACGATCAGGATCTCAGCCTCCCGCGTTACGGACGGCATGTCGATCGTCTTCGTGTGGCAGGTCGTGACCGTCGCGTTCTTCTTGATCAGCATCTGCGCGGCCGGCTTGCCGACGACCAGCGAACGGCCGATGACGACCGCTTTCTTGCCCGTGCAGTCGATGCCATAGTGGTCAAGGATCTCCATGCAGGCCTGCGGCGTGCAGGGCGGGAATCCAACCTGTTTGCCCGTGAAGACACCGCCGAGGGAAGCATCCGTCTGGCAGTCCACATCCTTATCCGGGCAGAGCACGTTCTCGACCACGGCCTGGTTGATGTGCTTCGGCAGCGGACGGAACATCAGAACGCCGTGGATATTGTCGTCCTTGTTCACCTCATCGATCACCTTCAGCAGCTCCTCCTGGCTGACGTCAGCCGGAAGCAGGTATTTCTTATACTCCACGCCGAGGGTTTCACAGCGCTTCGTCGCACCTCTCTCATAGGAAAGATCGTCAGGTCTCTCGCCAACACGGATGATACCGAGCGTCGGATTCACGCCCTTCTCCTTCAGCGCGGCCACATCAGCCTTGATCCGCTCATTGAGAGCCGCTGTCACTTCTTTTCCCAGTAATTGCTTCGCCATCTTATCTTCGCTCCTCCTATCTCAGTCTCGCGTTCACAGCCGCGAAAATCTCGTCCGCCTTTTTGCTGTAGTCCGCGATCATTTTATCCGCTTTTTCATTGAGCGACGCCGCGTATTCCTTATCCGCCATCGACTTCGTATTGATATAGACATTAAGGGACGCCCCCAGCAGCGCCGCCTTGCAGAAGCATACGCCGACGCCCGCGTCGGAAATCGCCAGCGCCGAGCCCTTCGCCGCGAATTCCTCGATCACGTCGATCGCCTCGCAGCACTTCTCCATAATCTCCATCGGCACCGCGCAGGCGTCCTTCAGCACGATCGCCATCACGCGAGCCTTCTCGGCTTTCTCTTCCTCCGTCTCACGCGGCATGCCGTAAGCTTTCGCGAGCGGCTCGAAAGCCTCCGCGTCAGCCTCCACCAGATGCAGAAAATCTGCCTGCAGCGCGGTCGCCTTCTCTTTCAGTGCGACAATATCGGCCTCCACGTCCGCGTATTTCTTCTTTCCAACGGTCAGGCTGCCGACCATGTTGCCGAGCGCCATGCCGATCGCGCCGACGAGTGCCGACGCACCGCCGCCGCCCGGTACCGGCGCCTTCGACGCCAGTACATCCACAAATTCCTCACAGGTA
>JAJQCG010000103.1 GCA_021202815.1 Lachnospiraceae bacterium | reverse complement strand
AGCGTGTCAGTAACCTCACAATCTCCGCTGACCTGCGGGAACGCATATGCGAACAATGCAATGCTCTTCTCAATCATCTAAAACAGAGCAGGGACGCATTCTTCTCTTTATCCGTGACGATTGGCGTCAGCCGCATCTTCCATTCCCTGGATGAATCTCACAGTGCATATAAAGAGGCGCAGTGGGCTGTCTGCCAGCGCATCGTCGACGGAAGTGATCATATTCTGGATGGAAGCTGTCAGCACCGGGAACAGGAAGTTTTTCTCGCCATTCTTCAGGAGTCAATCCCTGCTCTTGAGAGCGCCGTAGAAAGTCTGAGTGAAGAGAACATTATACAGACCATCGAAAAACTCTATACGACAATTCGCCAGAGCGGGCTTTCCGGTTACGAGATTTTACAGCTCATCAACGCCATCATGAACGCCTATCTTCTGAGCATGCAGAAAAATAAATACCATATTCCAAACGAAGACTCCATCTTCGCCAGCTTCAGCGAAAATGTCAGGAACTGCTCCTCTCTGCCGGAAATCATCGATCTTCTCCGGGAAAGCATTACATCCTCCTTCGAGGAGTATTGCAGGGAAAAGCGGAACACGGAACTGCGCCCTATCCAGACGGCGAAGCAGTATGTACGAAAACATATCGGCGAAGCAGTCACGCTGAAGGATATCTGCACGGAAATCAATTTCAATGAAGCCTATTTCAGCGCCCTGTTCAAAAAAGAGACGGGCATGAACTTCAGCAAATACCTGATTCAGACCCGGATGGAGGCCGCAAAGGAACTGCCGAGAAACTCCGACTTCACCATTGAGGCTGTCGCGAAGGATGTCGGTTATACCGATATCAAGAGCTTTACAAAGAATTTCAGTAAATATACCGGTCTGAAACCGAGCGAGTATCGCAGGTTATACGGATAGCAGGAGGCACATTTTGGATATCCACAGAACCTTCTTACTGAAGATGATTTTAATGTGCGGCATAGGATTCTGTCTAATTTTGACAATCCTTTCTATTTGTAGTGGCAGTTCTCCTGTGATTATTCTTTTCTGTGCTTTGTTCTGCGTCGGATATTTCGCTTTGTGTATCTGGCTCTTTTGTTCTGTCATCCAGCGTCAGCGCGCTATGGAACGCTACCTTCTTACTCTTGACGAAAGCTGCATGGACACAGGTGCTCTGATCTGGAGCTCCACTGACCGGCAGTTTTATTCCGCCCTCCGGGAATCCACCAACCGCCGCGGTCAGATCAAAATATTTCAGAAACAGGCGCAGTATCTCGCGCTGCAAAATCAGATTAACCCGCATTTCCTGTATAATACGCTGGACTGTATCCGCAGCGAGGCGGTCATCCAGGGAATCGACGTTATAGCTGATATGACAGAATCCCTGTCCACGTATTTTCGTTACACCATCTCGGACCTGGATAAGCTCGCGCGTGTCTCCGCTGAACTGGAAAATGTCAGAAACTACTATACAATCCGGCATTACCGCTTTGGCGATCGCCTTTCCCTGAAGATTGATATGGGTGAGGATACCGTAATCATCCCCAGGCTCTATATGCCCAAGCTCACTCTTCAGCCGATCGTGGAAAACGCGATCTTTCACGGTATTGAGCGCAAGGTTGGTCCCGGAGAAGTCATTATCCAACTCACCCTCACGCAGCGCCGCCTTATCATCAAGGTCTCCGACAACGGCGTCGGCATGTCTGAGGAAGCGCTGGTCGCGCTCAATGACAAGCTGACACAGAACGCCGATACTGTTGAGCGCGAAAAAGGCGGGATTGCCATCGCCAATGTCAATAAACGGATCAAGCTGCTTTTCGGAGAAGAATACGGAATCTATATCAGAAGCGCGCCAGACGCCGGAATCGATGTCTATGTCACGCTTCCTATCGTACAGACGCAGGATGAGGTATAGCGTTGAAAAAAGAAATTTTACGCATGGAGCATGTATCGACCAATGACACCGGTATGTCCAATCTGCATGACTTTAATCTAAGTCTGTTTCAGGGAGAAACCACCGCCATCATTAAGCTGAACGACGGTGGAATCGATAAACTGATTGAAATTCTCTGCCGCAACTGTCCGATCTGCGCAGGGAAACTCTATATGCAGGAAAAACTGGTCAACCATAAGGGATACAGCAACTACTCCCGCAACAATGTCAACGTCATCGACCGGAACAGCAAGCTCATCCCCTATCTCTCCGTCGTAGATAATGTATTCTTCTCCCCGGCTAATCCCAGAGAACTTATTATACACAGCAGACAGCAGAAGCAGAAATTCCGCTGGCTCTGTGAAGAATATGGGTTGACGGAGATGCTCGACGCGAACAGTCGGGAAGTCAATGATTTTCAGCGCTGCATTGTGGAAATTCTTCACGCGGTTGCTGGCGGCTCTCAATTGATCGTAATCAATCAAATCGAAGAAATTATGGAGAAAAAACAGTTCGCGTTTATCAAGTCTCTGCTGGACGAGATCGCGCGTCACTCCTTTACGATCCTGTTCATCTGCCTGCCGCATCAGAAGATGTCCCAGGAATGTGACCATTGTCTCTTTCTCAGGGACGGACAGGATATCAGAATGGTAGATCGCCAGAACTGGTATATGAAAGAGCAGCTCCTGTCAAGTCTGGCCGCTCCACATACCGGCAAGCGTGTGAATCGAACATCAGAAGTATTGCTGCAGGCGCAGAATCTGCAGCTTTATCCGCTTCAGGACCTGTCTTTTTCGATCGGAACCGGAGAGTGTCTGGGAATTCATGGCTACGAAGAAAAGGAGTTGAATCTTCTGCTGCAAATGTTCCAGAGAAAACTGCAGCCCGATTCAGGAAACCTTCTCTTCGAGAACCGGGACTTCTTTTCACATGCCCCTGACGAGAACAAAATTCTTTTTGTACAGCGCGATATTCCCAACTCCATGATGATGAATGAGCTGAGCTATATGGACAATCTCTGCATAGGACTCCACCAGCGAACCGACTCGCAGTTCCGTTCAAGTCGCATCTTCAAAGCAATCAAACAGCATACCCGCGAGTCAGTCGGGGATATTGTCGATGCCCAAAGCATCGAACTTCTCACGAAGGAACAGAAAATCACGCTCCTCTATGAACGGCTCTGTCTGCTCCATCCTAAGCTGGTGATTTTCAACCGTCCGTTCTCTGAAAATGATTTCTATGTCAAGCAATATATCGCCCAGATCATTAACCGCTTAAAGCAGCAGAATATTGCCATCATCATTCTGACCATTGAGAGCTGCGATTATCTGAACATCTTTGATAACGTCATAACATTAAAGAGCGTCACCTGATCTTCCGGTGACGCTCTCTAAATCACAGCTTTCTTCTTTTCTGTCAGATTACCGCTTCCACGTGCTCCGCGCGGATCTTCGCCGCCTGAAGCCGGATCGTGCGAATATCGGCTCCGCTCTGGTACAGCTCGTACAGCCGCAGCACAATCGCCGTCAGCTCCTCATCATTAGAGAGTCCGGAAATCGTGCGCAGAACCTCCATCGCATTCTCCTTCGTCTGCGGCAGCTCATTCTCCACAAGATACTCGTAGACCGCGCCCGCCGTTCCGACGCTGATGTAGGCCGGGCAGATGCCCTTCTCCATACAGGTGCGGGAAGAACCGATCAGGCGGTCTGCCGGAGAGAGCTTTCTCTTCGGATCTCCGCCCACTCTCTTGCAGGTGTCCATCAGCGCACTGTTCGTAAAGCGACGCAGCAGATCCTGCGTATGCTTCACCAGATCCTCCAGCGGCACACCGTACTTCGTCGAAAGCGCCATCGTGCTCTCCGTCATCGCGTTGCTCACAATAAGCTCGGTGTCCGCGTCGTCGATCGACTGGTAAATGTAATCCTTGCCCGTGTACAATCCCAGATACGCGCAGGTCGCGTGGCTCATATTATGTACGTAGAGCTTCCTCTTGATATAGAAATCAAAGGGATCAAAGGGAACCATATTCTTGATCTCGGGCACGCCGCCCTTGAAGGCCGCCTTGTCCGCGGGCAGGAAGCCATAGCTCTCCACGCAGACGCGTAAGGAATCGCCGTCCTTCATCGCGTCCGTCTGCACCGGCACCATACGTCCGATCGAGACCTCCACAAGTCCGATGTTCTCATCGAACCAGCCGATCTCTTCCTCCGTGAGCTCCGCCTTCAGCATGCCCTCGAGCACCTTGTTCGCGTCCATCAAGTTCTCACAGATCAGGATATTCAAGGGGCCGCCGCCCTGCTCCCGGCGCAGGCAAATGCCCGCAACCAGGTTCGAGATAATAAATTTCAGGATATTGACGCCCACAGCTGTCGCCATGATATCACACTCGGCGATTGCCTTCGCCGTTGCGGCCTGGTCGTTTCCGTTTACCGCGCTCACATGCTCCACCTGAACGTCCTCGTGTCCCTCGCTGGAAATGATATGCACCGGATAGCAGTGCTCCTCATTCAGGCGGTTCGCGACCGCATCGACCACGTCCACAAAGGTCACGTCATAGCCGGACTGCGACAACAGCATCCCGATAAAGCCGCGGCCGATATTGCCGCCGCCATACATTACCGCTTTCATCTTCGCTTGGCGCCTCTCGTCTACTCGATCGGCTTTGCGTGGGACAGCAGATACTTCTCCGCGTCGCCGTTCCACAGGCCGTTGTTCGCCTTAACCAGCTTGTCAAGCTCCGCAAACAGCGGGTCCGTCTTTCCAAGCTTCTCGAAGTCCGCGATCGCCGTCAGTGGGAAATCGATCTGCGTGTAGATCAGCTTCTTGCCGCCCGGGATCTTCGGCAGATTCAGCGTCGTCTCCGCCTCCGCGTTCAGGCCGCCGACATGCGTCACCATCGCCGCCGGATTGATGCGTCCGCTGTTCATCATCTGAATCGCTTCGCGCATATCATCGGTATTGCCGCCGCTCGTGCCGACGACGTGCGTATATGCGTAATGCACATTGTAGAAATTGAACTCCGCCTTGAACTGCGAATTCGTCGGGCCTGCAAAGAAATTCAGGCAGCCGTCGTGGCCCAGAATCGCATCCGCCTGCTCCACAATCGATTTCACCGGGGCAAAGCAGATTACATCATCATAGCCCGTGCCGCCGGTCAGCTCACGAAGTACTCCCACCGGATCCTCGGTCTTTCCGGTATTCACATAGTGCAGCTCCACGCCGTTCTTCGCCGCGTCCTCCACCGTGTAGATGCTCTCGGCCCTCGCCAGACGCGCATCGTCGATATCTGTCACAACCAGCAGGGACGGACGGCGATCGCAGTGCAGCGCATAGTCGATCGCGCCGAGGCCCATCGGACCCACGCTCGCGAGCAGCGCCATCTTGCCGCCCTCTACGATACCCATCTGATGCTCGTAGCTGCCGGCCTTCGTGTGGTACATCGCGTGATAAGTACCGATAACGCAGCTCATCGGCTCAGAGAGGGAGCCATAGAAATAAACGTCCGAATCATAGGGAAGCAGGCAGTCCATCAGGAGCGTCTCGATCGGAATATTCGCGTACTGGGAAGCTCCGCCGCAGTACGGATAGGAGTAGCCCGGCGCCAGCAGGGAACCCTTGTAGAAATGCGCCGGCTGAATCGAGAAGCCGTCGCCCACCTTATATTTGTCCTTCCAGTTCTCGCCGACCTTGACAATCTGTCCGCAGAACTCATGTCCGACGATCGTCGGGTTATTCTCGACGTCGTTCGGAACGCGCTTATGCTCGCCGCCCTCAACAGCCGCTTTATAAGTGCTCATGCAGATAGAATCGGAAATAATCTTCACCTGCACGCCGTCGGCGTCGATCTCGGGAAGTTCGATATCCTCGAGTCTCAGATCCATCTTTCCGTGTATCCTGACTGCCTTTGTCTTCATACTTTCATACCTCCTGCTATTTAAGATGATTTACTGTTTTCTATTTTAACCCATTACATACCACATGTCCAGATATTCCCTGACCATTTTTTTCATCACCTGGTAGACGATATCCTGCCTGGCAACGGTTGTGAACGCGCTCAACGCCTGCTTTTCGCCGGTCGCGCAGCTTTCGGTCAGATAACCGTCCGAGACAAGCTTCGCCGTCTTATCCAGTCCCGCTGCCTTTGATACATTCCTGACAAGGAAATCTACCAGCTCCGGAGCGGAATCGCGCTCAAGCGCGGTCCAGATATTGACCTTGCAGACGCCGTCAGAGAACAGGCCGCGCACCTGCTCGTTCGTGACAGAGGACGTGCCATGCAGCACGATCTTCGGACCGATCTTGGCTTTGATCGCACGCGCTGCATCGCCGTGATACATCAGCTCCTTGCCGGAAGCGCGGTGCTCCGTTCCAAGATTCGCCACCACGAGATCCACGCCGGTGCGCTTCATATAATCCTCGCATTTCTCCGCGCTCGTGATATCGTTGTGCGCCTCGCCGCCCGCATCGATGATCTCGTCGCAGGCTCCCTCGATCAGGATCTCCTTCCCTTTCTTCTCGACGAAGGCATGGGTCTTCGCGATATTTTCCTCCAGCGGGAGCGTTGAAGCGTCATACATGATGGAAGAATACTCGCTTAAGTCACTGTCGCAGAGCTCCTCGTCCAGATCGTGCTGTGCGTGATCGAGATGCAGCAGCAGATCCACATTCTCATAATCGCCGCCCTCGCGCATCAGCGCCTTCGCGTCCGCCTTGAAAAGCTCGAGGCCCGTCTGCCAGTTGCGGCTGTGCGTATAGTTCTTCGCCTGCGGACGGTGCTCGTAGCAGATCGTCATCGCCAGCGTGACCGGCACGCTCTTCAGGCCATTATCCTTCGCGAACTCGCTCGCGGCAGAGAGAATCGCCTCCGTCGTGGTCAGGTTTTCCGTGCAGAGGCAGGGGATAACCCAGCCCTTCTTCGCCGCCTCCTCATAGATTTTCACTACCTCGTCCCGTTTACTGATAATCGGCATTTTTCTTTTCCATCCTTTCTTTTATGCCCACACCTCTTTGACTGCAGGATAGAGCTTTTTGTATTTTTCATAATACTCCATGTATCTTGCGTGATTTTCCGGATTCGGGAGGTATTCCTTACCGGTCTTCACGAAAATGTCCGCCGCCGCTTCCAGGCTCTCATACACGCCGCAGGCCACGCCCGACATCATAATGCAGCCCAGCGTGCCGGACTGCGCGTTCCCGAGCGTCACGATCTTCTTATTCAGGATATCCGCCTTCATCTGCAGCCAGGCCTCCGCCCGCGCGCCGCCACCGGTCGCGCGCAGCTCGCTCACCTCGATACCCGCCTTCTGCAGACACTCGAGGTTCAGCATCATCTCGTAGGTGACGCCCTCCATCAGCGCCTGATAGATATCGATCGACGTCGTGCTGTCCGTGATTCCCAGGATCGCGTCGGTCGCACCCGCATCCATATAGGGCGTCGCCGCGCCGGAGAAATAAGGCAGCACCAGAAGACCGGACGGTTTTCCGGCTTTCATCTGCGCATTGAAGCCGTCGTAGGGACTGATCCCCTTCTCCGAAAATGCCTTCGCCTCCAGGGAGGCCAGATTGTCGCGATACCACTTCAGCAGGGAGCCTCCGTTGAAGGAGAATGCGTAGGTCACGTAGGAGTCCGCCGCGCCAATGTAGGGCACCATCACAAGATTACTCTCAAACATGGCCTCCGGCTTCTGCGGCTCCGGGAAGACCGGCGTGATGCACTCCGCCGTCCCGGTTCCGTCCACGGCCATGCCCTTCTTCAGGCAGCCCGTTCCGATCGCGGCGGCCACCTGGTCATGGCAGCCGGACACGATCACGACATCGTCCGTAAGCCCCAGCTCCTCCGCCAGCTCCCTGCGGATCAGTCCGACCCGGCTGCCGGTCGGCGCGGGCTGCGACATCATCGAGCAGTCGATTCCCGCAAAGTTCAGGATCTCGTCCGACCAGTCGAGCTTCCGGTAATCAAAGGCCATCGAACGGCAGGCCAGAGAATAGTCAATCTGGAACTTCCCGCTGAGCATATACACGATGTAATCGCCGAACTGACAGATGTGCTTTGTCCGGGCGAATACGTCCTTCTCATATTCCGCCATCCACATCAGCTTCGAAATGCTGTACATCGAGTGCGGTCTCGCACCCGTCACCCGAAAAATATAGTCCGCTCCGAAGTGTTCTTCGAGCCTCCTGCACTGCTCCTCGCCACACGCATCCACATAGAGCAGCGCGTTCATCAGCGGCTTTCCGTCCTCACCGATGAAAACGCTCGTCTCACCAAATGAGGTGACGCCGATCGCGTGAATCTTATCTGCAGAGCGTGCAGCCTGCCGGATGACAGACTTTACCTTCTGCCAGACCTCCCAGGCGTCCAGTTCTCTGCCGCCGCTCTCCTTTACTACGTCATACTCCTCGTATGCCTCGCCGAGCATACTGCCGTCCAGACCGCACACCGTGCACTTGCAGCCTGTTGTTCCGACGTCCACACCGGCTATCGCCATGCTGTTTACCTCCTTTTCCTTTTCCTGCTTTTATTATCCAGAATTCTGTGCTATACTTATAGAAATAAATGTACTTAAAATAGAAAAATTGTTCACCGTCTTTGAGAAGCTGAGGTTATCATATGGTATCCACCTTCAATATCTCAAAATTAAAAAAGCTGCTGCAGAGCTACTACATTCTCATCGGCATCCGCATCACGGTCTTCGATGAAAATTTTCAGGAGATCGTCGCCTACCCGGCAAAGATTCCTCTTTTCTGCACTCTGATCCGCCAATGTCCTTCCGGTCTCGAGCACTGCAAGATCTGCGATCAGGCCGCCTGCCAGCAGGTGAATCAGCTGCACCGGGCCTACACCTACCGCTGTCACGCGGGCCTGACAGAGTCCATCACGCCGATCGTCCTCGGAGAGATTGTGATCGGTTATCTGCTCTTCGGCAATATCGCCCCGGAGCCGCAGACAGACAAGGGCTGGGCGATCGTGCGCGAGTGCTGCAAGGACTATAACGTGGATATGGATATGCTGGAGAGCGCCTATTCCGACCGGAAATATTTCGCGAACGATTACATAGAAGCCGCCTCAGAGCTCATGAACGCTGTCGCCTCCTACCTGTGCATTTCGCATCCGGCTGCGATGAAGCACGACAGTCTTCCCTACCAGATCGACCGCTACATTCAGGCGCACATCAACGAGGATATGAGCAGCCAGCGGCTCTGTGAACAGTTCGAGATCAGCCGGACGAAACTCTACCAGATCTCCACGGAGAATTTCGGCATGGGCATCACGGAATATATCCGCAAGAACCGTAT
>JAJQCG010000113.1 GCA_021202815.1 Lachnospiraceae bacterium | reverse complement strand
ATGTCCTCATTGTAAAGATCGCAAGGCACCGTGTTGTTGATATCGAGCAGCGTCACGATGTCGTCGCTCACGCAGGTACCGATGAACTCGCTGAGCGCGCCGTAGATGTCCACCTCGCAGGACACCGGGATACCGCGCCCGGTCAGGCGGCTGTTCACATAGCAGGGCACGAAGCCGAACTGCGTCTGGAAGGCCGGCCAGCACTTGCCGGCGATCGCCACATATTTGCGGTAGCCACGGTGCTCCTCGACCCAGTCGAGCAGCGTCAGCTCATACTGCGCAAGCTTGTGGAGCACTTCCGGCTTCTTATTTCCCTCGCCGAGCTCCGCCGCCATATCCGCCGCGATCTCCGGAATTCTGGCGTCGCCGTCGTGCTTATGATAGGCCTCGAAGAGGTCGAGCTCGGAATTTTCCTCGATCTCGATGCCCAGGTTGTAGAGCTGCTTTACCGGCGCGTTGCAGGCGAGGAAATTCAAGGGGCGCGGGCCGAAGCTGATGATCTTCAGCTCGGAAAGACCGATGATCGCACGCGCGATCGGCACGAACTCGTGGATCATGTCCGCGCACTCGTCGGCGGTGCCGACCGGGTACTCAGGTATGTAGGCTTTGATATTGCGCAGCGCCAGGTTGTAGCTCGCGTTCAGCATGCCGCAGTACGCGTCGCCGCGGCCGCTGGTCAGATTCTCTCCGCTCTCCTCCGCGGCGGCGACGAACATCTTCGGGCCGTCAAAGTGCTTCGCGAGCAGCGTCTCGGAGATCTCCGGTCCGAAATTGCCCAGATAAACGACCAGCGCGTTGCAGCCTGCGGCCTTGATGTCCTCCAGCGCCTGTACCATGTGGATCTCGCTCTCCACGATGCAGACCGGACATTCATAGATCTCCGCCGCGTCGTACTTCGCCGCGTAGGCGGAGACCAGCGCTTTTCTCCTGTTCACGGAGAGCGTCTCCGGAAAACAGTCGCGGCTGACCGCCACGATGCCGATTTTTACTTTGGGAATGTTGTTCATGATGTAATCCTCCTGTCTCACTTGATAATTTCGAACAGCGGTTTGCAGACGGGGTAAATCTGCCTGAACTGCTGATACCGCTCCTCATACTTCGCAGCCAGCTCCGGCTCGGGCTCCACGGTGTCGATCACCCGCACCAGCTTCGCCGCCGCTTCCTCCACGCTCGCGTACTCGCCGCAGGCCACCGCCGCGAGCATCGCGCCGCCGAGCGCCGGACCCTCCTCGTTCTCGACCACGTCCACCTTGATATTCATGATGTTCGCGATCATCTTCTTCCAGAGCGCGCTCTTCGCGCCGCCGCCGCAGATCTTCGTGCGCTCGATTTTGATGCCCAGAGATTTCGCCACCTCAAAGGAATCCCGAAGAGCAAAGGCCACGCCCTCGAGCACCGCCTGCGTCATATCCGCGCGCGTCGTATCCATCGTCATCCCAATAAAGGTTCCCCGCGCGTTCGGATTATTATGCGGAGAGCGCTCGCCCATGAGATACGGAAGGAAATAAACGTGATTCTCGCCCAGCTTCGTGATCTGCGCCTGCTCCGCCGCGTAGTCCTCCGTCCCGATGATGTTACTGAGCCACCACTTATTGCAGGAGGCTGCGCTCAGCATGCAGCCCATCAGGTGGTAGTGCCCGTCCGCATGGGCGAAGGCATGCAGCGCATTATTCCTGTCCACACCGAATTTCTCCGAGGAGATGAAGATCGTGCCGCTCGTGCCGAGGGAAATATTGCACATGCCCTCGCCGACCGTGCCGGTTCCAACCGCAGCCGCCGCATTGTCCCCGGCGCCTGCTGCCACCTTCACGCCCGCCGGCACGCCGAGCTCCGCCGCCACCTCGGGAAGCAGCGTCCCGACCGTCTCGTAGGACTCGTAGACCTTCACCATCTGCTCCTCGCGGATCCCGCAGGTCTCCAGCATCTCCTGCGACCAGCAGCGGTTCTTCACGTCGAAGAGCAGCATGCCTGAGGCATCCGAGACGTCCGTGCAGTGCACGCCGGTCAGGCGGTAGGCGATGTAGTCCTTCGGAAGCATGATCTTCGCGATGCGCGCGAAATTCTCCGGCTCCTTGTTCTTCACCCACAGCACCTTCGGCGCGGTGAAGCCGGTGAAGGAAATATTCGCGGTATACTCCGAGAGCTTCTCCTTCCCGATGACATTGTTGAGATAGTCGCACTCCTCATACGTGCGGCCGTCGTTCCAGAGCAGCGCCGGGCGAATCACGCGGTCCTCACTGTCCAGGATCACCAGGCCGTGCATCTGTCCGCCGAAGCTGATCCCGGCGAGCTTCTCCCCGTCAAAGCCGTCCAGCAGTTCCTTCAGCCCCTGGATCGTCGCGCATACCAGTCCTCCGGATTCTGCTCCGACCAGCCCGGATGCGGGAAATAAATCGGATATTCCCGGGAGACAATCTTCAAAATCTGACCCGCGCCGTCCATCAGAAGCAGCTTCACCGCCGAAGTGCCCAGGTCAACCCCGATGTAGTACATACTCTGCCCCTCCTTGTCTTCTTTCCGTGCTCGTGCACGGTCTCTATGCTCATCATACACCAGCCTGTTAATTTTTTCAACAGACAGGCTTCATTTTCAGTATTTTCGTGAATCATGCATAATTTCTTATGGTTTTTGCCCTTATTAAGGTTTCATTTTTGGCTATTCTTCTGAATAATTTTTGAAAATCCGGTTTTGAAGAAGTGTTCGTGCACGGTTCGCTCGATTGACTTTTTTTTCATTTTCCTGTAAGGTGATGAGGCAGGGGGAAATACCTATGACTACTATCAAGGACATCGCGGATCTTGCCGGCGTCTCCCGCGGAACCGTGGACCGGGTCCTCAACCATCGCGGCGACGTCAACCCGAAGACCGCAGCGAAAGTAAATGAAATCGCGCAGGCGCTGAACTACCGCCCGAACAAGGCCGGACTGGCACTCGCCACGCAGAAGAAGAAATATAAGATCGGAGTCGTGCTCTTCAGCGAGAACAATCCTTTTTTTGACGAGGTCATGGAGGGCGTGGAGCAGAAGTTCGAAGAGCTGAGAAGCTACGGCATCACGCTCGTGACGCGCCGCGTGGAGTTCGACGCGACAGAGCAGCTCGCCACGATCGACGAGCTCCTGGAGGAGGGCATTCACGGGCTGATCCTCGCCCCCTACAACGACGCGTCCATCCGTGCAAAAATTGACGAACTGGCGGACGCGCATATTCCTGTCGTCACCGTAAATACGGATATCGACGGTTCGAAGCGCGTGGCCTATGTCGGCAGCGACTACGTGCAGGGCGGCTGTATGGCCGCCGGGCTTTTCGCGCTGATGACCGCCGGAAGCGTAGAGCTCGGTGTCGTCACCGGTTCCGCCGGGGTGCTCTGCCACTCTGAGCGTGTCCGCGGCCTCGAGGAGACGCTCGCGGCCTCCTACCCGCGCATCCGCATCGCCGGGATCGTTGAGAACCATGACGACGACATCGAGAGCTACCGCGTCACCCGGGAGCTGCTGATGCAGCACCCCTCCATCGGCGCTCTTTTCTTCGCCGCGGCCGGCGTCTACGGCGGCTGCCGCGCCGTGCAGGAATCCGGCCTGCATCCAAAGATCGTCACCTTCGACGACGTGCCCACGACGCTCGACATGCTGAAGGATGGCGTGATCTCCGCCACCATCAGCCAGCAGACCTCCCGGCAGGGCTCTCTCTCGCTGGATATCCTCTTTGACTGCCTGACTGCCGGGCTCACCCCGGAGCACGAGATGAATTACGTGGAACACACCATTCGGATCCGGGAGAATCTCTAAGACCACAGACAGCATGGATTTTACCGATCAGACAGTCATGCAAGTCCCCTTTGCTCCAGTTCCAGAAGCACGCCATTATCCCAGACGGACTCACACACGTGATCTGCGATCTCCTTAAGCCCTGGGTCGGCATTCCCCATGGCAATGCCGACTCCCGCGCGCTCGATCATCGAATAGTCGTTCATGCTGTCGCCAAATGCAATTGTATCCGCAAGATCCATTCCAAACCAATCTGTCGCTTTCACAATACCCGCCCCCTTGTCCGCCTCACGGGATATCAGCTCTCCATAAAATATATCAGGATTCTGATAAATAGGATAGCTCACCACATGGAGCAGTTCTCCGAACTCACACCGTATCTGTTCAATTACCTCTGGGCTGTCGACCATAAAAGAGACCTTGGGGATTTCTTCCCGTTCCGGACTCCACACGTCCAGTGATCGAGTATTCTTCTCCTCCCTTAACGATTTCATCCAGTCAGGCATTGATCGCTTCTCCCAGAATAAACTGCTGTCACTTCCCCCGACAAAAGTCCGGTCAAACCCCTCCAGCATGTAGATCATGCCAGGAATTTTTTTCATCACGTCGACAATTTCTCGAATAAGCGCTCGGTCAAGAGAGGTTTGAAATACGCGTTTTCCATAAATATGAATATCACTTCCCGCACTTGAAATAATCCCATCCCATTCCAGCGCCATAACTTCTTCCGGCAGGCTGTTCCAGGCTCTTCCCGTCGCCAGAAAGAGCCTGTGTCCATTCGCCCGGACACGGTCGAAACTCTCTGCCAGAGCCGGGCTGACGCCTTGATCTTTCATGAAAATCGTCCCGTCAATATCGACAAAAATCAATTTTTTCCTGGTGCTCATATGTGACTCTGTCATATCAGGAAACCCCCCGTTCTACAGAAGAGCCGCAATTTTCTGAACATATTCCCTTATGGACAGGGCATTCTGATTTTCCATAAACAAAATCTCTTCATCCGAAGGACAACTTCCCAAAGCCCCGCAGATCGCACATGCAATCGAGGCGATCGTATCGGTATCTCCTCCCATACCTGCGCACATCTGCGCCGTTTTTCTGATATCAGCCTGACAGTATTTAATAATCGTGACTGCTGCAGGCAGGGTTTCCGTACAGTAAATACCTGTTCCAATCAGCTCATATACCTCCCGCATGAAATCAGCCGGTTCCTCCTTCTGCTTCAGAATTTCATTCCCCAGTTCAACTCTTCTTACTATACTGGCACTCGGCATATCAAAACCTGTCCCGCGGGAATACTCCTCCATCTCAAAAATCAGATTGTCCATATCCTTCAGGCCGCCCCTCTCCCTTGTAAAGGAAGAAATAAGATAAGCCACAACGGCTGCAGAAGACAGCGCAACGTTTGCATTGTGCGTATAACGGCACAGTTCCGTAACCGCGTTCAGAATCGTTTGTTTCCCTTCGTACAGCAGACCGACCGGCGCGATTTTCATCATACAACCGTTCGTCACCGCATAGTCTGCAGACACATTCTTTTTTCCTTTCTCAAAGGCTCTGATCGCACTCAATGTAGAGGGTCCGATCACCTCGTCAGCTCTGGGATCTTCCTGATACCATCGGCTCAGATATTGCATATACTGCTCTCCGTCAGGTTTTCCGCCAGACGCGCAAATAGCATCAATCAGAAGAAGCGTATGCAGGGTGTCGTCAGTGACAGACCCCGCCTCGTATCTGCGGGTACTGATCTTATCATTTATCGAAGGCAGGAAGCGTTGGATCCCGTCGGGACAGATCGTTTGAATCTGTCCCGGCGACATTCCCTCGGTGGGCATTCCGTAGGCGTCCCCATACATAACGCCCGCCAGTGTGCTGTAAATTCTCCTTTCCATTCCACTCATACGGAGGCCTCCTGCAACTGCCTCCCTATCTTGTCCGGCAGCACACGAAGAATTCTTTCTCCGCCCTTGATGCTTCTCCCCTCTTCCACCGTTTCAATCACATCCAGATAGTCAGATGTGTTAGAGACAATGAGATAGCTCTGTACGTTATATCCTGCCGCCTTTATTTTTTCCAGATCGACGCTTCCGATCTCCTCGCCTGCCTGAATGCGATCTCCCTGTTTCTTTGTGATGTGGAAATACTCTCCGTTCAGTTTTACCGTGTCAATTCCAATATGCAGCAGAGCCTCTATCCCCTCGTCCGAAGAAAAACCAAGTGCGTGCTTCGTAGAGTACACCATTGACAGCGTGCCATCAAAAGGAGCATAGAGCGTATTTCCCTCCGGATTGATGACAATCCCTTTTCCAAGCTTTTCATCCCTGAACGTAGCGTCATCTGCATTTTTCAGAAGAAGTGTTTTCCCACTCATCGGACTCACAATCATGTTGGTAACCTTCTTCGGTGCCGCCTTTTCCGTGTCTTCCGTTTCGTGATAATTAAACAGAGTCAGAACAAACGGTACAATCATGTTTATCGCACACGCAATCATCATGTTATACATGCCGGAAAGGTCTCCGTTTGGATTTACAAAGTCAACCACGCCAAGAATTGTTCCTGTCATTGAATAGAAATAGGTTTTTGTAATCGCAATGTATAAACCGCCGCACACGGATCCGATCACTGCATTGACAAACAGGCGGGGACGCGGAACCGTCAGCGCATACAGGGCCGGTTCCATAATATGGCAAAGCGCCGAAATCGCGCTGGTCACACAGACCTGTTTTTTATTGCTCTTCTTTGTCTTGAAATACACTCCCATTGCAACACCGGCCAGCGTAAAGGCAGAAGGCCACATGCATGCAAGTACCGGATCATACCCGAGAATAGCAAAGTTGTTCAGCTGTATAGGACTGAGGCACCAGTGAAGCCCGAGCACCACCATCGGCTGATAAATCACATTGATTATGATAGAAGAGATTACCGGTGACAAATTGTAGGCCAGAACCACAATTTTCTGGATAAACAGACCCAGGAAATTGCTGATCGGACCGAGCACCAGAATTGTCGCGATAAACGAGACAACCATCGTTGTCAACGGAACCACAAGGAAGGAAACCTTTTCATTGCTGTGGCTGCTGATCCATTTCTCCACCTTGCTCGCGAAGAAAACTGCCACGATAGCCGGGATCAAGGTATAATAATATCCGTCTGGCTGATAAATGATGGGAATTCCGAAAAAGGTAGAAAAGATATCCGTTTCAAACCATGTCCCTGCAAATAATGTATACAGCGGAGTAGTTCCCCCCAGAGTTATGACATCCTCCAGAGTCGGATAGACCATCATCAGGCCCAGCATCAGACCGATATAAGGATTCTGCATTTTAAAATATTTTGCGGCGGAAATCGCCACGCACACCGGCAGGAATTTTAACACGGTGTCCGCGATAATTGTGAACAGCTGATATTCCACGGATGTCGACGCAAGAATGCCGGCCGTGCTGAGAATGACCAGAAGTCCGCGAATCAGACCGGTCGCCGACATAATTCCAATGATCGGCCCCATGCATCTGGTCAGCATTTTAATAGCACGCATCAGAGGGTTTCCTTTTTTTTCCGGCTTCCTCTCCGTCGGAATCTGCCACTGCAAGAGAGCCCGCCTGCCGCACAAATTCCTCGTACACATCATTGACAATGGTACCCACGACGACCTGATATTCGCCTCCTGACTTCTGTGCGGTCAAAACGCCTTCCGCTTCAAGGATATTTTCTTCATTCACCAAATCGAAATTCCGCAGCGTAAGACGAATTCTTGTCAGGCAGTGGGATACCTCTTTAATATTATCCTTGCCACCGACGTTGTTGATAATGATTTTGACTAGTGTTCTGTAGTTTTTCATTTGTTACCTCCAAAAATGAACTGTTGATTTCTGAAGGTTTGGCCAACTTAATGTAACCATCCATAATTGCCGTCTCACGACGGTCAGACGACTATCTGTAACGAAAACTCTACTGCCCTCCCTTCTCTTTTATTTTACCAATCTGCTCGACATGAATCGTCAGATGCAAAATCTCATCATTGCTGAGCGTATATCCGTAATTCTTTCGGATAAACCTTCCGATTCTGTCAACGCAGTCGTAAGCGTTTTTATATTTTGTCTGGATCAGGAGGAGAAGTTCATCATCCGTACTGTCCTGATATGCGTTGTTATTAAAAAGCCTCTGCGCAAAAAATTTCAGATGAGTGATAAAACGATAATAATATACACTGTCCTCGTCCATTTCCATTCGATAATGCTTTCGCACGATATCAAGGATCTGCTGTATGAGCTCCGTAATTTTATCAACCCGCGCATTTCCCTCTATCTGTGCGTTAATCAGATGCATGGCAATAAATCCGGCCTCGTCGTCAGGCAGTTCTACCCCGAGATTCACGGAGACCGTTTTCAGCGCCATCTGTCCGATTCCATATTCCTTCGGATAAAACCGCTTCACCTCATCCAATAATGCGTTGCGGACAACAATCCCCTTTTTATAGTTCAGAACTGCAGTATTGATATGGTCACAGATATTGACGTAGATCAGATCATTCAGATTCTTGTCAAGCGCAATTCTGGCTTCCGATACAATCTCATCGCTCACCTGCAGCACTTCCGGAGAAATATCACGAATGATTTCCTGAAAACGAGAATTCGCTTCTCCTCTGTCCAGATGAAAAATCTTCTGAATCCGATTGTCTTCAACAATATCTCCGGACTTTTTGCCAAAGGCAATGCCCCTGCCCATAATCACAATTTCATTCTTGTTCGCATCCTCAGTAACAATCACGTTGTTATTCAGGATCTTGTGAATGACAACCGCCATACTTCCCTCACCCCCATATACGCAAAAAACCTGCAATACGTTCACACATATCGCAGGTTTAGCTTACTCACATAATAACTACCCTGTCAAAATCTTACTCGAATCATCCGGGTTTGTCAATATAAAATCACAAAAAAATCTTCTTTTGTGCACATTGCATAAATAATATGAACATTCTGTAAACACAGCTAACATCTGCGCCTTTCCGCGCTATACTATACCCAACTTCTATTGTTTCCGGGCAACCGCCCGCATATCCCAACGATCATTTTGTGCAGCGACGAATGCCTGCCCCGGCATTTTTGCCTGTTCATTTATGAAATACTATGCTAGAATAAAGGAGAACACACATGGAAAAAAGTAAAAAGAACGCACCATCGTTGCAGGAATTAAATCTTGTCGATCGTTTCCTGTTTGATGAGGTCATGGAGGATTCCGGCACACATTGGGATGTCCTGAGCATTATCCTTGGGAGGGATATCGCCCTTCTGAATGAGCCTGAGACGGAAAAAGAGGTTCGCATCTCGTCCCTGGCGCGCTCCATCCGTCTGGATGTATTCGCAATTGACGAGAATCAGGATGTCTATGATACAGAGATGCAGAAGGTTTGGAAGCCCGATCTGGCGAAGCGCAGCCGTTATTATCAGGGGATCATTGACACCGGTATCTTAAGTCCCGGAGTGCCGGACTACAATTTACTGAACAATACATATATTATCCTAACCCGGATAAACCGGAATAGTTTTGCATTTCCCCAGCTTTTTGATAT
>JAJQCG010000059.1 GCA_021202815.1 Lachnospiraceae bacterium | reverse complement strand
AATCGCTATGGATTTTTTAGGTGTTCAACTTCATTTTACAATCGACCAAATAAAATTTTTATAAAGTTGCAACTATTATCGGATCAGGCTTCGGACATGAGGGCGGCGTTCTCCGTCCTCATGTCCTTCGTGAGCAGAATCACATACCCGACATAGACCATGCAGTTGACCACGGCCAGCGCTGTGAGCGGAATTTCCGCGGAAAATAGAAATTCTGAATAGGTAAACAGAGACAGGCCGATCAGCAGGGGGCAGAGCGCCTGTGCCTTCTTATTTACAAACAGGATCATGATCGCCAGAACCTCGTAGAGGAAGCCGTAGCGCTCATGCATGGCTGGCAGGAACAGAACGCAGGTGTAGCTCAGGATAAAGAGCATGTACAGCGCGTTTTTCATATTGGGAACAATCTTTTCCCTGATCCACATGACCGCAAAGCTGATGAGAATTACGACAGTGAGGATCATGGCGGTGTTTTTGAAAAGTTCATAGCCGTCTGCGCTGTCGGCGGAGGCGATCAGACACCAGAAGCTCGGGTAATTTAGATACATATCAGAGTAGGTATCCGCCTGCGTCAGGTAGATCCCGAAGACATCGGAAAACGCGTTCGCCCTTCCGTAAATGGCCGCGGGGACGGCGCTGAGCAGCAGAGCCGCCGGAACGAGCAGAAAGTTCAGGATGGAAAAACGCTTTTTCATAAACCAGAACAGCAGGAAAAATGGAAGCGCAAAAACAGCCTGCAGTTTAAAGGTAAAGGCCAGACCGAGCAAAAACAGGGACAGGCCGTAGTGCTCCCGGAACAGGCAGACAAAGGCTGCGACGATGAAGAAGCAGTAGATGGAATCGCACTGCGCCCAGACCGCGGAATTGAGCAGGACAATCGGGGAAAACAGCACCAGGGTATAGCAAAAGAGCGCTTTTTCCGCGCGCTGATCGGCAGCAAGCTTGTAGACACCGATTCCGCAGGCGGCCGCCAGGGCATAGTCGAACAGTCCGGACAGGCACTTGTAGGCGTAGAGCTTTGGAATCGGAAGATAGGTCATGAGCGCAATCAGGGTCTGGTACATGATATTGTAGTTGCCGACCTGCTCCTTCAGCGCATTTAAGCCGCCGCCGTCCCGGATGGTGTCATACCATAGCAAAAGGCAGCAGTTGGCGTCCGTCGACGAAAAATTGCGCAGGTAATAGCGCACGAAAAAGCCGCAGACACTGACCAGTATAAAGAAAATGACGAGCAGATGACGTTCGCCCCATTGGATGAGTTTCTGTTCTGCTTTCAGCATTCTAATTTTCCTTCCTTTCTTTAAAAATTTAAAGAGAAGTATAGCATAGTTTTTCCCGAATGGTTTTAAGATTGTCTTAAGAAAAAGAAAAGATTTCGTGCCGGAAAAACCAATTCAGACTGCTCAGATAGTTGATTTCTGCGTAAAAAACGGTTAATATAGGTAGAACAGATTATTTTACAAGCGGAGCGGGAGATAACAGAAAATGAGAATGAGAAAAATTTACGGAGTCCTTGTCATTTTGCTGGCACTTTCGGCGACGGCCTGCGGGAATACCGTGCAGGAGGCCGCCGGGTCGGCGGAAGCGGGACAAAGCAGTCTGGATGAAGAGAGTTACAAGGCCGCTGTCCAGACGTTCTTGACCGCGCTGGAGACGGAGCCGGGGGAAATACAGGATCACATCGGGCTTCTGGAAGCCTATATAGGGCTGGAGGATTATGAGTCCGCGGCATCTGCTCTTGATACGGCGATCGAGGCTTTGGACGCGTCGGAAGCAGAGCCGGATGAGGAAGATCTCGACAGCTTTATTGAAGTTGCCGGGACAGTCTGTGAAAATTTGGACGACGCCGACAGACAGTATGCATTCTGGACGGCTCTGGCAGAGATGGCGTCCGGGGATTCCGCAGACGCCGTCATCGAGCGGGGAACGGCTGCCCTGATTCAGCTGGGACAGACCTGTAAGGACAGCGGAGCCTATGAAGAGGCGGAGGCCGCGTTTGAAAGGGCGATCGAGCTCACGCCGGCGGAGCCGGAATATTTTCTGGAGCTGGTGGAGCTCCTGACAGAACAGGGAGATTACAGTGAGGCAATCGCCGCCCTGGAAAGCGGCTATGAAGAGACGGGTGACGAGAGCCTGTACGCCAGGCAGGAGGAGCTGCGGACGGAGTGGCTGACTGCGCTGGAGGAGAATCTGGCTCAGATCGTCGATCAGATGGAGGTCCAGTATACGGTGGACGACGTGCAGCTTGGCGTCACGGAGATGGAGGAGATCGCGGAGGTCTATGGCGACCGCGCGGGACTGCAGCTGTCCTATTTCACCTATGACGATGTGGAGCATCTTTCCACGGTTTACGCTTACTATGGGAAAAACGGAAATTCGACGGCGGACGGATATGAAGAGGGGGACATTGACTTCTACTTTGAATCTATGTATGTCAACCTGACAACGGCTCATACGGTTGAAATCGCAAATCCGGATTTCCTGTGCGTGGGTTCTCTTCGTGTGGGGGACGACTATGCGGACGCGCTGGCGCTGTACGGTCTGGAGGGCGCATCGGAGCTGTGCGTAGACGGTTCCTATACGCTGGAACAGACGGAAAATGGAAGAAGACTGTATCTTTTCGAGGACGAGGACGGCAGAGAGGCTTTCTGGTATTTTGAGGAAGATGACGGAGAGCTAATGATTGAAGCGATTGATGGAAAGATACACCAGATATCCATAACAAAATACTGATACTCAGCGGCGCCCGTTTTCGACGGGCGCCAGCATTCGTTCAAACGCGAGTCCCACGAGGAACCAGGCCGGCGCGTAGTCGAGGCGTATGACGCCCTTATAGTGACGCGGACTTTTGCTGTAGTCCCACGGACACATGCCGCGGCTTTTCAACAGCGTGCCGCTCACAAATTCCACGAGATAGATGCCGCTCATATAGATCAGGCCGCGTTCCATCACATTTCTGCCTTTTCTTTTCAGGCGGCGCATGGCCGGGGCGAGCAGCGAGGCGCTGCCGTAGATGGGAAACATCCAGAGAGAGGACTTCCCGGTCAGCTTCATATCGCGCACGCGAAAGGCGTGGAAGCCGCTCCAGAGCAGCTCCATCGCCCATCCGAATATTCCGCATTTCAAAAAATTTCTCCGCATCATGCCGATAGTATTTGAAATATGGCTGTTTTTATACTATAATGTTTTGTGGCCTGCAACTCTGAACCACGACACATGGAAAAGTGATACGATATGACATATGAAGAAGCGAGAGCCTTTCTGGAGGGCTGTAATCAGTACGCGGGTGAATTCACGCTCGAACCGCTGAAAGCCATGCTGGAAAAGCTCGGAAATCCGGAGTGTCGACTGTCTTTTGTGCACATCGCGGGGACAAATGGAAAGGGCTCGGTGCTGGCTTTCGTCTCCACGGCGCTGAAGGAGGCGGGCTACCGGGTCGGACGTTATATTTCCCCGACGATTTTCAGTTACCGCGAGCGGATGCAGATCAATGAGACATCTATTTCCCGGGAAGAGCTGACGCGCCTGACGGAGCGGATTCAGGCTGCGGGGCAGGAGCTTCTCGCGGAAGGAAAGCGCCATCCGACGACCTTTGAGGCGGAGACCGCGCTGGCTCTTCTCTGGTTTGCCCAGCAGGGCTGTGATCTGGTCGTGCTGGAGGTCGGCAGAGGCGGCCTTACGGACGCGACGAACGTGATCGATAATACGCTGGTGGCGGCGCTTGCCTCGATCAGCATGGACCATATGGAATTTCTCGGGAGCACGCTCGGCGCGATCGCGGAGCAGAAGGCCGGTATCATCAAGCCGGGCTGTACGGTGGTCAGTGCGGCGCAGCGGCCGGAGGCGGCGGAGGTGATCAGGCGGAAGGCCGCAGACCTGGATGCGCCGCTTGTGTGGGTGCAGCCGGGTGAGATACGGAATCGACGGCGCGGCCTGCTGCAACAGTATTTTGATTACCGGGAGCGCGGGGATATAGAGATTTCTCTCTGCGGGGAGTATCAGTTTGAGAACGCGGCGCTTTCCCTCGAGGTGCTGGACGCCCTGCAGGAAAAGGGCTATGCGATACCCGAGGAGGCCGTTCGCAGGGGATTTCGGAACACTGTCTGGCAGGGGCGCTTCACGGTGCTGAGCAGGAAGCCTCTTTTTCTGATGGACGGGGCGCACAACCGCGACGCTGCGGCGCGGCTGCGGGAGTGTATGGAGAATTATCTGCCGGGAAAGAAACTGGTTTTTATTATCGGCGTTTTGAAGGATAAGGAATACGGAGAGCTCGTGCGGCAGACCGTTCCGCTTGCGTCCGGGGTCGTCACAGTCACGCCGCCGGACAATCCGCGTGCGCTTCCCGCCGTGGAGCTTGCGTTGGAAGTGAAAAAGTATTGTTCACATGTGCGTGTCGCGGAGAGTATTGAGGACGCGGTGGATATGGCGCTTTCTCTGGCGGCTGAGGAGGATGCGATTCTGGCCTTTGGTTCGTTGTCATGGCTGGGAGAACTCGCGCGGACTGTGTCTGCTTTATCATAGAGGCGGATGACGGTTTTTCCGGACAACGTTGGACTTAAAAGTCGGACGGGAATCAGCACAGGAGATGCTGGTGGATTTTCTCAAAGCATTTATGAATCATAGTAGAATACAGGGGATCTATTATTATGGAAGATTTACAGAAGCTCCGTGGGGAGATCGACGAGATCGACCGCGAGATGGTGAAGCTGTTCGAGCGGCGGATGGACGTTTGTCGCGAGGTGGCGCAGTATAAGATTGAGAATGGGAAAAAGGTGCTCGACCGGGCCAGGGAACAGGAAAAGCTGCAGACGCTTGGCGCGCTGACGCACAGTGATTTCAACCGCCACGGCGTGCAGGAACTCTTTCAGCAGCTCATGGCGATGAGCCGGAAGCTGCAGTACCAGCTGCTGGCCGAGGAGGGCGTTTCGGGCAGTCTGCCCTTTACCTGCGTCGATAAGATCGACCGCAGGCACTGCCGCGTCGTCTATCAGGGCGTCGAGGGCGCTTATCAGCAGCGCGCCGCGTTTAACTATTTCGGCGAGGATGTCAGCATTTTTCATATGCCCACCTGGAGGGAGTGCATGGAGGCGATCAAGGAGGGACTGGCGGATTACGCCATGCTCCCGATTGAGAATTCCTCTGCCGGGGATGTCCACGACATGTATGATCTGCTGGAAGAGTATGACAATTACATCGTGGGCGAGGAAATCCTGAAAATTGACCACGCGCTGCTTGGGATTCCCGGCTCCTGCCTGTCGGATATCAAGACGGTCTATTCCCATCCACAGGCGTTGATGCAGTGCTCGGTATTCCTGAACGCACATCCGAAGTGGCGGCAGATCAGCCTGCAGAATACCGCGTTTGCGGCGCAGAAGGTCGCCGAGGAGCAGGACCCCTCGCAGGCGGCGATTGCCAGCCAAGACGCGGTGCGGCTCTACGGGCTCGACGTGCTGCAGCAGCCGATCAATCACGATCGCTTCAACTCGACCCGTTTCATCGTCATTACCAATCGGAAGATGTACGAGGCGGACGCAAAGAAGGTCAGTATCTGTTTTGAACTGCCGCATACGAGCGGAAGCCTTTATAATATTCTGTCGCATATCATTTACAATGATCTTAATATGTGCAAGATCGAGTCCCGCCCCATTCCGGAGCGCAACTGGGAGTATCATTTTTTCGTGGATTTCTACGGAAATCTGAATGACAGTGCGGTCAAGAACGCGATCCGCGGTATTATGGAAGAGGCGGTAAACTTTAAGATACTTGGGAACTATTGATATCAGGCGGCTCATGCGCTGCATGCGCAGGGAAGCCGGAGAGGAGTAAGCAGTGAGGAGGAAACGATGAGTGACTATGTAATTACCACAGACAGCGGTGCCGACCTCTCCAGAGAATATCTGGAAGCGCATCAGCTCAAGATTACGTCGCTGACCTGCCTGATGGAAGGGGAATCATACAATGACGATAACCCGATCTCAGACAAGGATTTTTACGCGAAGCTTCGCGGCGGCTCGATGCCGACCACGTCGCAGGTGAGTCCGGAACAGGCGCGCGGGCTCTTTGAACCGTTCCTGAAGGAGGGGAAGGATGTCCTGCACCTGGGCTTCGACTCCGGTATCAGCGGCAGCTATCAGAGCGAAGAGGCCGCGGCGAAGGAGCTCCGGGAGGAGTATCCAGAGAGAAAGCTGATCGTCATCGATATGCTCTGCGCGTCCATGGGACAGGGACTTCTGGTACATAAGGCGCTGCAGATGAAAGAGGCTGGCGCTTCCATCGAGGAGGTGGCGGGCTGGTGCGAGGATAACAAGATGGGAATGGCCACCTATGTGGTGGTGGACGACCTAAATCATCTTTATCGCGGCGGCAGAGTGTCCCGCAGCAGTGCCGTGCTCGGTAGTGTGGTCGGCATCAAGCCGATCATCCGTATCGACGAGAAGGGAGAGCTGGAGGTTTGTGGCAAGATTCGCGGTCGCAAGAAGGCAATCCAGCATATCATCGACCAGGTCATGGAGCGGAAGCGGGATGAGGAGAAGATCGTGTCCATTAGCCATGGCGACTGCCTGGAAGAAGCGGAGGCGATGAAGAAAATTCTCATGGAGCAGTACGGGATCGAGGAGGTCCTGATCAGCTATGTCGGGCCGGTGATCGGTTCCCATACAGGTCCGGGCGTGCTGGCGCTGTCTGCCCTGTCAAAATCGAGATAAAGAGAAAGAGGAGAAATACGGATATGTCATCAGAAAAATTCATTATGTTAATCGCGATCCTGCTCTATCTGGTCGGCGTGGTCATGATCGGCGTGCGGCTCGTGAAAAACAACCAGACAACAGAAGACTTTTACCTGGGAGGGCGAAAGCTCGGCCCCTTTGTCACCGCGATGAGCGCGGAGGCATCCGATATGAGCAGCTGGCTGCTGCTCGGACTGCCGGGTGTGGCTTATCTCAGCGGCGTTGCGGATGCGGCCTGGACCGCGATCGGACTTGCGATCGGCACCTATGTGAACTGGCTGATCGTCGCCAGGAGACTTCGCAACTATACGGTGGAGGCCGGAAACTCGACGACGCTGCCGGTCTTTTTCTCGAATCGCTACCGTGATGAGAAGAAGATTCTCTCCGTGATCGCGGCAATCGTCATCATTATTTTCTTCGTGCCCTACACGGCTTCCGGCTTCTCTGCCTGCGGAAAGCTTTTCTCGTCGCTGTTCGGCGTGGACTATGTGCTGGCGATGATCTTCAGCGCGATCATCATCGTGGCCTACACAACGCTGGGCGGCTTCCTGGCCGCGAGCACCTCCGACTTTGTGCAGAGTATTATCATGACCTTTGCGATTGTCGTCGTCCTTGTTTTCGGCTTCACGACGGCGGGCGGCGTGGGCACCGTGATGGCAAATGCGCAGTCGATGGCCGGCTATTTCAGCCTGACGGCCATGTATGACGCGGCGAGCAATTCTTCGACGCCCTACAGCCTGCTGACGATCGCTTCAACGCTGGCCTGGGGTCTTGGCTACTTCGGAATGCCGCACATCCTGCTGCGCTTCATGGCGATTGAGAATCCGGACAAGCTGAAGCTCTCGCGCCGTGTGGCCTCTGTCTGGGTCGTAATCTCCATGACTGTGGCGATCTTCATCGGTGTCGTCGGCAATGCGATGACAAAAGTCGGCGCAATTCCGGAGCTTGAGGATTCGGAGACGGTCATCATCGAGATCGCGAATCTGATCGCGCAGAACGGCGTGATTGCGGCGCTGGTGGCGGGCATCATCCTGGCCGGTATCCTGGCAGCGACGATGTCGACGGCGGATTCTCAGCTGCTGGCTGCCTCGTCCAGCGCCTCACAGAATATTTTAAAGGAAGCGTTCCTGAAGGATATCAGCGAGAAGAGCGCCATGCGCGTGGCGCGTGTGACCGTGCTGATCATGGCGGTCATCGGCGTCTTCATCGCACGTGACCAGAACAGTTCTGTCTTCGGCATCGTGTCCTTTGCCTGGGCAGGCTTTGGCGCGGCCTTCGGCCCGCTGGTACTGATGGCGCTCTTCTGGAAGCGCTCCAACATGTACGGCGCGCTGGCCGGTATGGTGAGCGGCGGCATCATGGTCTTTGTCTGGAAATTCATTGTGCGCCCGATGGGCGGCGTGCTTGACATCTACGAGCTGCTCCCCGCCTTCCTGGTGGGCCTTGCGTTCCACGTGGTCGTGAGCCTGCTGACCGCGGAGCCCTCGCAGGAGATCAAGGACGAGTTTGACCGCGTAGCGGCGATGAAGTGATGATGCACCCCGGGGCCTGAGCCCCGGGGATTTTTCTTTTTCAGGATTGTGTTTCTGAAAAAACTGTGCTATACTTTCCCCATCTAAAATCTGTAATGCATATCGCGGCATTTTTCCCAAATAAAAACGTTTACGGAGGAAAAAATGATGTTCAGCATGATTTTGTCGGCGGCTGTGCTCGGCGTGGAGGCGCGTGCGGTGCAGGTCGAGGCGGATATCTGTGATGGACTGCCGCAGTTCTGTATGGTCGGCGATCTGTCGCAGGAGGTGCGGGAGGCGTCTGACCGCGTGCGCACCGCGCTGAAAAATACGGGAATTTCGTTTCCGCCCAAGAGAGTGACGGTCAATCTTTCCCCTGCCCACATTCGAAAGGAGGGAACGCGCTTCGATCTGCCGGTGGCAGCGGCGCTGCTCGCGGCTCTTGGCGTCTTTCCGGCGGAATACGCCGAAGGGGTGATGATGGTCGGAGAGATCAGCCTTAATGGCCAGGTGCGTCCCGTCGGCGGCGTCCTGCAGACCGTGCTGCTCGCGAAAGAGAAGGGCTGCCGTCTCTGCATGGTTCCGCGCGAAAACGCGGGCGAGGGCGCGGCGATCGGAGGCATTCCGGTTGTCGGAATCGAGAATATTCAGGAGCTTCTGGAATGCCTGCTCTCTCCGGAGCTCTGCGTGCGGCGCGCGGAAGTCTCACACCCGTGGAATCCGGACGAGATCCGCGATACCGGGGAGGATTTTCGTGAGGTGAACGGACAGCTCGCGGTGCGCCGCGCGGCGGAGATCGCGGCGGCGGGAATGCACAATTTCCTGATGGTGGGAAGTCCGGGCTCCGGCAAGACGATGATCGCGCGGCGTATGCCGACGATCCTGCCGCGCCTGACGCTGGAGGAGAGTCTGGAAATCTCGGGCGTGTACAGCGCCTGCGGCCTCATGACCGGGGCGGAGGGACTCGTGACGGCACGGCCTTTCCGCTCTCCGCATCACACAGTCTCCGCAGCCGCGCTGGCCGGAGGCGGGAGAAGGGTGCAGCCGGGAGAGATCAGCCTTGCCACGCGCGGCGTGCTCTTTCTGGACGAGCTGCCGGAATTTTCGCGCAATGCCCTGGAGGTGCTGCGCCAGCCCATGGAGGACGGTGTCGTTACGGTCAGCCGCACGGAGATGAAGTATACTTTTCCGGCGCATTTTCAACTCGTGGCAGCGATGAATCCCTGCAAG
>JAJQCG010000048.1:3222-9473 GCA_021202815.1 Lachnospiraceae bacterium | reverse complement strand
ACGAATCCTGGTAAACGGCTCTTCCCGCGTAGAACGAAGGTAATCCATACAGGCTGCAAACTGAAAAGCAAGGCTCTCCAGCAGACTTTCAAAAATGTCGTTTCGGGTCGTCCCAAGTTCCATGCCCAGAATGGCGCCATGCGAATTTCCCACATAGGGCAGGAACAACAGTGGATTCCTTCCATTCAATGGGACGCGTGCAATCAGCTCCCCAATATCCACATTTTCATCCCCATAAATATTTTTCGCATACCATTCCAACAGAGCTCCCGCCGTCGGGAAGGCATCCATCACTGTATACTTTCCCTTAAACGGAGCACTATAGCAACAGGAGTAAATCAGCGAATCACCAAAGTCGTTGCAGCCATCAATAAAATGCTCTGAGAAATAACCGCCCTGCTCATATGTACCCATGAGGATCCCTATGGTATCCGGATCGTCACCTCCAGCCGCCAGGATCGCCGCCGCCACATCATGACAGCCGATCGTTACCGGCAGCTCATAAGGAAACTTCACATTCCCATACGTTCCGGTTTTTCCAAGGACAGTCGCGGACTCCACAATATTGGTACCCAGCCGATCCTCCGATATTCCCATCAGCTCCAGCAGCGGCCCGGACCAACGGTCTTCCTTTACGTCAAGAGCCAGCTTCCGGGCTGCCATCGTCCGATCCTGCACCCCCGGAAACCCGAGCTTATGCATAACAAATTCCTGTACCGAATAAAAGCTTTTCGCGGCGGCAAAAACCTCCGGATGGTGCTCTTTCAGCCAGAGAATCTTTGACACGCTGCTCAGAGTGGAAAGCGTATTCCCCGTGATTCTCGCATATTCATCCTGTCCAATCTCCCGATCGATCAGCTTCACCTGCTCTTCCGAGCGCCCGCACAGTCCGGGAATCATCGCATACAGAGCATTCCCATCGGCATCGACCGGCGTGATATTATCGCCGAAGAAAGAAAAGGTCATCGAGAGTAACCGCACATCTTTCGGGATACAGAGCATCATGTCCGCCACTGCGGACTCAGATGCCTTCCAGACCTCCTCCGCATGCAGCTCGACCTCTCCGACACGCGGCATATACCAGCAAAATTTCTTTTTCGTCCCGACGATCGCCTCGGCACTCTCGGCATCGATCAGCGTCACATGGACATTAGACATCCCGAAGTCAAGTGCCAAAAATGCATCCTTCAATGCCATAACCTCCTGTTACTCCTGGACACAGTGAAGCAGCGCTTCTCCCTTCGCATAACGAACGAGTTCCTCCGTCACAATTCCAACAGAGGCGCTATAGGTTCCCTGACTTGTGCCGGCCAGATGCGCGGACAACGTCACATTATCCATTCCACGCAGCGGATGATCCGCGGGAAGCGGCTCCTGCGTAAACACGTCAAGCACGGCTCCGCTGATCTTCTTCGTCTGCAGCGCATGGACAAGCGCATCTTCATCAACCAGCTCCGCCCTTGCCATATTTACAAAGACAGCTGTTGGCTTCATTTTATCGAACATCTCCGCGTTAAACATGTTTTTGGTCTGTTCTGTCAGTCTTGCGTGGATAGAAACCACGTCGGATGTCGCAAGCAGCTCATCAAGTCCCATCGCCTTGCAGCCGCAGGCCTCAATCACTTCCGCCGGGCAATACGGATCATAGGCGGCTACCGTGGTGTCAAAGCCCTGCAGTCTCTTCGCTATCCTTTTTCCGATGTCGCCAAAGCCGATCAGGCCAACCTGATAATCACACATATTATAGGAGATTTCTGAATTCGCGAATTTCTTTTCCCAACCGCCGTTTTTGATGTCTACATCCGTTCTTGCTATGTTCCGGAGCTGGCAGATCATCGCCCCCACCGTGAAGTCCGCTACTGCAACAGCCGCGCGACCGGGCGCGTTGACCACCTTCACCCCACGTGCTTTTGCTGCTTCGAGATTGATATTCTCCAGACCCGTCCGGCAGGTACCGATCAGCTTCAGTTCCGGCGCCGCATCCATCAGTTTCGATCCAACCGGTCCAAAATCCGTCACAATAATCTCAGCGTCCTTCACCGCCTCGAAAACTGCCGCGTCAAGCGCGGTTTTCTCCGGCCCGTTCACCTCTACAGAAAGCATCGCAGCCTGAAAGCTCATCTCGTCTTCCCCTGGCGTCTTTGCTACAAGCTCCACAGTGTATCCATATTCCTCCATATCACGGAGCTTCTGCATCATTTTTTCTGTAATACCCAAATCATATATTCCGACAATTTTTTTCGCCATGACCTATCAGTCCTTTTCTCTTTTTTGAAAAACAGTATCAGGAATACCGTTCCGCCAGCTTCAATACTTCCTCTACCGGGCGCAGTCCGGCCGTCGCACTCTGATCAGACAGAGATGCAGCGGCCGCGCAGATACCCAGACGAATCGCGTCCGCAAGACAATGATGTTTCTCCGCGCCATACAGAATTCCCGCACAAAACGCATCTCCCGCACCCACAGAGCCCTTAATATAATCTGCCGGAAGCTTCAGGCTCGGCATCTCTACATAATTGTAGTTTTCATCCAGCCCAAAGCCTCCTTCCGGACAATGAATCACAGCCCAGTCCGCTATGCCCATGGCTTTCATGGTTTTCAGAGCTTCCGGCATATTCTCCGGATAAAGCCGATCCTGATCGTCCCGCAGCAGCACGCCTGTAACCTGCTGTGCCTCACTCTCATTAATAACACAATAATTTGTGTATTTCAGAGCCGGGGGAACCAGTTTCTGAAAGCGGTTTCCTGTTTCGGTGACTACATCGATTGAAGTCCGCAGCCCATGATCCTGGGCGTGTTTCAAAAGCCGGGCCATCTTCGTCCCATACTCTGCATCCTCCTGGTCAAGCGCATCCAGGAGCAGAATATAACCTACATGTAAAATATCGCCCTGCAGCTTTTCCCAGTCAATACAGCTTTCATCAAAGTACGAATTATTTCCACGATACTGAAAAAACGTTCTTTTTTTGTTTTCCATACTGTTCATGACAATCGTAATGGAACTGTCGCCTGTTTGACGTACCTGATCCAGATTTATGTTTGGCATCTTCCCTAATTCTTCCAGCATCAGATCGCCTTCTGCATCGTTTCCTACCATTCCGATTGCCTGTAATGGCAGTTCACTGTCCATTTTGGCCAGATCCGTAATAACATTACACACCAGTCCGCCTATGGAGCGTCTGGCTCTGCCCATGACCGTGGTCAGCTCACTCTCTCCCGGATAGCGCTCAATCGGATAGGTGACATCCACTATCATATTCCCCGCCAGTATAATTCCATCCTTCATAGGCTTTCGGTCCCTCCAATGTCTATTTAATTTTATCGGCCAAATCTGTATTATACAGATAGTTCTGAATATAATCTCTCGTCTTCAGATATACTTTCTCCTGCGCGTAGGCAATATCGCCCGGTCTTTCCTGCATGGCAAACTCGTAGCACTGCCGCACCTCTGTTCCCACATTGATTTTGGCGATGCCTGCCTCCACCGCGTCAAGAACAGACTGATACTTAATTCCGCTTCCCCCGTGAAGTACCAGTGGAATTCCCGCTGCCGCGTAGAGATCGGCCACATGCTGAATATCAATACGTGCCTCTGGTTTTTTCTGATTGCGAACCGCTTCCGCTACCTGTCCGTGGATATTTCCCACTGCTACGGGCAGCCAGTCGCAGCTGCTCTCCTGTGCAAACCTCTTCGCCTCATCCAACTTGGTGAAACCCATCTTGCTTGCGAAAATTTCCTCATAAGGAGGCATCTCTTTATTTTCGTGCCCCATCACCGCGCCCAGCTCCGCCTCAATCGGGACCTTCGCTTCGTGTGCGAGCGCTGCCGCTTCCGCTGTCACCCGGATATTGTCCTCCAGGCTCAGACGGGAACCGTCGATCATCACGGATTCAAACCCGGCTTTCAGCGCCCGCGAGATCAGACTCATGTAATCGACCTCCAGATAATCCTCATCAATTACGGGAATATGATCCAGATGAAGCAGTGTATGACCTTCTACTCTGTATTTAAAGTATTCTTCCGCAATCCGCTCCAGGCTTTCTGCCTTGAATTTCTCCCACTCCACGCGCGCGACCTGAATCATGGCGACGCTGTTTTCATCTGCGATCGCCTGTGCGATGGGTTTCACCATCGGCACATGCGGGCAGTTGAATGCCGGTATGCATTTTTTTAATGTTCTGGCCTGAATCACAACACTTTTCGTTTCCATATGATGTCCTTTCTCAGCTGATTTTTATGACGGCCTTCACGACGTCGGCCTTATTATAAATGCTCTTCTCCATGCCCTCCTGGATATCGTCAAAATCAAATACATCCGTCACGATACCCTTCAGATTCAGTTTTCCATTCGCGACCGCATCGATTGCCATCGGATAAATATGACGACAACGGAACACGGACTTGATCGTCAGCTCGTTATCCAGTATGGTGCTGACCGGAAGCGTCAGCTTTCCGCTGGCACTGTAGCCGACAAGCACAATCGTACTTCCCTTCTTGGCCATATTGATCGCCTGCACGGTCGTGATCTCTGCTCCCGCCGTCTCGATAATCACATCCGGTCCCATACCGCCTGTCAGCTCACGAATCTTCGCGACCGGATCCTCTTCCTTGCTGTTGATCACGGCTGTCGCTCCCAGCTCCAGAGCCTTGTCAAGACGTTTCTGCATGATATCTACCACATATACCTCACTGACGCCTCTTGCCTTAAGCGACATCATGGATACCAGTCCGATACAGCCGGAGCCCATCACGACCGCTCTCTGGCCCAGGTACGCGTCCGCCTGCGAGGCCGCATGCATACCCACGGACAGCGGCTCAATCAGCGCGCCTTCCATCATATCGACATTCTCCGGCAGCTTAAAGCACAGTCCCGCCTCATGGGCAACATATTCCTGAAATACTCCGTCAAAGGGCGGCATCGCGAAGAACTGCACGTCAGGGCAGAGATTATATTTCCCGGTCCGGCAGAACTCGCATTTCCCACAGATTTTCCCCGGTTCCAGCGCGACCCTGTCGCCCACCTTCAGATTCTTCACCTCGGAACCGACTTCTACAACCGTTCCTCCTGCCTCATGACCAAGAACAAACGGAGGCTTCACGACGTAAGAGCCTATCGCCCCTGCTTCGAAATAGTGGGAATCAGAACCGCAAACTCCCACATATTCCACCTTGACAAGAACCTCATCCGGCTTCGGCTTCGGGATGTCCCTCTGCGTGAATTCCATTTTCATGACATCTGTCATGACTGCAACCTTCATTTTCCCTTCCATAGCTCTCTCCTTCCGGCACTGCGCCATTTTTTTACTATGATACAACCTTGACCTTCTTGCGGATCTGGATGAACTGCAGACTATCCAGAATAACCGCCAGCATCAGCACGATGCCCTTTACCATTTTCTGTGCGAAAGAATCCAGTCCCATCAATGCCATGCCGTTGCTCAGCACACCGATTACCAGAATACCCGCGAACGCTTTACCAACGTTTCCTTTGCCGCCGTTCAGGCTGACGCCGCCGAGTACACAGCCCGTGAGGACGTCCATCTCATAGCCATCGCCCGCGCTTGGCTGACCGGAACCAATACGGCCAAGCATCACGATACCTGCGATGCCGACCAGGCAGCCGCAGAAGGTATAAGCGAGGATACGCACACGATCCGCGTTAATACCGGAGAGCTTGGCGGTCTCCTCGTTGCTGCCAATCGCATAAAAATATCTGCCCAGATAGGTTTTCATCAGAATAAACTGTCCGATCAGAATGATAATCAGCATCAGGATCGCGGATACCGGAATAATGCCCGCCACATAGGTCTGACCGATCCATTTCAGCGATACCGGAATTCCATAGACCGGCTGTCCGTTACAGATGGTGTATGTAAAACCATACAGGAAGATCTGCATGCCGAGCGTGATGATCAGCGGTGGAACCTTGATCTTTGCGATAATCAAGCCGTCAACAAAGCCCAGGAAAGTCGCGACAGCGACCGCCGCCAGCATGGAGACAAAGACCGGAAGATTCGCTTCTGTAACCATCTTCGCGATCAGAACCACGCACAGGGAAATCACGGAGCCCATGGACAGCTCGATTCCGCCCGTCAGCAGGACAAAGGTCATGCCCACCGACAGAATCGCCATGATCGCGACCTGTTTGGAAATATTAAACAGATTCGTCACCGAGAAAAACGACGGTGCAAAAACAGAAAAGAATATCACTAATGCAAGCAAAATGAAAATAACGCCATATTTTTTGTAC
>JAJQCG010000048.1:0-3212 GCA_021202815.1 Lachnospiraceae bacterium | reverse complement strand
CGCCAATACCAGCTCCTGGCTGAATTCTTCCTTTGATACTTCACCCGTCAGATTTCCCTCATGGAGAATAATAATTCTCTCGGACATTCCCAGAAGCTCCTCCATCTCCGAAGAAACCATGACGATAGCAATTCCCTGTCGCGCCAGCTCACGCATCAATTTGTAAATTTCCTGCTTGGCCACGACGTCGACTCCGCGGGTCGGCTCATCCATGAAAATAACTTTGCAACCGGCGGCCAGCCATTTCCCCAGCGCAACCTTCTGCTGATTGCCTCCGCTCAGGGATTTTGCCGGATTCTCCGCACTCGGCGTCTTGATCCTGAGATCTTCAATCTGCTTTGCCGCGATCTCTTTTTCCCGCTTTTTATTTACCACAAAATTTTTTGATATTTTCTTTAAAATTGCCAGAGAAATGTTCTGCGAGATACTGTCCTCCAGCAGCAGGCCGGTACGCTTCCTGTCCTCTGTGACAAAGCCGATACCAAGCTTCACCGCGTCCATGGACGTATTGATTTTTACCTTTTTCCCTTCCAGGTACACTTCCCCGGCATCGCGCAGATCCGCTCCGTATACCGCGCTCAACAGCTCGGAACGTCCCGCACCGACCAGTCCTCCGATACCCAGGATCTCCCCGGCTCGAACCTTAAAAGATATGTCGTGCACCTTATCGTTGATAATATGTTTCGCTTCCAGCACGACGTCGCCAATCTCATAATCCCTCGGCGGATACTCGAAGGACATCTCCCGGCCAACCATATAGGTGATCAGCTTCTCCTGCGTCACGTTTTCCATTTTTTCTGTGATGATCTTTTTGCCGTCACGCAGCACGGTCACGCGATCGCCGATCCGGAATAATTCCTGTAATCTATGTGAAATGTAGATAATCACATAATTTTTCTTCTTCAAGTCCAGAATCAGATTCAGAAGCTTGTCCACCTCATCCTCTGTCAGAGGCGCCGTCGGTTCATCAAAAATGATTACCTTCGCATTCTCTGATATAGATTTCGCGATCTCTACAAACTGCATATATGAGACCGACAGATCCTCAACCGGCGTGGAACAGTCCAGTTGAATTCCCATAGTATCAAAAACCTTCTGCGCATCCCGCTCAAAGGCCTTCGCGTTAAACAGTTTTCCTTTTTTCTGTCCCAGATACAGGTTTTCAGCCACTGACAGATCCTCTGCCAGGTTGAATTCCTGATATACCACGCAGATTCCCAGCTCTTTAGAAAGCGCCGGCGTCATAGCGTTATAGGACTTCCCTTCATATTTTATCGTTCCCTGGTCCGGGACATTCGCGCCCGAAATCATTTTAATAAATGTAGATTTACCGGCGCCGTTTTCACCGACGATGCAGTGAACCTCACCTTCTCTGAAATCGATGGACACATCGTCCAGCGCCTGAACCCCAGGGTATGCTTTTGAAATATTCTGCGATGATAATACGATCTTATTTTCCATACTCTGTCGCTCCACTTCTTAAAATTATCCCTCCGGCCTTAAGCCAGAGGGATAATTGACAACTACAAACCTCTCTTACTCTGACAAATCAGTTCGTGTACAGATTCTCGTCAGCCATCCAGTCCGCAGCGGTATCTACCGTCACGTCGATCATCGGCATAACAACACTCTCTGCCTCTTCGCCGTTCAGAACCGCCACGCAGGCCGCCAGCGCGTCCGCGCCGCCGTTGTAAACATCAAGGCCTACATCACCGCGAATAATTCCGCCCTCAGCGACGATATCGATCGCATCCGCAACGCCGTCATTACCCTACATGCCAAAGCTCTCATCCAAAATATCGTTTCCGGCAGCCACCCAGGCCTCAGCGAAGCCAAGAAGGCAGGTATCGTTCGTGGCAAGCACGCCCTTCAGATCCGGATAGGCCTGCAGCCATGCCTCAGCAGCCGCCACGCCGTCTTCTACAACCAGACCTTCCTGCTCATCCACAACCGTGATCCGCGGGTCAAACTCCGCGATCGCATCATACATGCCTTCCACGCGGTCCTGCTGATACTCGAACTCATGGTGCCACAGCAGACCCATCTGAATCTCTTCCTCATCCGGATAGGTCTCGAGCGCCCACTCGCAGGCCATCTTTCCTACGCGATAGCCGATCTCATAGTTATCGCAGAGGAAGGTAAGCTGATACTCGCAGGGCTCGCCGGTCGCAGCGTCAATGATTTCATCATCATACGCGCAGATAACGATTCCCTGTGCAAGCGCCTCGTTCACGACATCCGCGAAAGCCTCCCGGTCGAAGGAGTGAATAATGATCGCGTTATAACCCTGTGTGATCATGTTCTCAATGTTGGAAATCTGCGTCGCCACGTCGTTGTTCGCGGTCATGCAGGTATAGTCGACTCCCAGCTCTTCCGCCTTGGCAGCCATACCCTCGGACATCGTGTTCCAGACGGCCACGTCCATGGACTCAAGGGCAAAGCCGACTTTCCAGGTCGTCCCGTCGGAGGTCTCCGTCGTCTCTTCCGCTTCGTCTGTCGCCTCTGTCGTCTCTTCTTCCGTCGTGTCCGTCGAACTGGTGGACGTACTCGAGGATGAGCAGGCCACGAGAGAGCCGACGACCGCGATGGTCAGTGCACAGCAGATTGCCTTTTTCAGTGTGTTTTTCATTTCTTTTCACCTTCCTTTTTTGTATTTTAAAGCACTGCTTTAAGTGATTTGTATTCTATCATGGATTTTATTTTGATATAACGTGGTCGTTTTTGGAATTTAGGGAGTGATTTTTTGGTGTTTCGGCATTCCGCGTATTCTCCCATCGGCAATGCGGGCGTGACAAACACAGTCAAACCTGCTATAATGAAATCTGTTTGAAGGGAACGGTTATACATTGGGGACGAACACTATGATAAAGGTTTTGATAGCGGATGACGAATTCCGGATCTGCGAGCTGATCCGGCATCTTGTCAGGTGGGAAGATTATGATATGGAAGTCGTTGGCGTCGCCCTGGACGGGATTGAAGCCATCCATTTTATAGAAGATAACGAAGTGGATCTCCTTATCACAGACATCCGCATGCCGGGTTACGGAGGCCTTGAACTGATTAAAAAAGGCAGAGAAGTAAGACCTGATCTCATTTACCTCATTATCAGCGGCTACAGCCAGTTTTCCTACGCGCAGGAAGCCGTGCATCTCGGTGTTGTTGACTATCTGCAAAAACCGGTCAATAAAAAAGAGCTGGAACAGAGTCTCACC
>JAJQCG010000228.1:2027-9497 GCA_021202815.1 Lachnospiraceae bacterium | reverse complement strand
CTACAGCTGCAGTCCTGGCGGAGATTGGCGAGCATGTGCCCGTGCTGGAGCACGACACGTTCCTCTATCCCCACATCAAATACCTGCACGACCTGATTCACTCCGGAAGACTCATTAAAATCGTCGAAGGAAAGATTGGGAAGCTGAGATAGCCTGAAAAACTCCTTGCCCCACCCTGCGCATAAACACAGAGAGCGGAACCCTGAGATTTCTCCCGGAGTCCCGCTCTCTTTCCATATTTTTAAAAGAAACTGTTCCTACACCATCCCTGCACTCAGCTCCGTCCGGGCAAAGATCTTCTTCTCTCCCGCCAGAGCCTCCTGCTCCAGTTCGGCCACCCGCCCGCTCATCCCGGCGACGAATTCTTCATCGCGGATGGAGGAAAGGTTGATCTTCACGTTAAAGAGTGCGCCCAGCACCGCCGAGCGGGCCATCATCGTCGCGACCAGGCCGTCGGTCACGGCGTTGGTGTTGCCGCGGGTCACCGCCAGCTCCGCCAGCGGCAGGACACGCACGGCTGCTTCGGCCACGGCCATCGGCACGCGGGCCGCCGCCTTCAGCCCCTCCTGCATGGCGGCGCGACGGACAGCTTTCTCTTCCTCCGTGCTCTTAGGCAGCGAAAGCGCATCCATGTACTGGTTAAAAGAAGCAGAGTCTTTATCAATCGCTTCTGTCAGATCCAGCCGGATAGCCTGTGCTTCCTTAATCACGCGCTGCATCTCCTCCTCGGAGGCTGCATATTTCTCCCGGCCCACAGTCAGCCGGGCGACCATCTCTGCCAGAGCACCCGCCAGAGCACCCGCCAGGGCGGAGATACTTCCTCCGCCCGGCGCCGGTGCATCGGAGGACGTGATCTGAATGAAGTCCTCCACGGTCAGATTTTTCAGATTTTCCATGTGTACCTCGCTCCTACAGACGGGTCTCCAGCACCTGATCCATGCTGAAGTCCTCCAGACCCAGGTAGTACTCGGTGCAGTCCACCAGCGCCTGCAGAGGAACCAGACCCACAATCTCACTGCCTACCACGTTGACGCCGTAGCGGCGCGCTTCCATGCGCACAGTCTCGAACACCGTGTACACGGCGGTACGGGTATAATCCGTCAGGTTCATGGACACCTGCGCGATGTTGCGATCCTCGAGCATCACGCCCATGGCTTTGCAGTAATGGAAACCGCCCTTGATGTTGCGGATCTTGTCCGCGATCTTCTTCGCGATTTCCAGGTTGGAGGTGTCCAGATTGATGTTGTAGGCGATCAGAGGCATCCGGGCGCCGATCGCTGTCACGCCGCCGGTCGGATGAATGGTGTTGGGACCGAAGTCCGGTTTCCACTTCTCCTGATCCTTCATCTTCTCCGCCATGCCTTCGAACTGGCCTTTGCGCACAGACGCCAGATTTTCACGGTGCGGCGCTGTCGCGGACTGCTCATACAGGAAGAAGGGCTGACCGAATTTCTCGGCGGCCATCGCAGCAGTTTCCTTCGCGATACGGTCTGCATCTTCCACAGTGACATTTTTAATCGGGATAAAGGGCACCACGTCCACGCAGCCCATACGGGGATGCTGGCCCTGATGCTTCGTCATATCAATCAGCTCGACGGCCTTGCCGATGGCCTCCACCATGGCGTCCCGGAGAGGCTCCGGCTCACCGATGACGGTGACCACACTGCGGTTGTGATCCTTATCCGAGGTGTAGTCCAGAAGCTTCACGCCCTCTTTGCCGCGGAAGCTGTCCACGATCTTTTCAACCTTCGCCAGGTCTCTTCCCTCGCTGAAGTTCGGTACACACTCAATGATCTGATTCATTCCCATGACATGGGTCCTCCTATGATAAACGATTTTTTCTGTCCCGGCGGACAGACATTCCTTCCACTTTGTTTCAGAACAACAACAAATGCCTGTCGCTCCGATGCCCGGATCTCTGCGCGCTGATGCGCTGCCGGGAATTTCAAACTACCTCTCTACGCAGACCTTTCCCTTCTTGATCACCGTCTTCACGAGGTTATCTCCGAAGCGGTAGTAGAGGAAATCCAGGTTCTCCGCATCCCAGATCACCAGATCGGCCTGCTTACCGGCCTCCAGGCTTCCCAGCGTATCGGCCCGGCAAATGGCAGCGGCCGCGTTCAGCGTCACAGCCGTCAGCACCTCCTCAGGCGTCAGACGATACTTGAAGCAGGCCAGGTTCATGGCCAGCTGCAGGGACAGGCAGGGGCAGGATCCCGGGTTAAAGTCCGTAGCGACAGCCACCGGCACCCCCGCGGAAATCATATCCCTGGCTCTGGCGAAGCTCTTGTCCAGATAGAAGGAAGTGGCCGGCAGGCAGACTGCGACTGTTCCTCCTTTAGCCATCGACTCAATGCCCTCATCCGGCGAGCAAATCAGATGCTCCGCCGACACGGCGCCGATCTCTCCGGCCAGCTGGGAACCTCCCAGGGGATCGATCTCATCCGCGTGGATTTTCGACTTCAGGCCGTATTTCTGTCCCGCCTCCAGGATGGTCCGCGACTCCTCCACGGTGAACACACCGGTCTCGCAAAACACGTCACAGAACTCAGCCAGATGCTCCTCCGCCACGGCGGGAATCATTTCTTCGGTGAGGAGACACAGGTATGCTTCCCGGTCTTCCTTATATTCCTCTGGCAGCGCATGGGCCCCCAGGAAGGTAGGCACCAGTTCCACCGACTGACGTCCCTGCAGAGCCTGAATCGCCCGCAGCTGCTTCAGCTCTTCTTCCTTCGCCAGGCCGTAGCCGCTCTTGGCCTCACAGGTGGTCGTGCCCATCTGCAGCATGCGGTCCAGAGCCAGAGCCGCCTTCTCAGTCAGCTCTTCTTCCGTGGCTGCACGGGTATTCCTCACGGTCGAGAGAATCCCGCCGCCCTGCGCAAGGATATCCAGATAGGCCACACCCTTGAGCTTCAACGCCAGCTCATGCTCCCGCCATCCGCCAAAGATCAGATGCGTGTGCGCATCAATCAGGCCCGGCGTAACCAGCCGTCCGCCGGCGTCAATCCGGGTAATGCCTTCCGCGGAATATTCCTCCGGAATTTCTCCGGTTCCCACGGCCCGGATGACGCCGTCGGCGTCGGCAGCGACCCAGGCATCCCGGCGGATCCGGATCTCGCCCTGAGCCGCCCCCCGGCGGGCGCCTTTGCCCTCCGGGGTGGCAAGCATCCCTATATTAAATACACAGATTCCACGATTCATATGTGTCTCCTATGCTTACTGCTTACTCTTTTTCCTTATTTCTCATCCAGCACCCGGCGAACCATCTCGCGGTCGGCAATGACCGGAACCGTAATGTGATCGCTCTCTTTGAACATCTCGTTATACTCCTCCACGGTGGACACGGCATTCTCATTCCGGGCCCAGGCGCGGCGGGATACACCCACCATGGTATCCCAGGGCATGGATTTCTGCAGAATCTCATCAACACGCTTGCTGCCGTCGAGCACCATGCCGAAGCCGCCGTTGATGGCCTTGCCGATGCCGACGCCACCGCCGTTGTGCAGAGCCACCAGGCTCATGCCGCGGGCGCAGTTTCCGGCGAAGCACTGCGTCGCCATATCAGCCATGATATTGGAACCATCCTTGATGTTGGAAGTCTCACGGAACGGCGAATCGGTGCCGCCGGTGTCGTGGTGATCGCGGCCCAGCATGACCGGCCCGATTTCCCCATTGCGCACCATCTCGTTGAACTTCAGGGCGATCTTCGTGCGGCCTAGCGCATCCTGATAGAGGATCCGGCACTGCGTTCCCACGACCAGCTTGTTCTTCTTGGCATCGCGGACCCACACATAGTTGTCGCGGTCCTGATAGCGGCGGTTGGGATCGATGCACTCCATGGCGGCGTGGTCGGTCGCATCCAGATCGGATTCCTTGCCGGACAGACAGCACCAGCGGAACGGGCCGTAGCCGAAATCGAAAAGCTGCGGTCCAAGGATATCTTCCACGTAGGACGGAAACACAAAACCGTCGGTCTCGTCGTGACCGTTCTTCGCCACTTCGGTCACTCCGGCGTCAAAGACTGCCTTCAGGAAGCTGTTGCCGTAATCGAAGAAATAGGTTCCCTTGTCATGCATCTGGCAGATCAGCTCATAATGATGACGCAGGGTCTTATCAACCAGCGTGCGGAACTTTTCAGGATCGTCCGCCAGCATCTGGGTTCTCTCCTCAAAGGTCAGACCCTGCGGGCAGTAGCCGCCGTCATAGGGCACATGACAGGAGGTCTGATCAGAAAGCAGATCCACATGCACATCCTTCTCCAGCAGGAACTCCAGCAGATCAACGACATTGCCGTGATAGGCGATGGCGCAGGCTTCCTTCTTCTCCTGCTTCTCCTGCGCAATGGCCAGCGCTTCATCGAGGCTGTCCGTGTAGCAGCTGACCCATCCCTGATTGTAACGGGTCATGATCCGGGAGATATCAACCTCCGCCACGATGGACACCGCTCCGGCGATCTCCGCTGCCTTACCCTGCGCGCCGCTCATGCCGCCGAGGCCGGAAGTGACATACAGCCGTCCCGCCAGATCCTTATCCTTGGGGATACCAAGCACCAGACGTCCCGCATTCAGAAGCGTATTAAATGTACCATGAACAATGCCCTGCGGTCCGATATACATCCAGCCGCCGGCCGTCATCTGCCCGTAGTTGGCAACACCCATGGCCGCCGCCCGGTTAAAGCTTTCCTGATTGTCAGACATCCCCACCATCAGGCCGTTGGTGATGATGACACGCGGAGATTTCTCATTGGAACGGAACAGTCCCAGCGGATGACCGGACATCACAACCAGCGTTTGCTCGTGTGTCAGGACCTCGAGATATTTCTTGATCAGCCGATACTGCATCCAGTTCTGGCAAACCTGACCGGTCTCACCGTAGGTCACCAGCTCATACGGGTAAAGAGCCACATCAAAATCCAGGTTATTATCAATCATGACCTGGAAGGCCTTCCCCTCGACGCAGTTCCCCTTGTACTCGTCGATGGGCTTGCCGTGCAGAGCGCCCTGCGGACGGAAACGATATCCGTAGATGCGGCCGTGCTCCTCCAGCTCCTGCGCGAATTCCTTCGCCATCTGCTCGTGGTGCTGCTTCGGGATGTAGCGCAGCGCATTCATGATCGCGGTCTCGCGATCGCTCTCGGAGAGAACGGACTCTCTCTTCGGTGCCCGACGATATCCCGGAAGGAAAGTGGGATACTCCGGAAGCTCATCATCCAGCTGCAGGATCTGTTCGTTAAGATTCATGTTTTCCATTCCTTGCCTCGCTTTCTTAGGTTTGTGTTCCTGTTGTCTTCTCTGATCTGCGAAAATACCGCAGGTTTTCCCTGCTATGAATCACAGTATAGAGACGCTCCGTCAACAAAACGTCTATTTTCACGTCTTTTCCACGGACTTTCCCGTGAAATCTTGACGAAGCAGAGATTTACTCTTGCTTTTTCTCTTTATTCGCTTTAGAATACAAAGCATCTTGTTGTTTTTAGTTTCAAAAACAATGTCCCGGAGGTGACTTTCATGGAATCGATTCAGGTCCGTATGCTGCAGACCCCGCCCTCCATCGAATACAAAGGAAAACCGGTCGTCTTCTCTCTGAAGAAGGCGGAGGCTCTCTTCTACTATATGGCCGTGGAGAAAAATGCCACCCGCACCACGCTGGCCAATCTTCTGTGGGGCGGCCAGCCCGACGAGACAGCCCGCAAGAACCTGCGGAACGCCCTTTATACGATTAAAAAGTCCTTCGGCTTCGACCCTTTCAGTTCTCCTCAGAAACAGCTCCTGCAGCTGAATCCGGAAGTCTCCTTTGACATTGATACAGACCGGCTCACCGAGGGCAATGATCCCTCGGTCTACCACAGCGCCTTTCTCTACGGCTTCTCCCTGAAAGATTCCTACGAGTACGACGAATGGATGAATCTGTGCCGCTCCCATTGCCTTACAGAATACCTGAACCAGATGGAACAGCATTTCCGGGCTCTGCCCGCAGACGACGTGGCCGGGCGGGAAGCAATCTTTCAGCGCTACATTGAAGCGGAACCTCTGGATGAAAAGATTTATCAGTGCATGATTGAAACCTATCGGGATAATAAATTATATCTGAGAGGCATCCAGTGCTATGAAAATCTCGTAGAGATTATTAAAACAGAGATGGATCTGACCCCCAGTCAGAGCCTCGAACAGCTCTATCGCGAACTGATTCAGGCCTGGAACCGCTCCGAAGCCAAACCGACGCACCGACACGATGAGCCTCTGCTGGCCGGCCGCGCCCGGGAACTGACTACCCTGCGGCAGACATTTCAGCAGCTGCTCCTGCACCACGGCAGCACCCTGTTTATCCTGGGGGAAAAGGGGTCCGGCAAATCCTACCTGTGTCAGCATTTTCTTCAGGAGCTGCGGGACAGCGATGTGCTGATCCTTCAGACCGAGTGCTTTGAGTCGGAACAGAACATTCCGCTGCACCCCTGGAATACCCTTTTTTACCAGCTCAACCGCTATTTGCAGACACATCCGGTGAAGATTCCCACCCGCTACACCCGCTCCGTGGAATCTCTGTTCCCCATGCTGGAAACACTGGGCAGCCTGGAGGAGCTCCCCCAGGACGTCGCCGGATCCTATAACTACCGCGCCGCCCGCAACAGTGCGATCAAGCTCCTGTCGCTGGTCGGGGAGTCTGTCCCCATCGTGCTGTACCTGGACAATCTGCACTGCACAGACTCTCTGAGCGCGGAATGGCTGTCCGCCCTGGTGCGCGCCTGTGACGACAATCTTCTGATTTTATGCACCTGTCCCCTGCATCTCCCCGAAAAATGGGAGAAATATGTCAACAACCTGGTCTGCCAGCGTCAGGTGCGCAAGATGATCCTGGAACGTTTTACCATGGAGGATGTACGGGATCTCATGACCCGTTACACCGGCGATCCGGATCCTTCTCCCCGTCTCCTGAAGAAGGTCTACACGGAAAGCCAGGGAAATCCCTTCTTCCTCTCCATCATTCTGGACAACCTGGAAACCGGCAGTCTGCATTCCGGCATCTCCGGCCGTGCCCAGGATATCCTGACCGCCCGGCTGACTGCCCTGAGCCACGAAGAGCGCAAAATCCTCGAACTGATTTCCTGCTTCCATGACTATGTCACTCTGGAACTTCTCCTGGCTGTCACCGGCACGGATATGCTAACACTCCTGGACAACGTCGAGAGTCTGAAGGAGAAGGATTTCATCGCGGAACGAGAACAAAAGGGGCAGATTCATTTCCTGTTCCTCTATCCCAAAATGCGGGAATATGTGCGCAATACGCTGTCCCCCTCCAAAGCACGCATTTACCACAACCGTATCGCCGGTTATCTGGAACAGCTTCCCTCTCCGCATAAGAGCAACTGGTATTCACAGCTGATCTATCATCACCGGAAGGGTGGCAATCCCGCCAAAAGCCTCTACTATCAGATCCGCCAGCTTCAGGCTTATTCCCAGCTCAACTATGAGC
>JAJQCG010000228.1:0-2017 GCA_021202815.1 Lachnospiraceae bacterium | reverse complement strand
GTACCCCAAGCTGCGAATCCCTGTAGACGACGATCTGACCGACCAGAGCCAGTTTCTCCTCTCCCTGGAAGATATGAAGAGAGAACTTTCACGATATTACAGCCTGTATCCGGAGCAGATTCCCTATGACGAAGCGGAATGCCGCCTCTATCTGACGATTGGGCGGACCTGTATCCAGCAGGGTGATTATGAAAAAGGGCTGCCGCATATTCATCATATTTTAATGAACAATCTGTATGTCCGCACGGATCCGTACCTGCTCCTGTCCTTCTACCGGCAGCTGGTCTTCTACGGCATTCAGACCTGGCAGCTCCCTACCATGCGGGAAGCCCTGGAAAACTGTCGGCAGATCGAAGAGGGGCTCTCCTCCGTCAGTGAACGGGCCGTTGGCAAAAGGCTCTGGGGGCTTTATTACTCCATGTCCGGAGACTATGAAACCTCCGATCGTTTCCTGAAGGAAGCCATCGACGCTTTTGAACGGGCTCCCCTGCAGCTGTCCGCTTACACGGTCAATCTGGCCGCCTGTTACAACTATCTGGGAGAAAATCAGCTCCGCCAGAACAACTATGAGAGGGCCATCGAGCTGTATCAGAAAGCCATCGACCTGTGCAGCGACCGCGAGGATATGGAGAACCCCACCTTCTACACGAATCTGGCACAAGCCTATATCCGGCTGAAACGATTCAGAGATGCCTCCGAGACTCTGACCCGGGCGCGGGCTCTGTATGAGAATTCCCCCGTCTACATGGGGCGGACCATCGCGTACGTCTCCTCCGCCTGGCTGGCCTTCCGTCAGGAAGAAACAGAGGAAGCCGCCCGCTTTCTCTCACAGGCGCAGGCGGATGCGGGAAAACTGGGATCGCCGCTGAACGAGGGCTCCCTGGCACTCCTGTCCTGGATTCTGAAAAATGGCGGGGAAGCTGCCTTCGACAGGCTGCTGCCGCTGTCTGCGGAGGAGTATCTGGAGGAGGCACACCGGAATCTGGACGGGTTGCCGGCAGGCAAAATGTTGCTGTAAGAGAATCCTTACTGCAGCAGCTCAGCTGCCAAGATACGCTTTCTGCACGACATCGTTGCCGCGGAGGTTCTCCGCGGTATCGCTCAGAATAATATTCCCTGTCTCAAGAACATACCCTCGATCAGCCACCTTCAAAGCCTTATTCGCATTTTGTTCTACCACCAGAACCGTGATACCGCTCTCGTTCAGTTCGCGAATCACCTGAAAGCAGGTATTGACCATAATAGGCATTAAGCCCATCGAGACCTCATCGATCAGAAGCATCCGCGGAGAAAAAGTCAGAGCTCGTCCAATCGCCAGCATCTGCTGTTCTCCGCCGGACATCGTCCGGGCCAGCTGATTTTTTCTCTCTCCGAGCCGGGGAAAAATCTCATAGACTCTGGCAATGTTTTTCTTCACCAGTTCTTTTTCTTTTGAACTATAAGCACCGACAAGGAGATTCTCCTCTACAGTCAGACGCCCAAAGACATGTCTCCCCTCGGGAACATAACCGATTCCCAGGGCAGCCCGCCTGTTTGCCGGCAGATTTGTGATGTCCTGACCGTCAAAAATAATCGAGCCACTCTTCGGTTTGACGATTCCCATGATCGTCTTAATCAACGTTGTCTTCCCGGCGCCGTTCGAACCGATAACGGAAATCAGTTCACCATCTCCGACTTCCACCTGAATCCCGTGAAGCACCTCCATCATACCATATGAAACAACCAGATTTTCTACCTTCAGCATCACTCATCCTCCTCTCCCAGATAAGCTTCTATCACCTGCCTGTCACTGCTTACCTCTGCCGGAGTTCCCTCCGCAATTTTTTTTCCGTAGTTGAGTACTACGATGCGATCGCAGACCTTCATTGTCAGAGGAAGATTATGTTCTATGAGTACAATGCTTTTTTTCTGTTTCTTAAGCTTCAGGACAAGATCCGTCACTTCATTAATCGCAAAGTTGGAAAGACCAGCACAGGGTTCATCCAACATCATAAGAAGGGGGTATGTAACAAGTGCT
>JAJQCG010000084.1 GCA_021202815.1 Lachnospiraceae bacterium | reverse complement strand
TTTATTTTAAGAAAGAGCAGAAAAATTTATATCCAAGGCTAGCCGTCGCGTTAGCAACTTGGTACAATGAATCAATGGGGAGAAAGGGCGGTTGAATATGGTTTTCAGAAAAATGACGATGAATCATGAGAGGGGATTATGCCTTCGGCCGGCAGGGGTACTGGTCGGAGAGGCGAACAAGTATGAGAGTCATGTGATGCTGCGGCGTGGCGAGCATGTGATGAATTGTAAGAGCCTGATGAGTCTGCTGGCGTTTCCGGTGTGCCCGGGCGATGAGATCCGGATTGAGTGTGACGGTCCGGACGAGGAGCAGGCACTGGCAGGCGTGACAGCCTATCTTGCGGGACTCGGGAGAACGGGCGTGGAATGATATGAAATGAGAGTGCGGTCTGCGGTATGATGCCGGGACCGCTTTTTTTCATTTTGCTGCGATCCTGAACCGGTGAAAAAACTTCTTGACAGACTTTTCGAAATTTTATATTCTGGGAATGTCTTAAAAAACAGATCAGAGGTCGAGATTTCTGACCAAAATACCCTGGTGATTCAGTTCATATGACACGTCTGACAGCGAAGAGGAAGTGAACGAATGGATCTGAGTGAAGATATCTGGATGCTGAGAGAGATCTTTCAGCTTTCAAACCATGCCCTTTTGCGGATGGTGAACCGCCTGTTCGATACGGCTTATGCGGATACGGAGTCGGTCTGGCGGGAGCAGGAAAACAGAAGCGTATATCTGCGAATCAGCGAGGAAGGGCGTTATGCGTTTCAGGTGCGCAGGCTGGACGGGTGTTTCCGGGTCAGCGCGGAGGAACATCGGTATGTGTTTGACTATGAGAGCCGGACAGACGGGTCGGTTATTGAGATCCGGGAGCCGCGCGTCCTCTGTTTCGGGAAACCAGAAGAGGAACAGCGGGCGACGCTGGAATTTCCGGGAAAGGAGCGGGTCACGCTGAAGGTTCACATGCTGGGGCTGGAGGAATACTCGCCGGAGAAGCTGGAAGAACAGGGGCTGATCCTGTTTCTGCCATTTCTGTTTTACAGCTTTGCGGGAAAACGGCGGAGAAGAAAGGAGGAGTGGGAACACTTCCTGATCCATGATGTGGCTGGAGCGCTGGATAAAGGCTTTCGAAAAGGAAGCCTGACTGCCTTCGACCAGCAGCGCATGAAGCAGCTCTGCAGGCATATGGCATGGAAGCTGCTGTGCCGGGAGAGCTGGATGAGCGATATCGAAAATCAGGAAATGATCCTGCATGTGCTGGAAGCGGATCTGGATTTCCTCCGCAGAATCAGTGTTTCCGCTCCCCCGCGGCGTTCGCGTCCGGGATACAGAACGTCGGGAGGGAGCCGATGAACCAATGAACGGCGGAACGGTCTGCTGTCGGGGTGATATTTGACGGGACAGCTTTACAGCAATATCGAAACCTCTGCGCGAATGCAGCATTTGCGCAGAGGTTTTTCATGATATGACGGGACTGCAGGTTCGGTTATAGAAAACCAAAGTTCACAGTTTGAACACAGGCTTATCAATTTTTTCACACAATTCCCCGATACAATGAATGGGAAAAAATGTGAGCGGTCAGACCGCGCGCTGTGGAAACAGTATGAGGAGGATTTTTCTGTGAGGCTACCCAATTTATCAAAATCAACAAAAGAAGAAAAAGACGCCCTGAAAGCAGAAAAGAAGGCGAAGAAACAGGTGGCGGAAGCTGAGAAGATGAAGGTGAAGAAGCCGGGGCTCGGATACAAGCTGAAAAAGCACAGAAAGCTGCTCATCGTGCTCGGCGTGATCCTTGTCATCGCGGCGGTGCTGGGCATCCGGCAGTACATGCGTTACCAGGCCAGGCAGACCATGCTGACGCAGATGACGCAGGTGGAGACGGTGCAGGTGACAAAACAGAATCTGATCGAGTCCATCAGTGTGACCGGGACGATCGCGAGCGCGGATGCGAGGGATGTATCAACGACCGCTTCCGACGTCGAGGTGCTCGAGGTCAACTATGAGGTGGGCGACTATGTGAACGAGGGTGACATCATCGTCGTGCTGGACACGACCGATCTGGAGCTCAAGCTGACGGAGGCGCAGAACAGCCAGACCCTCAGCGCATACAATGAGAATAAATCCATCGAGAGCGCTCAGGAGAATTATGATGAAGCGGTGAGCGACGGAACGGACGACTACCAGAAAGCGCAGGAAAACGTGGAGGACGCGAAGGAAGCACTGGCGGAGGCCGATGAGGATCTGAGCAAGGCTGCCAAGACGCTGAAGAGCAGGGAAGAAGACCTGGCGTCGGCGCAGGCCTCCGGCGACGCGTCTGCCATAAGCACGGCACAGACAGCCTACACGGCGGCGCACTAGGAGTATCTGCAGCTCAAGGAGGTAGACGACGCTGCGATGGACGCCTATGAAGCTGCGGTGGAGGCGCTTGAGGATGCGGAGAAGCAGAATGAAAAGAACATCTCCAATGCCGCAGATTCTCTGGAGCAGGCGCAGATGGAGCAGACCTACTCCAATGACTCCAGCGATCAGACAATCCAGAATTACAAGGATCAGATCGCGGACTGCACAGTGACGGCTCCGATCTCGGGGGTGATTACGGCGATGAACGTCTCTGTTGGGGATACCTATACCTCAGCGGGTTCCGCCTTGTTCAGCATTGCGGATGACGAGTATTTCATCGTGGAGGCCAGTGTGGATGAATACGATATCAGCAGCATCGAGAAGGGTCAGACGGCGGCGGTGATCGTGGAGGCGCTCGGCGAAGACGAGCTGCCGGCGACCGTATCTTTTGTCTCTCCGACTGTAAGCAGCGCCAGTATGGGAAGCTCGACTTACGCGATTGAGATCGCGCTTGATGATGTCAACACCGAGCTGCGTATTGGCATGACAGCCAAGGTCAGTATCGTTCTGGAAGCGGCCTATGACGTGCTGACCGTGCCCTACGACTGCATCACGACAGATGAGGATGGGAATTCCTGGGTGACGATCGACCAGAACAGGGAAGAGGTCACGGTGCAGGTCGAGACCGGAATGGAGGGTGACTACTATACCGAGATTTCCGGCGACGGCATCGACGAGACGACGATGGTCTATTACAATACCATGATGGTGAACAATGAGGCGACGAGTTCCTCCTCCTCGGACGATTCCATCTCGCTTCTGAACGTCGACCTGCGCGGCGGCATGACCGGCGGCGGTGGAGGAGGCGGAATGAACGGAGGCGGCGGTGGCGGCGGCATGCCCGGCGGTGGCGGCGGCTTTTAATCCGGAGGTGTCACATGGCTGAAAATGAGAGACAGGTAATCATAGATCTTCGCGGTATTGTGAAGCGCTTCTATATCGGCATGCCGAATGAACTGGAAATCCTGCACGGCATCGATCTGCAGGTGCGCGACGGAGAGTTTGTCTCCATCGTGGGAGAGTCCGGCTCCGGAAAATCGACGATGATGAACATTATCGGGATTCTGGACCGGCCGACCGAGGGTGAATACACGCTCGAGGGCGTGGACGTTGTGCGGGCAAAGGATAAGGATCTTTCGCTTATCCGGAATAAAAAAATAGGCTTTGTGTTCCAGACCTACAATCTGATCAGCCGCACCAGCGCGATCAAGAATGTGGAGCTGCCGATGCTGTATGCTGGCGTTGGCAGGAAGGAACGCCATGAGCGCGCGAAGGAGCTGCTGGCGATGGTCGGTATGGCGGAGCGCATGAGCCACAGCCCGGATGAGCTCTCCGGCGGACAGAAGCAGCGCGTGGCCATCGCGCGGGCCATGGGGAACGATCCCTCCATTATTCTGGCGGATGAGCCGACCGGCGCGCTGGACTCCCAGACGGGACGCATGGTCATGGATATTTTTCATAAACTGAATGAAGAGCAGGGCAAGACGATCGTGCTGATTACGCACTCGCAGGAGCTTGCGGAGGAGACGCAGCGCATCGTGACGCTCAAGGATGGACGGATCATTGGCGAGAGGAGGGGTTCAGGATGCTAATCGGCGAAAATATTATGCTGGCCCTGAACGGCCTGCGCGCGAATAAAATGCGCTCCATGCTGACGATGCTCGGCATCATCATCGGTATTGCGGCGGTGATCGCGATCATGACGCTGGGCGACTCGATCAGCGGTTCGGTGACGGATTCCATGTCTTCCATGGGAGCGAATAATATTACGCTCGGCGTTTCTCAGAAGAGTACGACGGAGGAGACGACCGAGAGCGGTCTGACCTTCTCGATGGGACCGCGTTTTACAGTTATGCAGGACGACGATTATATTACAGATGAGATGCTCGACGACCTGATGGAGCGTTACCCGGATGACATCGAAGGCTATGTACTGGAGGAGTCTGTCGGGAGCGGCACGGCGCAGGACGGAGATCTCTACGCCTATGTGTCGGCGACGGGGTTTAATGCGGATGGTATCGAAAATGAGGAGCTGAACATTCTGGCGGGCCGGACGCTGACGGAGCAGGACCAGGAGGAGGCCAGGAAGGTCTGCCTGGTGTCGGATCTCTTTGTAGATAATATGTTTGACAGCAACAATATGTCGGCGATCGGCCAGGCGGTCGATGTACTTTTTAACGATCGTTATTACACTTACACGATCGTGGGTGTCTACGAGTATGAGAGTACCTTCTCGTCCTCCTCAGATGAGGATACGGAGACGACGCTCTACCTGCCGCTGCAGACAGCCAGGGATCAGAACCATACGACGACGGGCTACAGTCAGCTCACGCTGCTGATGAGTACAAGTTCGGAAGTCAGTACGAGTGATTTCTGTGATACGCTGGAGACTTATCTGAATAATAGTTACTATGCTGATAATGAGAGTTATGAGATCAGCGCGTCGAGCCTGGAATCCGTGGTTGAGAGCCTGACAGAGATGCTCTCGACGATCACGCTGGCGATCTCGGCGATTGCGGCGATCTCGCTGCTGGTGGGCGGCATCGGCGTCATGAATATCATGCTGGTGTCCATCACGGAGCGCACGCGGGAAATCGGTACCCGCAAGGCGCTGGGTGCGACAAACGGTTCGATCCGCTTTCAGTTTATCGTGGAAGCGATCGTACTCTGCATTGTCGGCGGTCTCATCGGCATCATTCTGGGAATCGCCCTCGCAACAGTGGCCATGAATTTCATGGGCTACTCGGTGAAGCCGTCTGTGACAGGCATTATTATATCGGTCAGCTTCTCCATTTTCATCGGCGTGTTTTTCGGCTACTATCCGGCGAACAAGGCTGCGAAGCTGAACCCGATCGACGCGCTGCGCTATGAATAAGCGGTTGAATCAGGGCAGTTTTTGTGATATTCTGTAGCTGGAGGTGCTTTATGAGAATGGGGCGCGGAAAACTATGCGGTATCATATTGGCGGTGGCGCTGGCGGCGGGTTTTTCCGTCTCGGCGTCCAGCATCACGAGTATCCAGAAAGAGAAGACACAGACTGAACAGGAGCTCTCGGAGCTTCAGGAGGAGATCAGCGAGCTGGAGGAGCAGAAAAGCGAGATCAGCGAGGAGATCAGCAGCCTGAACGATGAGCTGACGGAGACCATGCTGAATATCGCGGTGCTGGAGAGTGACCTCGAGGACAAAGAGGTCGAGATCGAGGAGGCGCAGGAGGACTACGAGGAGGCAAAGGCGACTGAGGATAAACACTATGAGTCCATGAAAGTCCGCATTCAGTATCTGTATGAAGCGGGGCAGGAGAGTTATCTGGAGATGCTGCTGACCTCAGACAGTATTGCGGAGCTGCTCAATAAGGTGGATTATGCAGAGGAAATTCAGGAATATGACCGGAGCCTTCTGGATGAATATAAGGAAGCAAAGGAGACTGTGATTGCACTGCAGGAGCAGCTTGAGGAAGAGAAGACCGAGCTCCTTGAGATGGAAGAACAACTTGAGGAGGAGCAGTCCAGCCTTGAGACGATGATCGCTCAGAAGGAGAGCGAGATCGAGGATTTTGACAGCCAGCTGAGCGAGGCGCAGACGAAGGCCAGCGAGTATCAGCAGAAGATCAAGGAGCAGGCGGCGCAGATCAAAAAGCTGCAGGAAGCGCAGAAGGCGGCTTCGGCCTCGAGCAGCAGCTCCAGTTCTTCGAGCAGTAGTTCTTCGAGCAGTACGGCGACCGTGTCCGGAGGGACGGGTCTTGGCGCGTCGATTGCGGCTTTCGGGCTGAAATATGTCGGATATCCGTACGTGGCCGGCGGGAACAGCCTGACGAACGGCACGGATTGCTCAGGTTTTGTGCATCTGGTTTATGCCAATTTTGGGATTTCGGTTCCGCGGCAATCAGAGTCGCTTGCCTATGGGGGGACGGCGGTCAGCGATGCGGACAAGCTCCCGGGCGATGTAATCTGCTACTATGGACATGTGGGTATCTATATAGGAAATAACCAGATCGTTCATGCCAGCACGGAGAAAACCGGTATCAAGGTCAGTAACATGTATTATCGAACCGTTCGGTGTATCCGCAGGTACTGGTAAAAAATCTATTTGACAAAAACGCTATGTGTGTTTATGATAGTAACCGGTATACTTTTGTATGCCGGTTATTTTTTTCATAAAAACAGTAAGGAGGAGAAACATTATGAAAAAGTTACTTTGTCTCATGATGACCGCGGCGCTTGCGCTTTCTGTGGTCGCATGCGGAAGCTCCAGTTCGAGCTCCAGCTCTGAGTCGTCCGAGGCGACAGAGAGCACAGATTCCGAGGAGACCACCGCGGACAGTGGTGAGACCTTCAAGATCGGCGTGATCGGACCGATGACCGGTAATTACGCGCAGTACGGCCTTGGCGTTTACAATGCGGCGCTGATCGCGGCGGAGGAGATCAACGCGGCGGGCGGCATCAACGGCTACCAGATCGAGATCCTGGATGCGGGTGATGACCAGGGCGATCCGGAGAAGGCGGTCAACGCTTACAATGACTTGCTTGACAAGGGCATGCAGATCCTGGACGGCACCGTGACGAGCGGCGCCTGCATCGCAGTGGCGGCTGAGGCTGCGGAGAAGACCTTCCTGTTCACGCCGTCCGGCAGCGCGGTAGACTGCATCACGGCCGGTTCGAACCAGTTCCGTATGTGCTTCACGGATCCCATGCAGGGAACGAAGTCCGCACAGTATATTTCCGAGAATGGTCTGGCGACGAAGGTTGCCGTGATCTACGATTCGGCGGCGGACTACAATGTCGGTATCCATGATTCCTTTATCGAGGCGGCTGCGGAGTACGGCCTGGAGGTTGTGGCTGACGAGGCTTACACGACCGACAGCAACACCGACTTCTCGGTACAGCTCAACAAGGTGAAGGAGAGCGGCGCGGAGCTTCTGTTCCTGCCGAACTACTACTCTGACGACGCGCTGATTCTTCAGCAGGCGAGCGACATCGGGCTTGACATCCTCTTCTTCGGCGTGGACGGCATGGACGGCATCCTGGCTGTGGAGAACTTTGACACGAGTCTTGCGGAGGGCGCGATGCTGCTGACTCCGTTCTCGGCGACTGCTGAAGATGAGCTGACGCAGTCCTTCGTTGCGGCTTACGAGGAGGCTTATGGCGAGACCCCGAACCAGTTCGCGGCGGATTCCTACGATGTGATCTACGCGATCAAGATGGCTGCTGAGGACGCGGGCATTACTCCGGATATGAGCAACGAGGACATCAGCGCTGCGCTGACGGCTTCCATGATGAGCATCACACTGGAAGGCCTGACCGGTACCTCGACCTGGACCGAGGACGGCGAGTGCGACAAGTCCCCGAAGGCTGTCGTGATCGAGAACGGCGCTTACACGATGATGTAATGTTTACAGTGTCTAAAGTCTGAATCCCCGCCATGCTTGCATGGAAGGGGATGAAGGACTTTATGACACGCCGGGATATGAGGAAGAAGCGGGGTAGGGGCCCCGCGGATTCCGAATAGACCGGAGGATTGCGGGAGCTCGCAGAGCGGAGCAATCCGTAAACATTGCGCGTCAGCGCGGGTTTTCGAGTTTCTGACTTAACATTTAAGAGGGGTGGTGGTGGCGTAAGCGCCGGGTCACCGCCCTTTCCGTTTTACGAGGTGTACTATGAGTTTTCTTTCTTATCTAAAGGACGGAATCAGTCTGGGCAGCGTCTACGCAATCATCGCCCTTGGCTACACGATGGTGTATGGAATTGCGAAGATGCTGAATTTCGCGCACGGGGATGTCATCATGGTAGGCGCGTTTGTAATTCTCACGGCGATCACGAAGGCAGGCCTTTCTCCGGCAGTCTCCATCATTCTGGGCGTTGTGTTCTGCACGATCCTGGGTATCACGATTGAGATGGTCGCGTACCGGCCGCTTCGAAAGGCGGCTTCCAAGCTGGCGGTGCTGATCACGGCGATCGGCGTCAGCTATCTTCTGCAGAATCTGGCGCTGCTGATCTTCGGTGCGGACGCGAAGAGCTTTGTGACGGTGATCGACGTTCCTTCCCTTGTTCTCTTCGACGGACAGCTCACGATCAAGGGCATCGCGCTCGTGACGATCGCGGCGTGTATCGTGATTATGATCGCTCTGACCTGGTTCGTGAAAAGGACAAAGCCGGGACATGCCATGCAGGCAGTTGCAGAGGATCAGGACGCCGCGCGGCTCATGGGCATCAATGTCAACGCGACGATCTCCCTCACTTTCGCGATCGGTTCCGGGCTGGCTGCGATTGCCGGACTGTTGCTCTGTTCCATGTATCCGTCTCTGACGCCGTATACCGGTTCCATGCCGGGTATTAAGGCATTCGTCGCCGCGGTCTTCGGTGGGATCGGCTCGATCTCCGGCGCGATGGTCGGTGGCCTGCTGCTCGGCGTCATCGAAATCTTCGGAAAGGCCTATATTTCTTCCCAGGTGGCGGACGCGATCGTGTTCACAGTGCTGATTCTTGTGCTCCTGATCAAACCGACCGGGCTCTTCGGGAAAAATATTCAGGAAAAGGTGTAGGACGGCGGATATGAAGAAGAAAATGATAAACAGTACATCGAAAAATAATCTGCTGACTTACCTGATGGTGCTCGTGATTTTCGTGATCGTACAGACCCTGTCCGCGACCGGAAATCTTTCCAATCTGCTCACCGGACTGCTCGTCCCGCTTTGCGTCTATACGATCGCCGCGGTGTCGCTGAACCTGGTGGTAGGTTTTTCCGGCGAGCTGAGTCTCGGACACGCGGGCTTCATGTGCGTGGGCGCATTTTCGAGCGCGATCTTTTCCAATGCGATGGCGGACGTGCTTCCTTCCCTTCCGAGACTGATCCTTGCGATCCTGATCGGTGCGCTCGTGGCGGCAGTGTTCGGCCTGCTGATCGGCATTCCGGTACTGCGTCTGCGGGGCGACTATCTCGCGATCGTCACCCTGGCCTTCGGCGAGATTATCAAGAATCTGATCAATATCATGTATGTCGGCGTGGATGAGAACGGGCTGCATGTTGCCACGGATTCGTCTGCTCTGGAGCTTTCTGAGAACTGGCTGAAGATCCTGAAGGGAGCGCTCGGGATCTCAGGAACGTCGGCCCTCTACAGCGA
>JAJQCG010000020.1 GCA_021202815.1 Lachnospiraceae bacterium | reverse complement strand
TTGCCACTCCATTTGACCCTCTTTTCAAAGTGGAAGTAAACTTTTCACTTCAGCCACAATTATTTCACCAATCTTTTAGTGTATTTTTAGCGAGCGCCCATACAATAAAGCCATCAAGAACAAACACCACGAGCAGAGAAAGGAGCTTATGTATGTATAACGAAGAAAATTACAATGGAAATGAAAATGAGTCTGAATACAGAGAAGCAGTGCCGGAGGAGACCCCCGCTGCAGAGCAGGAAACCTCCTATGCGAAGGAGTCTCCCTCCACAGAGCAGCAGGCGCCGCACACGGAAGAGGCCACCTGGCGGGAAGTGCCTCCCACGGAAACCTCCCCAAAGAAGCAGGAAAAGAAGTCCGGCAATGCCGGACGCGGCGTCGCGCTGGTGCTCTGCTGCGCGCTGGTCGGCGGCGCGGCAGGCGCAGGCGGCGCATATCTGATGACGAACCGCTCTTCATCCTCCGCAGCCAGTACCTCCACCGTATTACAGGGCGAGCGTGAGGCGACCGAGCTCGTGACAGCGACCGTGGATACCGGCACCGAGATGACCGCCGCAGAGGTCTACGCCGCAAATGTGAATTCCATCGTCGGCATCACAACCACGATCACAACGAACTATTTCGGCTATGAGACCACATCGGCAGCCTCGGGTTCCGGTATCGTCTACACCTCGGATGGCTACATCCTGACGAACTATCACGTCATCGAGGACTCGAGCAGCATCACCGTCACCACCTACGACGGAAGCGTCTACGACGCCGAACTGATCGGCTACGACGAGAGCAACGACATTGCCGTGCTGAAGGTAGACGCCACGGACCTGTCCGCCGCGGTCTTCGGGGACAGCGACACACTGAATGTCGGCGATCAGGTCGTCGCAATCGGCAATCCGCTCGGCGAGCTGACCTTCTCCCTGACAAGCGGCGTCATCAGCGCTCTGGACCGCCAGGTCACGCTCTCGACCTCCGTGACGATGAATCTGATCCAGACCGACTGCGCCATCAACTCCGGCAATTCCGGCGGCGCGCTGTTTAATATGTACGGGGAAGTGATCGGCATCACGAACGCGAAGTACTCCAGTAGCAGCTCAGGAACCTCCGTCGATAACATCGGCTTTGCGATTCCGATCAACGAAGTGCAGAGCATTATCGAGAGTATTATTGAGGATGGCGTCGTCGCCAAGCCCTATATCGGCGTGACGGTCACCGACGTAGGAAGCGACCTCCTGAGCTACGGTATGCCGGAAGGCGCGCGAGTCGTCTCCGTGACAGAGGACAGTCCTGCTGAGGAAGCCGGCCTGCAGGAAAATGATATCATCACACAGTTCGGAGATACCGGGATCACAGGCAGCAGCGATCTGGTGGCGGCTGTCAAGGCAGCATCAACAGGGGAAACTTATACGATGAGCGTCTACCGCTCCGGTGAAACCATCGAACTCACGGTCACGATCGGCGAACAGACCTCCTCTGCGCTGGCAAACGAGAGTACGGAGACGACAGCGGAGGAGAGCTCCTCTTCCGAAGAAAGTTCCTCTGAAGGCAATTCCGCCGAGGAAGAAAGCAGCCAGAATAACGGTCAGAGCAATGGACAGGGAAACAGCCAGGGCAGCGGCCAGAGCAGAAACCCCTTCGGAAATTCCAGACAGTAAAACCCAGACTGAAATACCCGGGACGGCAGCGAGCCGATCCCGGGTATTTTTGTGTTTCGAGTGTCATACCGGGCATTCTGCTTTTTCAGAAAAAGCATCTTTGCATCACAATCCGTGTTCCCCTCAGCTGCGCATAAAAAACCGGGAGAACGCTTCGTTTCTCCCGGCTGACATTTTTTATCTGTCTGATTTAATCCTCGTAATCATCCGGCTCGTCGTACTCCAGAGCCTTGATGCTCAGGCTGATCTTCCGGCTCTCGCCGTTGAAATCCACGACCTTCGCGTCGATCACCTGTCCGACCTTCAGCACGTCCGAAGGCTTCTCCACATGCTCTCTGGAAATCTGGGACACATGAAGCAGCGCGTCCACGCCCGGCTCAAGCTCCACAAAGGCGCCGAAATCGGTCATGCGGGCTACTGTACCCTCCACGATCGTACCGACCGCATATTTCTCATCCGCATTCAGCCACGGATTCGTATCGTCAAACTTCAGGCTCAGCGCGATCTTCGTATCGCGGATCTCCTTGATCAGAACCGTCAGCTTCTGACCGACCTTGAACATCTTCTTCGGATGCTCGACACGCCCCCAGGACATCTCGGAAATGTGCAGCAGACCGTCCGCACCGCCGAGATCAACAAAAGCGCCGAAGTCGGTGAGATTCTTCACCGTGCCCTCCACGATATCTCCCTCGTGGATACGCTCGAACAGCTCCTTCTGCATCTGAGCCTTTCTGGCTACCAGGATCTGTCTGCGGTCGCCGATGATCCTTCTCCTGCGCGGATTGAACTCCGCAATCACAAACTCGATATCCTGGTCTGCATACTTCTCGAGATTTCTCTCATATGTATCGGATACCAGGCTTGCCGGAATGAAAATCCTTGTCTCATCGATCATCACGCTCAGACCGCCCGCGACGACCTGGAAGACTCTCCCGGTCAGTACTTCGCCATTCTCAAAGGCCTCCTGTAGCCTCTTGCTGCCGCGCTCCGCCGCAACCTTGCGATAGGAAAGCTCTACCTGGCCCTCTCCATCGTTCAGCTTGCCGACCTTTACTTCCATCGTGTCGCCAACGGAGACCATCGTCCGCAGATCGGCGTTCGGCTCTTTCGTGTACTCCTGGCGCTTCACAACGCCGTCAGACTTATAGCCTATATTCAAAATGATCTCGTCTTCCTTGACATCGATGACGGAACCCTCTACGATATCTCCTGGTCTGATTTTTTTCGTATTCTCCTCGTCCAACATCTGTTCAAAACTTAACTCTGACATTCAGTTCGAACCTCCTCAATAATTTTCTTTGGGGTGGATGCCCCTGCTGTAATCCCCAGAAGCCCAGCAGATCGTAATACTTCTAAATCCAGGTCCTGCAGTGTCTGTATATAGTAAGTATTCTCACATTCTTTTTTACAAATCTCAAACAACTTCTGTGTATTAGAACTGTGGCTGCCGCCAATCACGATCATGGCGTCTGCTCTCGCTGCAATCCGGCGAGCTTCGGTCTGTCGCTCCTCCGTAGCATTGCAGATCGTATTTACAACAGTTCTATCATACCCCTTTTCGCTCAGAATTTCAACTAAATCTTGAAATTTCTTGTAGTTAAATGTCGTCTGGGACACGATGCAGAGGGAAACATCCCCCGGAAGGGATAAATCCTCCGCCTGCTGTGCGGATTCCAGCACGATTGCAGGGCTGCGGCACCAGCCTTTGATCCCCTCAACCTCCGGATGACGGTCATTTCCGATGATGACGATCTGCCTGCCGTTCTCACTCTCCTGATCGACGATGCGATGAATCTTCTTCACGAAAGGACAGGTCGCGTCGACACAGGTGAGCCCCCTATCCCTTATCAGATTATAGATCTCACGCCCCACACCGTGCGAACGGATAATGACCGTCCCTTCCGTCAGAGCCTCCAGCTCCTTGCGGCTCTCCAGCACCCGGACGCCCTTCTCTTCCATATCCTGCACGACGACCTCGTTGTGAATAATCGGCCCATAGGTATAAATCGGGCTCACGCCCTTCTCGACCTGCTCATAGACCGTGTCCACCGCCCGCTGCACGCCAAAACAGAATCCCGCGCTCTTCGCCAGCTCTACCTGCATAATGACAGAATCCTTTCCACCACCTGCTCGATGGTCATGTCGGAGGAATCCACGAGGACCGCGCCCTCGGCCTGCTTAAGAGGCGAGGCCTCCCGGTGCATGTCCCGGTAATCCCGCTCCTCGATGTCAGCCTGAATCTTCTGAAGGTCTGCCGCAATGCCCTTCTCCTGGAGTTCGAGGAAACGCCGCTTTGCTCTCGTCCCGGAACTCGCCGTCAGATAGACCTTCACATCCGCATCCGGCAGCACGACTGTACCGATATCACGTCCGTCCATGACCACGTCCGCCTTTTTCCCGAGCTGCTGCTGCAACCGCACCAGCTTCTCCCGCACCAGCGGCACAACCGAGGATGCGGAGGCCATATTTCCGACCTCCTCCGTGCGCAGAAGCGGATTCACATTCTCGCCGTTCAACAGTACAACCTGCTCGCCGTCCCGGTATTCAATCGAAATATCCGCGCCCTCGCAAGCCTGTTCGATACCTTCCCTGTCGTCCGGCGCAATCCCCTTTCTCAGAAGATATACCGCCATCGCGCGGTACATCGCCCCGGTATCCACGTAGATATACCCCTTCTCCTTCGCGATGCGCTTTGCAATCGTGCTCTTTCCCGCGCCCGCGGGCCCGTCGATCGCCACATTATAGCTCATGCTCGTCCTCCTCCCACACTGCGGGCCGCCGCTACAGCCGTCGACCAGGCAATCTGTAAATTGAAGCCTCCAGTCACCGCGTCAAGATCGAGCACCTCTCCGATAAAATAGAGCCCGGGAACCTTTTGGGACTCCATCGTGGAGGGATCAATCTCCCGCACGGATACGCCGCCCTTCGTGATCACTGCCTCATTATAACCCCGAAGTCCTGTCAGGGTCAATTCCAGTTTTTTCATGGAATGAAGAAATCTGCGACGTTCCTCCTTCGTGATCTCATGAATCCGCTTTTCCGGAGAAATTTCGCATAATTCATACATGACCGGCACAAGCTTCGAAGGCAGGAAAGCGGGCAGCACATTCCGGAACTGCTTATTCCGATTCTGTTCGAACTCGCGCAGAATACGCACGTCCAGCTGCTCCTCACTGAGAGCCGGCTTCAGATCCAGAATCAATTTCAGCTCACGTTCACGCAGCGCGCGCACGCAGACACTGCTGGCAGTCAGAATCAATGGTCCGCTCACGCCAAAATGCGTGAACAGCATCTCGCCAAAATCCCGGCACAACTCCTTCTTCCCGTCCAGCACGCGCATCTCCACATTCTTCAGGGAAAGTCCCTGCAGCCCGCGCACCCAGTCCTCTCTCACATTGAAGGGAACGAGCGAGGGGCAGGTGTCCACCGTCTTCAGACCGAAGTCCTCCGCGAAGCGATAGCCGTCCCCGGTGGAACCGGTGCTCGCGTAGGAAAGGCCTCCCGTCGCGACAAAGACGAGATCCGCACTTTCACTATGACCGTCGGCGAAAGAAAGTCGAAATCCACTATTTCCGTCTGAGGGGACAGTTTTCACTGCAGCGACATCCGCATTTTTTTTTTTATTGATACTTCGTCCAGCGAGATCTACACTCACAGGTTCTGGCGTCAGTACGACCGCAGAGGCATCTTCTGGCAGCTTATTTTGCATATTACGACAGTATATACGCTCCAACCCCGTCACCTCCGCGTGCAGATGTACATGAACTCCCGCTCGTTTCATCGCTCTCTTAAGCGTATCCAGAACATCGGCGGACTTATCCGAGCGGGGAAAGACGCGGTTCCCGCGCTCCGTTTTCAGCGACAGTCCCTCCTGCTCGAAGAAATCCATGGTATCGCGATTCGTGAAACCGTAGAACGCGCTGTACAGGAATTTGGGATTGCTCTTCACCGCGGCGAGAAGCTCGTCCATCTCGCAGGCGTTCGTCAGATTGCAGCGCCCTTTTCCGGTGATGTAGAGCTTTTTCCCGGTCTTTTCATTTTTCTCATAAAGGTGAACGTCAAGCCCCTGCCGCGCAGCGAACACGGACGCCATCATGCCGGCGGCTCCGCCGCCGATCACCGCAAGTTTCATCATATTGACACTCCTGTTAAAAAGACCGCCGCGCCATGCCGCGCAGCGGTCCTTTTTGCTAGATACTATTCATGAGCCGCGCCCTTACACTGGGTACACGCCATTTTCCGTATCCGCCACGGTGGCGTCCATCTTCGTCTTCTGCGCGTCCCGGTACTTGAAGAAGTCGATCGCGACCTGCGGGAACAGCGCGTAGGACAGCACATCCTCGTCCTGCTCCTTGTACTGCGCCATCTCGGCCTCCAGCGTCTCGAGCTCATTCGGCACCAGATCCGCCGGACGGCAGGTGATGACCTCGGCATCGCCAATGCACTTCTTCTGCACTTCCTCGTTAAACGGCTTTACAGTCTTTCCATAGTGACCGGAGAGCAGATCCTTCGACTCCTTCGTCACCATCTTGTAGCGCTCGCCGCCGACGATATTCATCACGGCCTGGCTGCCGACGATCTGAGATGACGGCGTAACCAGCGGGCACTCGCCGAAGTCCTGACGTACACGCGGCACTTCCTCGAGCACCTCGTAGTACTTGTCCTCCGCATGCAGATCCTTGAGCTGGGAGGTCAGGTTCGACAGCATGCCGCCCGGCACCTGATAGATCAGGGTCTTGATGTTGACGCCCATATTCTTCGGATTCAGCAGGCCGCTCTCGAGCGCCTCGTCACGCAGCGGGCGGAAGTAGTCCGCGATCTCCTCGAGCAGCTTTGTGTCGTATCCGGTATCGTAGGGCGTGCCCTTGAAGGTCTCGACCATAACCTCGGTCGCCGGCTGGGAGGTGCCCAGAGCGAACGGGGACATCGCGCAGTCGATCACGTCCACGCCCGCCTCGACGGCCTTCAGATAGGTCATCGAGCCTACGCCGGAGGTGTAGTGCGTGTGGAGCTGAATCGGGATCTTCACCGTCTCCTTGAGCGCGGTGACCAGCTCAGTCGCCGTGTACGGAAGCAGCAGTCCCGCCATATCCTTGATGCAGATGGAATCTGCACCCATATTCTCGATCTCTTTCGCGATATTCGTCCAGTATTCCAGCGTGTAGGCGTCGCCCAGCGTGTAGGGCAGCGCGACCTGCGCATGACCCTTCTCCTTGTTGGCGGCCTTCACCGCGGTCTCCAGGTTCCGGAGATCGTTCAGGCAGTCGAAAATACGGATAATATCGATGCCGTTCGCGATGGATTTCTGTACGAAATACTCCACCACGTCGTCGCCGTAGGGGCGGTATCCGAGGATATTCTGTCCACGGAACAGCATCTGCAGCTTCGTGTTCTTTGCTTTGTCTCTGATCTTTCTGAGTCTGTCCCAGGGATCCTCCTTCAGGAAGCGAAGGGAAGCATCAAAGGTCGCGCCGCCCCAGCACTCAAGGGAATGATATCCCACCTGGTCCAGCTTTTCCACGATCGGGAGCATCTGCTCCGTGGTCATGCGTGTCGCAATCAGGGACTGATGCGCGTCACGCAGGATCGTTTCTGTTATTTTAATCGGCTTTTTTGCGATTTCAGTCATTTCTCATTCCTCCTATATCAAAAGACTCCAAAGATAGCCATAAACGTGCCCGCCGTGACCGCGGTACCGATGACGCCGGCCACATTCGGTCCCATCGCGTGCATCAGCAGGAAGTTCGTCGGATCGGCCTCCGCACCCACCTTCTGGGACACGCGTGCCGCCATAGGCACGGCGGAAACGCCTGCGGAACCGATCAGTGGATTCACCTTCTTGCCGGTCGCATAACACATAATCTTGCCAATCAGCACACCCGCCGCGGTGCCAAAGGCAAACGCCACAAGACCAAGCACAACGATCTTCAGCGTACTCGCCTTCAGGAATACCTCGGCGCTCGTCGTCGCGCCGACGGAAGTGCCGAGCAGGATAACGACAATATACATCAGCACATTGGCTGCCGTGTCAGCCAGCTGGCGAACCACGCCGCACTCATGGAACAGGTTGCCGAGCATCAGCATACCGATCAGCGGAGCCGTCGTCGGAAGAATCAGACAGACGATAATCGTGACAACGATCGGGAACAGCACCTTCTCGAGCTTTGACACCGGGCGAAGCTGCTCCATCTTGATCTTGCGCTCCTCCTCGGTCGTGAGAGCCTTCATGATCGGCGGCTGGATCAACGGCACCAGCGCCATGTAGGAATAAGCCGCAACCGCGATCGGCCCCATCAGCGTCGTCTGCCCCAGCTTGCCTGCCAGGAAGATCGAGGTCGGGCCGTCCGCACCACCGATGATGGAAATGGCTGCCGCCGCTTTGTCGGAGAAACCCATCAGCATCGCGAGCAGGTAGGCGACGAAAACGCCGAACTGCGAAGCCGCTCCCAGAAGGAAGCTCTTCGGGTTCGCGATCAGCGGCCCAAAGTCCGTCATCGCACCGACGCCCATGAAGATCAGCGACGGAAGGATCGCCCACTCGTCCAGTACATAGAAATAGTAGAGAAGTCCGCCGGTTCCGTTCGAGGACTCCTCAACCGACATCATAATATCCGGATAAATGTTTACCAGCAGCATACCGAAGGCGATCGGGACCAGCAGCAGCGGTTCGAACTCCTTTACGATAGCCAGGTAGAGGAACACACAGGCGACCACGATCATGACGTAGTTGCCCCACGTCAGGTTAAAGAACGCGGTCTGCTGAATGAGGTTCCCCAATGTATCAGCAATATAACTCATTTTGTAACCTCCGATTTATTCGTATGTCAGCATCCCCGCGTCAGTTCATCGTGGCAAGGATATCACCGGACTCCACCGCGTCACCGACCGCCACGTCGATGCTGGCCACCGTACCGGCCTCGGACGCGACCACCGGGATCTCCATCTTCATGGCTTCCAGGATCACGATCGTATCACCCGCATTTACACTCTGGCCGACCTTCGCCTCCACCTTGAAGACCTTGCCCGGCACAGATGCCGTCACCTCAATGGAGCCGCCGCCGGCAGGTGCCGCTTCCTTTGCCGGAGTAGGAGCCGCCGCCGGAGCAGCCTTCGGCGCTGCCTTCGGAGCCGCCGCACGAACGGGAGCGCTGCCCGCGCCGCCTTCCTCTACAGTCACATCATATACAGTTCCGTTTACGGTAATGGTATAATTTTTCATTTTTAATCTTTCCTCCTGATTTGCTTATGATCTCTTCCATCTTGCGGAATCCGCACGCCTGATCGAGCGCACGACAAATCCGTCCTCTGAGCTGCCTGTGTATGCGCAGATGGCCGCGGTGATCGCCGCCACCAGCTCCCCGTCGTCCACGAACGCTTCCGGCTCTTCCACTGCCGGTGCCGGCGCTGCAGCCGATGCCACCGCAGCCGGAGCGGGCTCTGGCTTCTTCTTGCTGAACTTCGCCTGAATCTTCGGGATGAAGTTAAAGCAGTAAATGACCAGGCTGATAAAAATCAGCACTGCAAATACGACGCCCATGCCGAGAATCGTATTCATACCGGCCTTATAAAAGATCTCTCCGAGCGTATACTCCGGATCGATCGCCAGTTCGTCCACCACGCTCTTTGAAGTGAACTCGATCGTTAGATCCGCCTCTCTCTCCGAGAATGTCATATGGGTGACCAGCGTGGCGCCGTCCTCATCCGCCTTGGTGATCTCATAGCTATCCGTCGAGACGTAGTTCCCCAGATCTTCCATATTACTCTCGTATACGGAAAATGCGGAGGCAAAGGATTCGTCCGTGAACGGAAGACTGTTGTAATCGACAAGATCCTGCGCATCCTCCTCATCCAGCGAAGCATAATACGCAATATCCTCTTCCGACATGCTGCTCCAGCTTGCGATCAGGAAATCGGCGACAGCCTCCAGATAACTCTGGTCATAGCTGACGCTGCTCACAGACGAGCCTCCGCAGGCCGTAAGTCCCATGACCGTCACGGCCAGAACCAGCACCGTCAGGATTTTTCTGAATTTCTGTCTCATATGCTCCCCCTCGCTCTACACG
>JAJQCG010000026.1 GCA_021202815.1 Lachnospiraceae bacterium | reverse complement strand
AGAGCTACCGATAGACGGTTAGCCACAAAATTGATTAAGTTAAAAGAAATAACCGCTTCACATGCGACTGGGGCGGTTATTTCTGTGTCTTGTTACTATCTTTACCTATAGAGTATCCTATTTCAAAGCAGGTCAGGCCAAAGCCCAACACAGCAATGAGTCCCAATAAAATATCCATCGGCTCAGCCCTCCTTTCCCCGGATTCCCTTGCGGGTTTCTATGTAATCAGAGGGTCACAGTCCCTCTGTCGAGGGCTAACCGCCTACCATCCTGGTAAGCTCCTGTCCATTATCCTATCATAGATCGACAGTGATTTCTACATAAAAATATATTTTTTGTGGAGGCAGTGGCCTCCATTTTCAGACCGAGTGCAAACCGTACTCGGTTATTTTTATGCCCAAAACCGAGAAAGGAGATGTTGTTTATGGGACGAAGAAAAATACCGCAGACCAGAGAAGAAATAAAGGCGGAGATCGACCTGACGGAGAATCAGATCCGGCAGATGGAAAACAGGGAGAAGCTTTACACGAACGCCTACAGTAGAGAAGAACGCAGGCTCAGAACGCGGCGGCTCTGCACGGAGGCGGGGATTTTGGAACACTATGTGCCGGAGCTGAAAGAAATGGCGGAGCGCGACGCGGAGGACTTCATCCGAACCGCAGCCACCAGTACAGAGGCACAGACATTTTTACGAAAGCGAGGGCTGAGAAGTGAAGAAAACGAGATCGAAGCAGACATGCGAAAACACTGACTTATTACTGAAAGCGCACTTATACGTCACCTGCGGTGACCGTGCATCCTTCGGAGACTCCTACCGATACCGCTGCCGCGTTATCTGCGGAGGGCTGGCACCTTCGGTGCGGGAAATGGTAAGTCATCAAAAGAAAGACTTGCCATATTTCTTTTTTAATCCGCCGCCGCGCGTCTGGTTGATCTTCGCCGCGGTGGTTTTGCTTTTCATCACGCAGCGGGGGAGGTGAGGGCGTGGCAATCTATCATTGTTCGATTAAAATCATCGGGCGCGGCGGCAGCCGAAACCACGGACACAGCGCCGTGGAATCCGCAGCCTACCGGAGCGGGACAAAACTGGAGAATGAATGGGGCGGGCAGACTGCGGACTATTCCAGAAAGAAAGGCGTTGTCTATTCAGAGATCATGCTTCCGGCAAACGCGCCGGATTCTTTTCTGGGCAGGGAGACGCTCTGGAACTCCGTCGAGATGAACGAGAAGCGGCGCGATGCGCAGCTTGCCAGGGACATTGAAGTGTCGCTCCCGAAGGAGCTGACGCTCAGCGAACACAAAGAGATCATGCACGATTTCTGCCAGCAGTTCGTTGATGCGGGGATGTGCGTGGACATGAACATCCACGACAAGGGCGACGGCAATCCCCATTGTCATATCATGCTGACCATGCGGGGACTGGACGAGAATGGGAAGTGGCTTCCTAAAAGTCATCAGGAGTTTGAACTGGATGAAAATGGGGAGCACATCCGGCAGGCGAACGGCAGATGGAAATCGCGAAAAGTAAATACCGTGGATTGGAGCAATCCGGAGAATGCGGAAAGGTGGCGGGCGTCGTGGGCAGAAACGGTCAACCGCCATCTGGAACAGAACGGCATTGAGGAGCGCATCGACCACCGCAGCAACGCGGCGCGCGGTCTGGATGAAATTCCGAGCGTCCACATGGGCCCCGCGGCGTGTGCGATGGAGAAGAAAGGCATCCGCACGGAGCGCGGCGACATCAACCGGCAGATCAGGGCGGCGAATCGTATCATTAAAGACATTCGCGCGAAGATCGGGGAATTGAAGCTCTGGCTCTCTGCCCTTTCTGACGCGATGAAAGAAATCATGGAGGAAGCGAAAGCCCCGAATCTCACCGATCTGCTGACACAGTATATCGAGACAGAGAAGCGGCGCGTCCAGAAATATTCCGGCACTTTTCGCTTAAAGCATACTGTCTCCATTTACGAAGGTGTCAAGAAATACATCGAAGAATTGAACGCGAAGGGCATTCATGCCCTGGACGATCTGGAGGCGGCGCTTGCAGAGGTAAAGGATAAATCTTTTACACTGAATCGGAGCGTGAAAGAGAAAGAAACGCGTATGAAAGAATTGCAGAAGCTCATGGACATGGGCAGGCAGTATCAGCAGAACGCGCCGATCCGCAAGCAGTACAATTCGATCAAACGTGAGAAAAAGAAGGAGGCTTTTGCGGAGGAGCGCCGCGCGGAGCTGGCTCTCTGGAGCGCCGCGAACCGTTATCTCCATGCGAAGCATATCGCGCCGGATTCGCTGCCGGAGAAGCTGAAAGAGTGGCAGAAGGAGCTTGCCGATTTGAGCGCCGCGCATAAGGAGCAGCTTGAAGAACTGAAAGAATGCAGGGAGGAAGTGAAAAAACTGGGCGCAGTTCACCGCCAGGTGGAGAAAGCCCTGGAACAGGAGCAGCAGAAAAGCAAAAAGAGAGACAAGGAACTGTAAGGAGCGCTTGATCGGGGAATGAAGATCAGGCGCTTTTTTCATTTTCGGAAAGGGATATGGAATGAATGTATTTGAAGCGGTACGGGAATCCGTGACCGCGCGGCGCGCAGCAGAAGCGTGTGGCATCAAGGCCAACCGCTCCGGCATGGCGTGCTGCCCTTTCCACCGTGACAGGCATCCCAGTATGAAGCTTGATAAAAGGTTTCACTGTTTTGGTTGTCAGGCGGATGGGGACGCGATTGATTTCGCGGCGCGTTTTTATGGACTGTCGAAGAAAGACGCAGCCATCAAGCTGGCTCACGATTTCGGCATTCCCTACGACGATTACAGATGTGGAGAGAAGAACAGACGGAGCGAAAAGAAAGAATCGAAACGCGCGCCGCGGGTGCAGAAGAAAACCAGAGAGCAGCTTCTTGAACAGACGGAGCACGGCATGTACCGTATTATTTCTGACTACTATCATCTGCTCAGAACGTGGAAAGAGGAGTACGCGCCGCGGAGCGATGAAGAAGAATGGCATCCGCTGTTTGTGGAAGCACTGTCGAATCTGACTATCGTAGAGTACCTGATGGACACGCTGCTTGACGCCGCCGCAGAAGAAAAGATTGACCTTATGAATGATTACAGGGAGAGGGTGAAGGAGTATGAACGGAGACTTAAAGAATATCGCGCCGCAGAAATTGGCGGAGCTGGACAGGACAATCGCAATGTTCAATCCAGATGAACCGCCGGAGTGGTACGATGGGACGAAGATTGACGAGATCGCGTTCAGTGAATACTTCCTGAATTTGCATCCGATGAAGTGCATCCACGACCGCCTGTACGACATCGACGGCATGGTGCAGGAGGAGCGCATCAGGAAAGAATTGCTTGATGAAGTAAAGCCATATCTGACCACCAACGTGGCAAAGAATGTAAACCGGATTCTGGAGGCGGTCAAGCTGTTTGCCTTTTCTGAGGAGCTTCCCATACAAGAGGACAGGATTCATCTGGGGAACGGGACTTACTTCCTGAGTGACCGGAGATTCGATACACGAAAGGAATTTTGCATGAACCGTCTGCCAGTCAAATACAATCCCGCCGCCGCGCCGCCGGATCGGTGGCTTGCTTTCCTGAATGAACTGCTCTATCCGGAGGACATCCCGACCTTGCAGGAGTTCATGGGATATGCGCTGATCCCGACCAACAAGGGACAGAAGATGATGCTGATCGTGGGGAACGGCGGCGAGGGGAAATCCAGAATCGGGAGAGTGCTTCGCGCACTGCTGGGCGACAATATGAGCACCTTCAGCATCCAGAAACTATCATGCGACCGCTTCGCCAGGGCAGACCTTGACGGGCAGCTCCTGCTTCTGGACGACGATATGAAGATGGACGCGCTGACGGAAACCAACGTGCTGAAAACGGTCATCACGATGGAGGATAAGATCGACCTGGAGCGCAAAGGAAAACAGAGTGTGCAGGGCTTTCTCTACTGTCGGATCATTGCCTTCAGCAACGGTTCCCTGTCCGCGCTCTATGATCGCTCGGACGGATTCTACCGCCGCCAGATTGGGTTGCAGGTTCGAGACAAGGCAAAGGACAGGGTAGATGATACGAGCCTAGGTGAAAAGCTGATCGCGGAATCGGAAGGGATTCTGCTCTGGTGTCTGGAAGGGCTGCACCGTCTGATCGGGAATGGATATTCATTTACCATCAGCGACCGGACGCGCCGGAATATGGAGGAGAATCAACGCGCCGATAATAACATGATGGAGTTCTACGAAGCGGAAACTTATATCCGCTTCGAGCCGAATACCTACGCAACGACAAGGCAGATTTTTTTCGCATACGAACGATGGTGCCAGGATAATGTAGAGAAGCCCCTTGCAGAAAAAACTTTCACGACGCAGCTCAAGAAGAACGCGAACCGTCTGGGAATCCGATATGATAAGAATCTTGATGCGGGGAACGGGAAACGTGCGCGCGGCTATCACGGCGTCCATGTAATGGTCAGAACGGATGATGGATGGCAGCGAAATCGCTGACTTAGGCGGTAGGCACGAAAAATCGAAGTCCATTCCTTAATTATACAAATCGCATTGTTTTTCTTTTTTTCTATTTTGATATGAAAAAGAAGTGCCTATAAGCCTAAACGTTGATTTTATGGGGAAAAAGAGATACTTCAAATGCCGATTATGTGTCGATTGTACGCCAGTGGGAGAGCCTAAAAGAATGCAGACATCACCTCTGACAGGTGTTCAGGCATATGAAATGGACAGATAACAGGTGAAATTAGCGGATGCGCGGCGGCGTATCCGCCCTATTATGAGGAGGTATCAAGTTCCCATTTTGGAAACTTGATTTGCAATGCACACTGAGCCGAACATTGATGAAAACCGTATACTGATTCAGATCGGCAGCACCACCTTCCTTGTTAGGCTTCATTTCAGCACGACCAGCCAGGTGGCCTTAGGGGGGACCTACAAAGTCCCCCTTTTGCGGCCTGCAAGGTCCTTCCGAGGAATGCCATAGTTCGATACAATTTGTTTGCAACCGATAAAAAGGATGCAGGCACATTGAAAACTTCATATACATTCTTCAGGTACTTTCCAGACAGTGATAGCCCGATCAGCGGTACGCCAGGACCCGGCCTTACGGTCGGCAGCGATTTCTACCGGCTGTGTTGACCGCTTCGCACGCGGCCTGGCCACGACAACTGTTGGGGATCATGATACTTCCGTCCAGCCACAGCCCCACAAAACAGGTGGGATCTCGCAATGGGGGCGGCCCGGCGAGAACCGCGGGGAGGTTAGGAGCCTATGGAGCTGTGCAATCAGCCGCCTGAATGTATTCCCTTATACTCTGGGGCGCCGAGGACAAATAAGAGTTTTATCTATAAGAAGCAAGGAGGAGGCTAAAGGGTGGAAAGCAGGATGGAGACGGAGATCAGGGCGGAAGTGAACGGATGCCATGTCTGTCTTGTATTCGCAGAGAAGCCGATGGAGGGCGTGATTGAAAAAGTCCGCGCGGTTCTTTCTGATGCTTACGAGGAGCGTGTCCAGAAGGAGCTGTGCGGGATCGTCGGCGTGGAATGCTCTTTTAGCGCTTGTCTCCATCCTGTGAAAATGGTATACTAAAACGTAGTGCGGTATTGAGGCGAGTATCGTAAAGGGAATATTCAATGAAACGAAAAAAGAGAAAAAATACATTTACGAGATGGCCGCTGTATATGATTGTTCTTCTGGTCGTTATGGCGGGAGTGATCTGCGCGATTGATCACAGGGCAGGTTACGTGGCTTTCGTAACAACGCTTGTGTACGCGATTGTCGCAGTTGTCAGCTGGCTTCGCGGCAGACCCGCTGTGCGGCGGGAGATGGTCTCTTTCGCTACACATTACGGGCAGATCCAGAAGAGACTTTTGAAGGAACTGCCGGTTCCCTATGCCCTGCTTGGCGAGGATGGGCGTGTCCTGTGGTCGAATACGGAATTTCGTAATATCACGGGAAAGAGCCTGAAGCGTGGGAAATCGGTCAGCAGCATTTTCCGCGAGATCAACAGCAGTGTCTTCCCGGCGCCGGAGAATCCGGTCGTTACGCTGGCCTTCAGCTTTGAGGAACACGATTATCGCGCGGAGCTCAAGCTGATCGATCTGAGCGAGGATGCCGATGACGATGGGGCGGAGCAGGAATCCGATTTCGAGGGACAGCTTGTGGCGCTGTATCTGTTTGAGACGACCGAGATCAATCGTTACATCCGGGAGAACCGGGAGCAGCGGATGGTCGCGGGTCTGGTTTACATTGATAATTATGATGAGACGCTGGAAAATGTGGAGGAGATCCGCACATCCCTTCTGGTGGCGCTGATCGAGCGGAAGATTAATAAATATTTCAACGCTTACGATGGAATCGTTCGCAAGCTTGAGAAGGACCGTTTTTTTGTGGTTATGCAGGAGAAGGCGCTCGACCAGATCCGGGAAAACAAATTTGACCTGCTGCAGGATATCAAGACGGTCAATATTGGTAATGAGATGGCGATGACCCTGAGCATCAGTATCGGCTCGGGCGGCGCGACCTATATGGACTGTATGGAGTACGCGCGCAGCGCGATGGATCTGGTGCTTGCACGAGGCGGCGATCAGGCCGTGGTGAAGACGAAGGATCAGATTACCTACTACGGCGGCAAGACCCAGCAGATGGAGAAAAATACGCGTGTGAAGGCACGTGTGAAGGCGCAGGCATTTCGCGAGCTGGTGGAGACCAAGGACAGCATCGTGGTCATGGGCCATCAGCTGACGGATATGGATTCATTCGGCGCTGCCGTCGGTATTTACCGCGCGGCGAAGACGCTGAACAAGAAGGCCTATATTGTTGTGAATCAGATCAGCACCTCCGTGAAGCCGATGCTGGAGATCTTTGAGGAGTCCATCGGACGGGAGCAGGGCGTCGTGATAGGCAGCGCGCAGGCGCAGGAGCTCGTCGATAAGAATACGGTTGTTGTCGTGGTGGATACGAACAGGCCGAGCTACACAGAGTGTCCGGAGATTCTATCCAGGACGCCGACGGTGGTAGTCTTCGATCATCATCGTCGGGGAAATGAGATTATCAGTCAGGCAGTCCTGTCCTATATCGAGCCGAATGCGTCGTCGGCCTGCGAGATGGTCGCCGAGATCCTGCAGTATTTTGCGGACAATGTGCGGCTGAAGGGCGGCGAGGCCGATTGTATTTACGCAGGCATGGTCATGGATACGGACAACTTTATGAGGAAGACAGGCGTGCGCACCTTTGAGGCAGCAGCCTTCCTGTGGCGCAGCGGCGCGGATGTGACCCGTGTTCATAAGCTCTTCCGCAGTGACATGGCGGAGTGCAAGGCCAGAGCGGAGGCGGTGCGCCACGCGGAGGTTTACAGAGGCTTTGCCCTGTCGGTCTGTCCGGGTAAGGGACTGGAGAGTCCGACGATTGTGGGCGCGCAGGCGGCGAATGAGCTCCTGAATATCGTAGGTGTGAAGGCCTCGATTGTGCTGACAGAATATGCGGGCAAGGTCTATGTGAGCGCTCGATCGATCGACGAGGTGAATGTACAGATTATTATGGAAAAGATGGGCGGCGGCGGCCACCTGAATATGGCCGGTGTACAGCTCGCATGTTCGGTTGAGGAAGCGATGAAGCAGGTTCGCGACACACTGGAAACTATGTTTAAGGAAGGGGAACTGGAATGAAGGTAATATTGCTGCAGGACGTGAAGTCTCTGGGAAAGAAAGGTGACCTCGTGGAGGTGAGCGACGGTTATGCCAGAAATTATATTCTTGCAAAGAAGCTTGGAGTGCAGGCAACTTCGAAAAATATGAATGACCTGAAGCTTCAGAAGGCGCATGAGGACAGGCTTGCCGAGCAGCGTCTCGAGGAGGCGAAACAGCTCGCGCAGAAGCTTGAGGGGATCGAGACCGTCCTTACGATCAAGGTTGGCGAGGGTGGAAAGCTGTTTGGCTCTGTTTCCTCGAAAGAGATCGCGCAGGCGGTCAAGGAGCAGCATGGACTGGAGCTCGATAAGAAAAAACTGGTGCTGCCAAATCCGATCAAGTCGGTCGGAATGACGGATGTTCCGGTGAAACTGCACCCGCAGGTGACGGCGCAGCTGAAGGTTACGGTACGGGAGGCCTAGGACAGCGAGGAGAAGTGCGATGGAAGAAGCGCTCATAAAAAGGGTCATGCCTCACGATAAAGAGGCGGAGAGCTCAGTCATCGGAGCAATGCTGATGGTTATCGATGCAGTTATGGCGTCTTCCGAGATCATCACAGGGGAAGACTTTTATCAGCGGCAGTTGGGCGTCGTGTATGACACGATGGTAGAGTTATATAATGAAGGAAAACCGGTGGAGCCTGTCGTTCTCCACACGCGTCTCCTGGAGAAGGGCCTCCCGGAGGAGGCCTGCGGGACGGAGCAGATTTTGCGCTGGATGACCCGTACGCCGACTTCTGTCAATATCAAATACTACGCAGAGATCGTGGCGGAAAAATCGGTTTCCCGTAAGTTGATCCGCCTGAGCGAGGAGATTGCAAATACCTGCTACGCGGGGACAACAAAGCTTGAGGATACGCTCTCTGACGCGGAAAAGCGGATTTTCGATCTGGTGCAGCGCGGCAATATGGCGGAGTTTGTCTCGATTCGCGAAGCAGTTATCGCGGTTATGAAGAAGATTGACGCCGCTTCGCGTACGCGCGGGAGGGTGACCGGGCTGGAAACCGGTTTTGCCGATCTCGATTATAAGACCTCTGGCTTGCAGCCCTCCGATCTGATTCTGCTGGCTGCACGTCCTTCTATGGGCAAGACGGCCTTCGCGCTGAATATGGCGCAGCATGTCGCGTTTCGCAAGAATATTCCGATCGCGATTTTCAGTCTGGAAATGTCCCGGGAGCAGCTGATCAATCGTCTGCTCTCCCTGGAATCACATGTGGACGCGCAGAAGATCCGCACCGGTCGGCTGAACGACGAAGAGTGGATGAATCTTGTCGAGGGATCTGCGAGCATCGCCGGGTCAAAGCTGTTCATTGACGATACGCCTGGCATCAATCTGTCGACGCTGCGCTCAAAGTGCAGGAAGCTGAAGGCGGAGCACGATATTCAGCTTGTTATCATTGACTATCTGCAGCTCATGAGCGGAGAAAATCGCGGCAATCCATCGCGACAGCAGGAAATTTCGGATATCTCGCGGGGACTGAAAGCGCTGGCCAGGGAGCTGAGCGTACCGGTTATCGCGCTGTCGCAGCTGAGCCGTGCCGTGGAGCAGCGTCCGGATCATCGGCCGATGCTCTCCGATCTGCGGGAATCGGGCGCGATCGAGCAGGATGCGGACGTGGTTATGTTCCTCTATCGAAAGGGATATTACGATCAGGATCTGTCGGAGGCGGAGCAGCGGGTGGCTGAGGTCATCATCGCGAAGCAGAGGAATGGTCCGATCGGCAGTGTCAATCTTCTGTGGATACCGGAGCTGACAAAATTTGCTGATATGGACAAGAGCATGAGTTAAAGGTTTCATTTCAATGCTGTGCAGCAGGCCTTGAGACCGCCTTCTTTCGAAGGCTATATGCCGCTTACGCGTCATATGTCTGAGGCTTGCTGGGCGTCCCGCCCATCCCGAAATGAAAACACAGCCTTTAGCAGGTAAACCTGCACAGTCTGTTTTTCCATTTCGATGCTGCGCTGGACTGTTTTGCTGAAGTGAAAAGTTTACTTCCACTTTGAAAAGAGGGTCAAATGGAGTGG
>JAJQCG010000053.1 GCA_021202815.1 Lachnospiraceae bacterium | reverse complement strand
TTATTAAAGCGCTATGGACCGATCTGGGCCGTTGCAGAGAATCCCGGGCCTCGGACGATTTTTCTCCGGATTCACTGCCGGCTGCCCGCATATGTGCTTGCGGTGCTGCTGCTTCTGCTGGTTATGGACGCCCTGCGCTCGCGTTTTCAGCAGCGAAAGAGTGTCTGCAGCCTGCGCTGGACCTCGTTCACACGCTGGAAATACTGGTTCCCGGCGGTGTGGGCGATCTATTTTGTGAGTTTTCTTCCCGCTTTTCTGGGAGGCTTTCCCGGTCTTTTCGCGGCGGACGCGCCGAACCAGGTCGGCTGGACCTTCTCCGGCTGGCTGACCGCGCATCATCCGCTGCTGCACACGGGGATTCTGTGTCTGATTTTCTCGGCGACGAGAGCGCTCGGACTCTCCGACAATATTGCTGCGGCGGTTTACACGCTGCTGCAGATGTTCGCGCTCTCCGGCATCTTTGCCTGCCTGTCCCGCTTCCTTAAGAAGGAGAAGGCGTCTGCCTGGCTGCGCGTCGGGACCGCGATCTATCTCTGTCTCTTTCCCTTCCACGGTATGATGGCGATTTACACGACGAAGGACACAATTTTCGCGGGCATTTTTGTGCTGTGCGTGATGCAGATCTATCGGATGTGCACGCGGCCGGAGGTATATTTCGGCAGCCGCGTGACCGTTGCGCGCGGCATCGTCTGTTTTGTGCTGCTCTTTCTTTTCCGCAACAACGGACTGCATACCCTGCTGCTTGCCATGCCGTTTCTGCTGATTTACCTGCGAAAATACTGGAAGAAGCTGGTGCTCATGTTCGGATGTCTGCTGCTCTGCAGCACCTTCTACAATGGACCGCTGCTGGATCTGCTGAACGCCGAGCCGGGCAACGCGCGCGAGGCCTACAGTGTGATTATGCAGACGCTGGGGCGCACCTATATAGCAGGCGGCGATATCAGCGAGGAGGAGATGGAGGTGATCCGTCCGGTCATGAGTGAGGAGACGCTCGCGCTCTACGCGGAGGATATCTCTGACCCGATCAAGAATTATTTCGACACGGAGGCCTTTTCGGAAAACAAATGGGAATTCCTGAAGACCTGGGTCTCGGTGGGGCTGAAGAACAAGAAGATTTACATCGACGCTTTCCTGAACACGACGGACGCACTCTGGTATCCTGGCACGGACGAGGAGTATCTGGAGTTTGTCTGCTTTGACATTGAGCAGGACAATGAAAACTATCCGCATGTACAGATGACGCCGATTGTCGATGCGTTCTATGAATATTATCATGCGATCGGAACCGACGCGGTTTTCCGCGAGATCCCGGTCATTCGTGAGCTCCTCTCGATGGGACTCTACTTCTGGCTGCTCGTCTTCGCTTCGCTTTATGTGATTTATCGCCGCGAATACAGCAGGCTTCTGTGGATGCTTTTATTCTGGACCTATATGGGGACCAGCTTCCTCGGGCCGTCTGCGGCGCTCCGCTATTCCTACCCGATCATGCTCGGAGCGCCGCTTCTCGTCTACTTCATGGTCTCAAAGAAGCAGAGACCTTACTCGCAGTCGCAGTCCTCATAGGGCGGCCTCGGCGGCCGGGGCCGCCCTATGCGTTCCGGCGGCTCCGGGGCGCGCATCCGCCCCATCCCGCGGCTTTCTATGCCGTGTGTGGAAGAGCAGCCGCACGAGCCTCCGTTTCCATTGCAGCAGAGCAGCAGTAAAATCCAGATCCAGCAATTCATAGTATCAACTCCTTTCTGATTTAGTCTATGCAGAATCCGTTTTATTGACAAAAAGAGTTTCAACTGATACGATACAGGCAGTTGTGATGTACAAAAGCGCAGGCGTCAGGGCTGCCTTTGCAGCCGCATACAGGAAAAAAGGAGCGAAAAAGATGAGTCAGTACACGAAAAAAGACATTCTGGAACTGGTGGAAGAGGAGGATGTGGAGTTCATCCGGCTTCAGTTTACGGATCTGTTTGGAAATATGAAAAATATGGCGATCACGGCGGGACACCTGGAGGAGGCGCTTGACAATCAGGTGCTCTTTGACGGCTCGTCGGTGGAGGGCTTCATGCGGATCGAGGAGAGCGACATGTACCTCTGCCCGGATCGCAGCACGATGGCGATCTTTCCGTGGCGGCTGCAGCAGGGCAAGGTGGCGCGGCTGATCTGCGACGTCTACCGGCCGGACGGAAGCTGCTACGAGGGCGATCCGCGCTACATTCTCAGAAAGGTCGTCGCCGAGGCGGCGAAGCTCGGCTACACCTTCCGTGTGGGACCGGAGTGCGAATTTTTCCTGTTCCATGTGGACGACGACGGACTGCCGACGACGATCAGCCACGAGCAGGCCGGATACTTTGACATGGGACCGCTGGACTTCGGCGAGAACGCACGGCGCGACATTGTGCTGACACTGGAGGAGATGGGCTTCGACGTGGAGTCGTCTCACCATGAAAATTCTCCGGCGCAGCATGAGATCGCCTTCCGCCACAATGAGGCGCTGGCGATGGCAGATCAGATCATGACCTTCAAGATGGTTGTGAAATCGATCGCGAAGCGGCACGGCCAGCACGCGACCTTCATGCCGAAGCCGAAGGACGGCGTGGACGGCTCCGGCATGCATATCAACATGTCGCTGCACGCCGCGGACGGGCGAAATGTCTTCCGCGACGAGACGGACCCGCACGGCCTGAGCCGCGAGGCCTATTATTTCCTCGGAGACATTATGCGCCACATCAAGGCGATGACGCTGATCCTGAATCCGACGGTCAATTCCTATAAGCGCCTGATGCCGGGCTACGAGGCACCGACCTACATCGCCTGGGCGGAGCGGAACCGTACGCCGCTTGTGTGCATTCCGGCGATCCGTGGGGAGAACGCGCGCCTTGAGCTGCGCTCGCCCGATCCCTCCTGCAATCCCTATCTTGCGCTCGCGCTCTGCCTGGCCGCAGGTCTTGACGGTATCAGGAATCAAATCCTTCCGCCGGAGGCGATCGAGGGCAATATCAACGCGATGACGCCAGAGGAGCGCAAGGCAAAAGGAATCGAGCGCCTGCCGAAGAACCTGGGCGAGGCGGTGGAAGCCTTCGGCGCCGACCCGCTGATGGAGCAGGTGCTTGGCGAGGATGTGTGCCGGAAATATACGAAGGCCAAGACGGCGGAGTGGAGATCCTACAACGAGACCGTGTCGCAGTGGGAGCTTGACCAGTATCTGCTGAAGTTCTGACTTCCTTTCGACTGACTTGATACACAGGAGAAAGACGGAAGGGAGTGGTGGATTGAGCAGTATTATTGTGGTCTTCCCGAAGGCGGAAGACGGCCGGAGTGTCCGCAATCTGCTTACGAGACACGGCTATGAGGCGACCGCCGTGTGTACGATGGGCTCCCAGGTGCTGAACTACGCTGACATGATGCGAGACGGCATAGTCGTCAGCGGATATAAATTTCACGATATGAATTATCTGGATCTGAAGGGCTCGCTCCCGCAGGATTTTGACATGCTGCTGCTCGGCTTGGCCCGGGTCTGTGAGGAGTGTGCGGATCCGGAGATTGTCTGTGTCACGATGCCGCTGCGAGTGCAGGATCTGATGAGTACGCTGGAAATGATGTGCATGAACCAGATGCGTCGGCGCAGGCAGCGCCGGGCGCACCCCCGCCAGCGTACGGAGGAGGAGAAGAAGGTTCACCGGGAGGCCAAATCCGTTCTGATGGAGCGGAACCACATGACGGAGGAGGAGGCGCACCGCTATATCCAGAAGTGCAGTATGGACAGCGGGACCTCGCTGACAGAGACCGCTCAGATGGTTCTGGCGATGAATAAGTACTAGCAGGAGTGCGGAATATGAACGCTGCCGGACTTTGGGAAAAGGGAAAAAACTGGATTATGACGGCGCTGTTTGCGGTAGTATTCGTTTTCAGCGCCTACATTTTTTACGGCTCTCTGGATACGCTGGAGGGCGCGGACGCACTTGAGAGTGTGATACAGGGGAGATGGGTTCCTGTCGTTCTGCTGGCACTCGTCCTGCTGGCGGCGCTCTGTATTGTGGGTTTTCTGCGGCTGACCCTGCCTTTCCTGGAGCGGCATTTCGGACGGGCGGTTCCGCTTCTCTTTCTTCTCATGATTGCGTTGCAGGTACTGACAGTACTGACTTTACGCAGCTCGCTGCGGCAGGATCATCTGAAGGTCTTTGATACGGCGGTGGCGCTGCTCGAACACAGCACGATCGCCGATACCCATTTCAAAGATTATTTCATGAAATATCCCAACAACATTCTGCTCTGCCTGTTTACGTATTTTTTTGTGAAACTGTATGCGCTGGCCGGAATCCCGAAGGCCTGCTGGATGGATCTGATGAAGCTTGTGAACATTGTGTTCATGAACATCGGGCTTTTCTGTACCTTCCGGCTGCTGTGCCGTTATCGTTCCCGCAGGACAGGGCTTTGTTTCCTGCTCTTCCTGCTGATCAATCCGCTCTGGTATCTGCTGACGGAGATGTATTACACGTCGACGATCTCCCTGGCCTTCTCGATGGGAGGGCTGCTGCTCTTTGACTATGCGCGGCGACAGGAACCCGGGCGGAAAAAGTACGCGGCGTACCTTCTTATGGGAGTGGTGCTGGCGGCGGGCTACAAGATTCGCGCTACGGTGATTCTGACGATGGCGGCGGTGCTTTTCTACGCGTTTCTGCGGCTCAGGAGTCTTGCCTGGAAGAGGGGGATTCTGCCTGTGCTTGCGGTCTTCATCGGTTTTGTACTGGTATTCTCGGCCTATGGAAGGCTGGAGCAGCGCTATGCAGGCTTTGATCCGGACGAGACCGGCTACCCGACTGTGCACTGGATCATGATGAGCGCGCAGGGCGACGGACAGTACAACAGCGCGGACGACGCCTATACCGGCTCCTTTGAGACGAAGGAGGAGCGGACGGCCGCGGATATCGAGCTTCTGAAGGAGCGTCTCGAAGAGATGAGGCCGGGCGGACTCTTTACTTTATTCCGCAATAAGCTGCGCGTCGCCTTCTCCGATGGGACGGACGATTACAGCGCACTGTTCCGCACGATGCAGGAGACCTCGCCGCTGCAGAAGTATATAAACGCAGGACGCGGGGACTACCTGGCCCTGTACCTGCATGTTTACCACGGACTGCTCATGGGGCTGCTGCTCCTCGCACTCGCGGGGCGCATTCGAAAGAGAGACGGGAGCTTCTTTGATGTGCTGGCGGTGAATCTCGCGGGCGCTTATGCGTTTTACCTGATCTGGGAGGTCGACCAGGCCTACAGTATTCCCTTTATGCTGATTCTGCTCGCCTTCGCGGCGGACGGACTGGCAGGTCTTACACAGTTCTCGCAAAGCCTGGAAGAGAGGCTTCCGTGCGTGCGGCTGCTGCCGGCCGCGGCGCTGCCGGGTCTGCTGCTGGCTTTTTTCGGCGTGCACGTGATCGTGAATCAGGCGGCGCTGCCGGTGAAGAGCTATGCGGTGCTGCAGAATCAGGAGACGAGCCGGGATCTGCTGCTGCAGGAGAGCTTCTCACAGACCTTTCGCACGGGACAGCCTTTTGACCACATTGATCTCTGGGTGGCCAACTGGGACGGAAGCGCCAATGATTCGGTCTATGATGTGGAGATTCTGGACGAAGAGGGCGATGTCGTGGCCGCAGGCGAGGTGATCGGCGCGGAGGCTCCCTGTATGGAGGCTTACACGATTTCCTTCGCGCGCGTGGAACCGGAGCGGGAGCAGTGCTACACAATCCGCGTCACGCTGCGGAATACGGATTGCCAGGTACAAACGGATTTCCTTTATTATGGAAGCGGCGCCTGGGATATGTACGCGGACGGCGCGCTCTACGCGCCGGAGGAGGTCGGGAATGTGGACCTGGCCTTCGCGGTGTACGCGGTGGATTAGTCCGGAAGGAAAAAGGCTTGAAGCAATTCCGGCTTCATAGTATACTATAAAAATAATAAATGGAAAGACAGGAAGGGAAAATATGAAGAGGATACTGATCATAGGAGCTGGACCGGCGGGACTGACAGCGGCTTTCGAGCTGCTCGACCGCGCACCGGGGGAATATGAGGTCACGATCTTTGAGGAGAGCGGCGCAATGGGCGGTATTTCAAAGACAGTCGCCTGGCACGGCAATCGTATGGACATGGGAGGCCACCGCTTTTTCTCCAAGGTTCCGGAGGTCAACGAGTGGTGGAACCGGATGCTGCCGCTGCAGGGAGCGCCGTCCAGCGACGACCGGATGCTGGAACGGGATATCCCGCTCGCACAGAATGGGCCGGACCCGGAGCAGGAGGATCGCGTGATGCTGCATCGGAACCGCGTCTCCCGTATCTTGTTTGACAGCAAATTTTATGATTATCCGATCCGCCTGACGCCGGAGCTCTTCATCAATATGGGACTTCTCAATACACTGGAGGTTGGTTTCAGCTACCTGGTGACGATCTTCCATAAGAGAGAGGAGAAGTCGCTGGAGGATTTCTATATTAACCGTTTCGGGAAAAAGCTCTACTCCATGTTCTTCGAGAATTATACGGAGAATCTCTGGGGACGCCATCCCAGCCAGATCGATCCGAGCTGGGGCGCGCAGCGTGTCAAAGGACTCTCGATCGTCGCGATTCTGAAGGATGTCTTCGGAAAGATTCTTCCCGGAAAGAAGAACCGCCATGTGGAGACTTCTCTCATCGAGTCTTTCAACTATCCGAAGCTTGGTCCCGGCGAGCTCTGGGATGTGACAGCGGCGGAGATTGAAAAGCACGGCGGCACGATCCTGCGGCATGCAAAGGTGGTCGGCATCAGCAAGGATGAAAATAACCGGCTCACGGGCGTGACCTACGAGCAGGACGGCGAGCGGCGTTCGATGGAGGGCGATATCGTGATCTCCTCGATGCCGATCAAGGATCTGGTTGCGGGGATGAACGATGTGCCGGAGGAGCCGGCCAGGATCGCGGCAGGTCTGCCGTATCGCGACTATATGACGCTTGGTGTCCTCGTCCCCAGGCTGAAACTGAAGAATAAGACAAAGATCAAAACCGTCGGCGGCATCGTGCCGGACAACTGGGTCTATGTGCATGACCGCACGGTCACAATGGGCCGCTTTCAGATCTTCAACAACTGGTCGCCCTATATGGTGCAGGATCTGGAGCACACTGTCTGGGTCGGTCTCGAATATTTCTGTAATGAGGGCGATGATTTCTGGAATATGACAGAGGAGGAGTTCGCGAAGCTCGGCGTCTCCGAGATGGTGAAGCTCGGGATGATCGATAGTGCCGATGAGGTACTGGACACGCACGCTGAGTGGGTGAAAAAGGCTTATCCGGCCTACTTTGACACCTATGCGGAGATGGACAAGCTCGAGACATACCTGAGTTCTATTGAGAATCTGTACTGCGTGGGCCGTAACGGCCAGCACCGCTACAACAATATTGACCACTCCATGGTAACTTCGTTCGAGTCTGTGAACAATATCCTGAGCGGCAGAACGGATAAATCAAACATCTGGAATGTCAATACAGAGAAAGAATATCACGAGTCAAAGAAATAAAAAGAAGCTGCCTGTATGGGTCACCACACCCGCAGGCGGCTTCCTTTATTTTTTTCGGAAGATGGTCTGACGTGAGCCGCGCACCGCTTCCCGATTGTTCAGAATATCGTCGACCAGATCCATGCGAAGGCCTGCGTCGATGAAATCGCAGTATCGACAGAAGGAATAATTCTGTCGGCCATCCTTGATTGCGAGCCGCAGTTCCCGGTATTTTGGGCTGTTCCAGGCTTCCTGCACGCTCAGTTTGTACAGATCGCCAAAGTCTGTCACCTCAAAATCATCACAGCAGCAGATGCCAAGCTTGCCGTTCGGCATGATCCACATGTCAGTGAAGGGCATCAGGCAGGTCTCTTTGACGACCTTCTCCGTAGCTTTCTTGTTTGGAGCGCTGCCCGCGCGGTTGGTCAGGACTTCCTTCAGATAACGCATCTGGATCAGAATATCGACATCGCGGAATTCATCCGGGTGCGCCCTCACGTAGTCATAGATTTCTTTGATATTGTCATGCAGCTTCATGTCCAGGCAGTAATTGTTGATCACGAGCTGGTTGACATGTGGGATGATCTGCTTCACCTTTTCAATATTCAGCAGAAGACCGTTAGTCGACATAAAGATAAAGGCGTCTGGAAGCTTTTCCCGTGCATATTTGTGAAAATCCACAATGCGGGTATCCAGCCAGGGTTCATTGTTGCCGTAGAGCGTCAGATGTCCCCGGTAATCCAAGCCATGCAGCTGATCAATGATGCTGTAGAAGAGTGAATCCTCCATGCGTTTGTAGGGCCGTTTGTCCGCGTTTTTATTTGCCGTGCAGAACTCGCAGGTGGAGTTGCAGCGGTTGATGGTTTCCAGATTGACCACGTTGGGACGGGGAGGATTCTCCGGATCCTTCAGAAAGTAATCAATATATTTCTGCTGTGATTTTCCTCTGGTGACAAACTGTAGTTTCAGATAACTCTCGCTGGCAAGACGCGGGAAATATTTCCGTGCATTCCAGCCGAGAATACCGGCAAAGTTATGTATTCTGATCGGCATAGATGTTTTGATTCTCCCTCTGTAAATGGTCTGTAAAATTCGTTTCAGCGAAACTATTTGATTATAACATCTTAGCAAATTACTATCAATTCATGCGCGGAAGTCTGCCCGAAAAAGGTTGAAAAACGTATATCGCTATGCTATATTTACCTTGAAAATTATGAGCTTTGAATGAGGGAAATGCAGATGAAGAAGATATTTGAGAAGATACAGGGAATCAACGGGATTGTTCTTAGCATTTATCTGGCGGTGGTTGGGGTGCTCAGCATGTACCTGTCCGTTGCCGGAATTTCCGGGATGTCGGGAGCGTTGAAGCTGCTCCTGAGTGCGGGAGCCGGTATCCTGGCGCTGGCGGCAGGCCCCTTTCTGGTGAAGAGAATACGTGAATGTGAGTTGCCGGAAGCGGATTTGGACTATCTGAATTCCAGAAAAAGGATATGGTTTGCTGTCGGAGTCTGGCTTGTCTCGTTTCTTGTGTTCTTAACGAATTATATTGCATACTATCCAGGATCGATTGTCAATGACGCCGCGACGCAGTTCACCCAGGCGGTTACTGGGAATTACTGGAATGAGCACCCGCTGGTTCATACCTTTTTGACCTTTACCGTCCCGCTGAAGCTGACGGGCGGCTGGGTCGGATCGATCTCGTTTTTTCAGATTCTGCTGTTCTGCTCTGTGATTTGCTATATTTATGTGGTATTGGCTCGTATTGTGAATTATAAGATTGCGCTGGTTGTTGCCGCGTTTATTATTTTAAATCCGATTACCGGGAAAATGAGTGTTCATCCGCTAAAGGATTCACCGATGGCACTGTGGGCCGCAGTGCTTGCGCTCTGTGCAATCCAGATTTATTATACAAAAGGAAAGTGGCTGGAATCCGCGTGGCACATCTTTCTGCTTGCGTTCTCCTTCAGTATGGCAACAATGGTGCGTCACAATGGAGTTCTCTACACGCTTCCTGTTGCTGTGGGGATCCTTCTTTGCGTGAAGAATCGCAAAAGTATTTTAAAGACAGCAGTTCTGATTGTGATCATGTTTTTGGCAGTGAGGGTGGGGCTCTATCAGGCATTGAATTCAGAACCGGCAGATAACAGCAGCCTGCAGGTGCTGGGACTGCCGCTCACGATTATCGGAAATGTCGTTGTGGAAAAACCGGAGTCTCTTGATGAAGAGACGAGGGAGTTTGTCTATGCCTTTGCGGATCAGGAGACCTGGGAGGAATATTATACCTGCGGAAATTTCAATAACCTAACCCGGATAAACCGGAATAGTTTTGCATTTCCCCAGCTTTTTGATATACT
>JAJQCG010000087.1 GCA_021202815.1 Lachnospiraceae bacterium | reverse complement strand
GGTAAAGATAAGAATACGCCGGCCGCGGTGATTCAGGAGGGCACGACCGCGCGGCAGAAGGTGGCGTTGGGAACGCTTGCCACGATCGTGGAGGATGCGGCGAAGGCAGGAATTCAGACCCCGGCGATCACCGTTGTCGGCGATGTGGCAACGCTTCGCGAAAGGATTGACTGGTTCGGGAAAGAGCCGCTCTCCGGGAAACGGGTGCTTCTGACCGCGACGCCGAAGATGGCGCAGGAGCAGGCGGAAGTCCTTGAGGCGGAGGGGGCGGAGACGATTCGTTTCAGCCTGATCTATACGCAGCCGCTTCTCTCGGAGGAAATCGCCCGGGCGGTGGCGCGGCTCTCGGATTACAGCTGGCTCGTCTTCACGAGCAGCAACGGCGTGGATATTTTCTTTGATTATCTCCTGCAGTGTGGAAAGGATCTTCGCAGTCTTGCCGGAATCAAAATTGCGGTGATCGGGGAAGGAACGCGTTGCGCGCTTGCTGCGCGCGGCCTGCAGGCCGATTTCGTTCCGGAATCCTTCAGTAGTAAAGCGCTCGCAAAGGAATGGATCCCGACGCTCACAAAGGATGACCGCGTGCTGCTTCTGCGTGCCGAGGAGGCGTCGCAGGAACTGAACCGCGCGCTTGACGCGGCGAGCATTCCCTATACGGCGGACGCGCTCTACCGCACGGCGGTCGATACGCGCAAAGAGGAGGAGCTGCGCCGCCTTCTGCAGGATGTGGACTATGTGACCCTGTGCAGCGCCTCCGCGGCGCGGGCCTTTGCTTCGATGACGCAGGGGCTGGAATACCGTGCGCAGGTCGTCTGCATCGGCCCAGTGACCGAGAAGGCTGCGCGTGCGGAAGGAATCCCGGTGGGACAGTCCGCGGTGGTCTATGACGCGGAGGGCATCCGGGATGTGCTGCTCTATGAGGTGAGGTAAAGATGGAACTTCTGCACGGCGGGAATATTTATGATGAAAATCTGAACAGAGAAGAGGCGGCCCCGCTTCTCGACTTCTCCGCGAACATTAACCCGCTGGGGATGCCGGACAGCGTGCGGCGCGCCGTATGTGCTTCCCTCGATCTGGCGCACAATTATCCGGATCCGCTTTGCCGGAAGCTGCGTACGGCGCTGTCGGAGGAATATGCTCTTCCGGCAGAGTTTTTTCTGTGCGGCAACGGCGGCGCGGATCTGATTTACCGCCTGGCCTACGCCCTGCGCCCGGAAAAGGCGCTGCTGACGGCACCGACTTTCGCGGAGTATGAAGAGGCCCTGAAGCAGACGGACACAGAGCTCTGCTTCTATGAGATGCAGAAGGATTTTGTCGTGCGGGAGGATATCCTTGCGCGGATGGACGAGTCCGTCGATGTGATGTTTCTGTGCAATCCGAACAACCCGACCGGACTGCTCATGGATCGGGAGCTGCTGACCCGCATTCTGGAAAAGGCGCGGCAGTGCGGGATTCTGCTCGTGCTGGACGAGTGTTTTCTTGATTTTACCGGTCAGCCGGAGCGCTCTCTTGTTCCGTACGTGGCGCAGTCGTCCGGTCTTCTGATCCTGAAATCCTTCACCAAGATGTATGCGATGCCGGGACTGCGGCTCGGCTACTGCATCTGTTCGGATCAGGAGATTCTCTCCCGCATGGCCGCAGCGGGACAGTGCTGGGGCGTCAGTATCCCCGCTTCCGAGGCCGGAATTGCCGCGCTGAAGGAAAAGGAATACACGCAGCGTGTGATCGGCCTCGTACGGGTGGAACGCGCATTTCTGAAGTCAGGACTGGAGAAGCTGGGCTTTGAAGTCTGGAACGGACAGGCGGATTATCTTTTCTTCCGCGCGCCGGGCGTGTACGATCTTTACGAACGGCTTCTGCCGCAGCGCATTCTGATCCGCCGCTGCGCGAATTACCGCGGACTGGACGGGACATATTACCGTGTCACCGTGAAGAGTCATGAGGAAAATATGCGGCTGTTGGGGGCGCTTGCAGGCTGTTCCGAAAAATAAGAAAGCCTTTTGTTGTAAAACAGGGCTGAATCATGTATAATAAACATAGCTCTGGCAAAGGAGGTAGAGACTATGCTGCTAACAACCCCGCCGATCATGTGGCTTGTGCTGCTGATCGCGCTTCTGGCTGTCGAGGCTGTGACGCTCGGCCTCACGACGATCTGGTTTGCGGGCGGCGCTGCTGCAGCATTCGTAGCTGCCCTTGCCGGTGCGAATCTCACGGTTCAGATTACGATTTTCGTCGTGCTTTCCCTTGTGCTTCTGATTGTCACGCGTCCTCTGGCGGTGCGCTATATGCAGAAGGACCATGTGAAGACGAACGCTGACAGCCTGATCGGACAGCATGCGCTCGTGACGGAGGAGATCAGCAATCTTGACCAGACCGGCGAGGTGGTGATCGCCGGCGTAGGCTGGATGACCCGCAGCCGCAGGGAAGAGGATATCATACCCGTGGGCAGTAGGGTCAGAATCTGTGCGATAGAGGGAGTCAAGCTTATCGTGGAAGAAATCAAGGAGGAAAACTGATATGCTCATTTTACTTGTCGTTCTTTTGTTAATCATTGTGATTGTACTGGCGTCCTGCATCCGGATCGTGCCGCAGGCGACCGCGATAGTCGTGGAGCGCCTGGGCGCTTACAACGGCACCTGGGGCGTGGGTATCCACATCAAGACCCCGATCATCGACCGCGTGGTGCGGAAGGTGACGCTGAAGGAGCAGGTTGTGGACTTTGCGCCGCAGCCTGTGATTACCAAGGATAATGTTACGATGCGGATCGACACGGTCGTGTTCTTCCAGATCACGGACCCGAAGCTCTTCGCCTATGGCGTGGAGAATCCGATCATGGCGATCGAGAATCTGACCGCGACGACGCTGCGTAATATCATCGGCGACCTGGAGCTCGACCAGACGCTGACGTCCCGCGAGACGATCAATACCAAGATGCGCGCGTCCCTCGACGTGGCGACTGATCCCTGGGGCATCAAGGTGAACCGTGTCGAGCTGAAGAACATCATCCCGCCGGCGGCGATTCAGGATGCGATGGAGAAGCAGATGAAGGCGGAGCGCGAGCGCCGCGAGGCGATCCTGCGGGCCGAGGGTGAGAAGAAGTCGACGATCCTCGTGGCCGAGGGTCACAAGGAGTCCGCGATTCTGGACGCGGAGGCCGAGAAGCAGGCCGCGATCCTGAAGGCCGAGGCGCAGAAGGAGAAGATGATCAAGGAGGCCGAGGGCCAGGCGGAAGCGATCATCAAGGTGCAGCAGGCGAACGCAGACGGCCTTCGTTTCCTGAAGGAGGTCGGCGTCGACGAGGCTGTCATCCAGCTCAAGAGTCTGGAGGCCTTCGCGAAGGCTGCGGACGGACAGGCGACGAAGATTATCATCCCTTCGGAGATTCAGAAGCTGGCAGGGCTGGCCACCTCCGTCGTCGAGGTGGCGAAGGAGTAAGCTGCAGATAAGGAATATCCGGGCTGGCGCTCTCTATCTGGCGCCGGCCCGTCTACTGTGAGGAGGAAGAATAAAAGATGGATTTAAAAGGAAGGAATTTTCTGAAGCTTCTGGATTATACGCCGGAGGAGATCACATATCTCCTTGATCTGGCGGCGGAGCTGAAGGAGAAGAAGAAAAAGGGCGTTCCGGTGGATACGCTGCACGGGAAGAATGTGGCGCTGATATTTGAGAAGACGAGCACGCGGACCCGCTGTTCCTTTGAGGTGGCGGCGCATGATCTCGGGATGGGGACGACCTATCTCGACCCGTCAGGTTCCCAGATCGGAAAGAAGGAGAGTATCGTGGACACCGCGCGCGTGCTCGGCAGGATGTACGAGGGTATCGAGTACCGCGGCTTCGGGCAGGAGATTGTGGAGGAGCTGACAAAGTATGCGGGCGTGCCGGTCTGGAACGGTCTGACGAATGAGTTTCACCCGACGCAGATCCTCGCGGATATGCTGACGATCCGCGAGCATTTTGGTTCGCTGGACGTCAGGGTCGTCTACATGGGCGACGCACGCTACAACATGGGCAATTCCTGGATGGTCGGCTGCGCGAAGATGGGCATGGACTTCACAGCCTGCGCGCCGAAGAAATACTGGCCGGCGCCGGAGCTGATCGCACAGTGCCAGGAGATTGCGAAGGAGACAGGCGCAAAGCTCTCCCTTGAGGAGGACGTTGAGAAGGCGACGAAGGGCGCGGATGTGATTTACACCGACGTCTGGGTATCGATGGGCGAGCCGGACGAGGTCTGGGAGGAGCGCATCCGGGAGCTCTTCCCGTATCAGGTGAACGCCGCGGTCATGAAGAACGCGGGGGATAAGGCGATTTTCCTGCACTGTCTTCCGTCCTTCCATGATCTGGGCACGGGAATCGGCCGACAGATCAATGAGAAGTTCCACATCGACGCGATGGAAGTGACGGACGAGGTCTTTGAGTCAGCGCAGTCGCTGGTCTTTGAGGAGGCCGAGAACCGCATGCACACAATCAAGGCGGTCATGGCAGCTACATTGGGCGCGTAATAAGTTCTGCGGGGCGCGGATATGAGATGGATTCTGGAAAAATATGAGAGTATCTCCGTCTGGCTGAGCCTGTTCATCCTGGCGATGGCGGCGGTGGCGCTGACGGACGACGCCTGGAGAGCCCGGAGCACGGCCCTCGCGTTCCTCGCGGGGACGCTGCTGTTCGGGTTTGGCGCGGCGAAAGGCTGGCAGCTCGACCGCCGTCCCCAGGCTTTCGTGGAGATAGGACTTACAGTCTGCACGGGGGCAGCGTTTGTGCTGGCCCTTCTGCATATGGGAGGATTCCTGTGAAATCAGAACTGCTGAAAGTGTTGCGCCAGGCAGACGATTATGTCTCCGGACAGCAGCTTTGCAGCCGCTTCGGCGTGTCCCGGACGGCTGTGTGGAAGGCGATTCGCCAGCTGCAGGAGGCGGGCTATGAAATTGACGCGGTGAACAATCGCGGTTACCGCCTTCTGTCTGCGCCGGATCTCATCACGGCGGAGGAGATGGAAAGCCGTCTTCATACTTCTTTCATGGGGCGGAACTGCATCTGCCTTGACAGCGTGGATTCTACCAATAATTATGTCAGAAAGCTCGCGGAGGACGGCGCAGCGGAGGGCACGCTCGTGTTTGCCGAGGAGCAGACCGGCGGCAAGGGACGCCGCGGCCGCGCCTGGGTGACGCCGAAGGGCAGAAATATCGCGATGTCACTGCTGCTGCGCCCGCAGATTCACCCGGCACACGCCCCGCAGCTCACGCTGCTGATGGCGATGGCAGTCACGGAAGCGATCCGCAGCTGCACCGGGCTCGAGGCCGGGATCAAGTGGCCGAATGATGTTGTTGTGAACGGGAGAAAGCTCTGCGGTATTCTGACCGAGATGAATACTGAGGTAGACTATATCAATTATGTGGTCATCGGAACCGGCATCAATGTAAATCAGCGGGACTTTCCCGAAGAGCTCCGTGAAATTGCGGGTTCGCTTTGCCAGAATCTGGGACGGGAGACGAGTCGGGCGGCGATCGCGGCGGCGAGTATGGACGAGCTGGAACGCCTGTATGGTATTTTTCTGCAGACCGAGGATCTGTCCGCGCTGAAGGATGATTACAATCGCCGCTGCCTGAACCGCGGGCATGGGATTCGTGTCATGGAACGAGGAGAGGCCTATACCGGGACGACGGAGGGCATCAACGACCACGGAGAGCTCGTCGTCCGCAGGGAAAGCGGCGAGGAGGTACTCGTCTACGCGGGCGAGGTATCGGTGCGCGGGCTTTATGGTTACACGTAGGACGATAATTTTGAAATAGTGTAGTTATCTGGAAAATGATGGACGGAATGATGAATCTGAGGATTGAAGAGCCTGGTGAAGGGAAGGAAAGCAAATGTATCAGGAGCGCGTGACGCTCTGCGCGGCCAGCGCATATGAAAAAAAATATTATCTGAATGAGGACTTCAAGGGGCTTCCACAGCAGATCCGCGATGAGCTGCAGATTATGTGCGTGCTCTTCACAGAGGATGTAGGCGGCATCTTAAGGCTCGTCTTCGACGAGGACGGTACGCTGCTGCTGGAGGTAGAGGCGGACGAGGGTGACCTTCTTTACGACGATATCGGCAGTGAGCTGAAGATCCGGCAGATCAAGAAAGAAAAGAGTGAGCTCCTCCGCGATCTCGAGCTCTATTACAAAGTTTTTTTCCTCGGAGAAAATCTGGAATGAAAAGAGAGCTTACGATTGGCGGCGTGCGGCTGCCGAACAATCTGATCTTCGCACCGATGGCAGGCGTCACGGACCTGCCATTTCGACTGCTCTGCAGGGAGAAGGGCGCGGGTCTTCTCTGCATGGAGATGGTCAGCGCGAAGGCAATCTATTACCGGAACAAAAATACGGAAGCGCTGCTGACGATCGACGAGAAGGAACCGCCGGTTTCGCTGCAGCTCTTCGGCTCCGATCCCCATATCATGGGCGAAATGGCGAAGCGCATTGAGGAGCGGCCGTTTTCCATCCTGGACATCAATATGGGCTGCCCGGTGCCGAAGGTGGTGAATAATGGAGAGGGTTCAGCTCTCATGAAAAATCCAAAGCTTGCCGGGGAGATTATTTCCGCGGTTGTGCGTGCGATCGACAAGCCGGTCACGGTGAAAATTCGCAAGGGCTTCGACGCAGCGCACGAGAATGCGGTCGAGATCGCGCGGATCGCGGAGGACGCCGGAGCGGCGGCGGTGGCCGTGCACGGCAGGACGCGCGAACAGTATTACAGCGGCAGAGCTGACTGGGAGATGATCCGTCGCGTGAAGGAGGCCGTGCATATTCCGGTCATCGGGAATGGGGATGTGGATTCACCGGATGCCGCCCTGAGAATGCTGGATTCAACCGGCTGCGACGGACTGATGATCGGACGCGGCGCGCGGGGAAATCCGTGGATTTTCCGTCAGATCCTGCACCGGATGGAGACCGGGGAGGAGGAAGCCCCGCCGTCGATCGAAGAGGTGAAGGAGATGATGCTGCGCCATGTGCGGATGCTCGTGGATTATAAGGGCGAGTACACCGCCGTCCGGGAGATGCGCAAGCACGCCGCCTGGTATACGGCCGGTTATCCGAATTCCGCGAAGCTGCGCGCGCGTGTCAATGAGGCGCAGAGCCTGGGAGAACTGGAGGATTTAATCCGCGGACTTTGAGGCAGATATCTTTATGATGTCGGAAGCAGGAACGCGTGTCACGATGGATTGCTCATGCTGCGTGCCGTATCCTGTAATCATGAAAATATTTGGAATTCACGCAGGGTGTTGTCATATATATAGAAGAAAAACTAAGGCGGGCGTCTATGAACCTTTTCCAAAGATTATTCTTCCTGTGGAGGAAGCAGACGCCGGAGAGCGAAACCCCGTGTGATCCGCCCCGAAGCTTCTTCGAATACCGCGAGAGGGCGCCGGAGGTGCTGCGGTATCTGCGCCGTGCGCGCGGAATCGCGCGGCGGGATCTGGAGCTGATCGTGATCGATAACGAGGAGGAACCGGCCTGGCAGGTTGGTCATGTGATCGAGCGGCTGCTTTCGGAGGTGAAGCTTCTGACGATCGTCAGCGAGCGGTAGGAGTATTTTTCGGAGCTGGCGCAGGACGCTTTCGAGGAGTACGGTCTTCTCGTCGCGCAGACTGATGCACGCGGCGGAAAGCCGGTCGGAAACCTTGTCCTGAACCTTGGAGAATGGGAAAAGCAGCTTGACATACTGTCAGGCGAAGGGTACAATAATATTTCAAATTAATGAACCAGATGGGAAGGTGCTGCAAATGGCGGAAAAAAAGAACATATTAACATATGAAGGTCTGAAGAAGCTGGAGGAAGAGCTGCAGGATCTGAAGGTCGTACAGCGCAGGGAAATCGCGCAGAAGATCAAGGAAGCGAGAGAGCAGGGCGACCTGTCCGAGAATGCGGAGTACGATGCGGCGAAGGATGAGCAGAGAGACATCGAGGCCCGCATCGAGGAGATTGAGCAGATCCTGAAGAACGCGGAGGTTGTGCTGGACGAGGAGATCGACTTTGACAAGATCAGCATTGGCTGCGTTGTCCACGTGCTCGACCTGGAGTACGGCGAGGAGAAGGAGTTCAAGCTCGTCGGTTCTTCGGAGGCCAGCAGCCTGCAGAAAAAGATTTCCAATGAATCTCCGATCGGGAGAGCACTGATCGGCGCGGAGGTCGGAGAGGTTGTAGATGTGGAGGCTCCGATGGGAGTGGTGCAGTACAAGGTGCTCAGTATCCACAGGGCAGGCTAAAGGAGCGGAAGATGGCAGAGAAGAATGAACAGCAGCAGGACCTGGGGCAGTTACTGAAGATACGCCGTGAGAAGCTCGCGGCGCTGCAGGAAGCGGGAAAAGATCCGTTTCAGATCACGAAGTACGATGTGACCGCGCACAGTGCGGATATCAAGGATCATTTTGAGGAGATGGAGGGACAGACGGTCCGCGTGGCCGGACGCCTCATGCAGAAGCGCGTCATGGGAAAGGCTTCCTTCTGCAATGTCCAGGATTTAAAGGGAAATATTCAGTGCTATGTGGCGCGCGACTGTGTCGGAGAGGATCCCTATAAGGATTTCAAGAAATACGACATCGGCGATATCGTCGGCGTTGAAGGCGAGGTGTTCCGCACGCAGAAGGGCGAGATTTCCGTGCACGCCTCCGCGGTGACGCTGCTCTCCAAGAGCCTGCAGATCCTTCCTGAGAAATATCACGGCCTCACAAACACAGACGTGAGATACCGTCAGCGATACACGGACCTCATCATGAATGAGGAGGTGAAGGATACCTTCATCAAGCGCTCGAAGATCATCAGCGCGATCCGCCGCAACCTGGACAGCCAGGGCTTCATGGAGGTGGAGACGCCGATGCTCGTCGCCAATGCGGGCGGCGCCGCGGCCAGGCCCTTTGAGACGCATTTCAATGCGCTGGATGAGGACTTCAAGCTGCGTATCTCGTTGGAGCTCTATCTGAAGCGCCTGATCGTGGGCGGCCTGGAGCGCGTCTATGAGATTGGCCGTGTGTTCCGCAATGAGGGTCTCGACACGAGGCATAATCCGGAGTTCACGCTGATGGAGCTCTATCAGGCTTACACCGATTACCACGGCATGATGGACCTGACTGAAAATCTTTACCGCACGGTGGCGCAGGAGGTGCTCGGCACGACGAAGATCGTCTATAACGGCACGGAGATCGACCTCGGTCAGCCCTTCGCGCGCATCACGATGGTTGACGCCGTAAAGCAGTACGCAGGTGTGGACTGGGATGAGGTGGAGACGCTTGAGCAGGCGCGCGCACTCGCGAAGGAGCATCACGTCGAGTACGAGGAGCGCCATAAAAAGGGCGATATTTTGAATCTCTTTTTCGAGGAGTTTGCCGAGGAGCACCTGATTCAGCCGACCTTCGTGATGGATCACCCGATCGAGATCTCGCCGCTGACCAAGAAGAAGCCGGACAAGCCCGACTATGTGGAGCGCTTCGAGTTCTACCTGAATGGCTGGGAGATGGCGAACGCCTATTCGGAGCTGAACGATCCGATCGACCAGCACGCCCGCTTCAAGGATCAGGAGGCGCAGCTTGCGCAGGGCAATGAGGAAGCCAATACGACCGATGAGGACTTCCTGAACGCCCTCGAGATCGGTATGCCGCCGACCGGCGGGATCGGCTTCGGCATCGACCGGATGTGTATGCTGCTCACGGATTCGGCCGCCATTCGCGATGTTTTATTGTTCCCGACGATGCGGAGCATGTAGGAGAAAAAGCTTGGAAGATCAAGGCTTTCAGTCGTTCCGGATTGAGAAAAAGAAGGGTATTATACTGAAAATAAAGTGCGAGCTGAGAAATCAGCATAGCTGATTTCCTCTGGTGAGCAAACAGG
>JAJQCG010000109.1 GCA_021202815.1 Lachnospiraceae bacterium | reverse complement strand
CTTCCCCGATAAATCAATACGCCTCACTTTAAAATTTAAGGGGATTTTCTAAAATAAGTGTGAAGAATGTCTCGCTTTTTCCATTCGTATCGGCTATAATGGAAGCAGTTTTTCAAAACGCAGCAGGAGGACAAAAGCTTATGCCAGTAAAATATGTATTTGTCACAGGAGGCGTCGTATCCGGCCTCGGCAAGGGAATCACGGCCGCCTCTCTCGGACGGCTTCTCAAGGCGCGCGGCTACCGGGTGACCATGCAGAAATTTGACCCCTATATCAATATTGACCCCGGCACGATGAATCCGGTGCAGCACGGCGAAGTCTTCGTCACCGACGACGGCGCGGAGACCGATCTCGACCTCGGACACTATGAGCGCTTCATCGACGAGAGCCTGAATAAAAACTCCAATGTCACGACCGGAAAGGTCTATTGGACTGTCCTGCAGAAGGAGCGGCGCGGAGACTACGGCGGCGGCACCGTGCAGGTCATCCCGCACATCACAAACGAGATCAAGAGCCGCTTCTACCGGAACTACACCTCGGAGGAGACACACATCGCGATCATCGAGATCGGCGGCACGATCGGAGACATCGAAGGACAGCCCTTCATCGAGGCGATCCGTCAGTTCCAGCACGAGGTCGGCCATGATAACGCGATCGTCATTCACGTCACGCTGATTCCCTACCTGAAGGCCTCCCAGGAGATGAAGACCAAGCCCACGCAGGCCTCGGTCAAGGAGCTGCAGGGCATGGGCATCCAGCCGGACATCATCGTCTGCCGCACGGAGCACCCGCTCGAAAAGGGCATCAAGGAAAAGATTGCGCTCTTCTGTAATGTACCGCGCGAGCACGTCCTCCAGAACCTCGACGTGGAATACCTCTACGAAGCCCCGCTCGCGATGGAGGCCGAGCATCTGGCGCAGGCCGCCTGTGACTGCCTGAAGCTTCCCTGTCCGGAGCCGGATCTCTCCGACTGGATCGAGATGGTCGAAAAGCTGCGCAATCCGCAGACCGAGGTGAGCGTCGCGATCGTCGGCAAGTATATCCAGCTCCACGACGCCTACATTTCTGTCGTCGAGGCACTCAAACACGGCGGCATTGTGAACCATGCGGTCGTCAATATCAAATGGATTGATTCCGAGACCGTCACCGAGGAGACCGTGGATGAACTGCTCGGCGACGTCAGCGGCATTCTCGTCCCCGGCGGCTTCGGTCACCGCGGCGTCGAGGGAAAGATTCTGGCCGCACAGTACGCACGCGAACATAAAGTCCCTTATCTCGGCCTGTGCCTCGGCATGCAGGTGGCCATCATTGAATTCGCCCGCCACGTGGTCGGCCTGGAGGATGCGCACAGCATCGAGCTCGACCCGAACACGCGCTATCCGGTCATCGCGCTGATGCCGGATCAGGACGGCGTGGAGGATATCGGCGGCACACTGCGGCTCGGTTCCTGCCCCTGCGTCCTCGACAAGTCCACGAAGGCCTATGAGCTGTACGGCGAGGAACTGATTCACGAACGCCACCGCCACCGCTATGAAGTCAACAACGATTTCCGCTCGGTGCTGACCGAACACGGCATGGTGCTCTCCGGCATTTCCCCGGATGGACGCATCGTGGAGATGATCGAGCTGAAGGATCATCCCTTCTTCCTCGCAACCCAGGCGCACCCGGAGCTGAAATCCAGACCGAACCGCCCGCATCCGCTGTTCCGCGGCTTCATCGAGGCCGTGCTGAAGGCGAAAGATTCCATATAAGAAAGGACGCTGCATCCGTTATGCCAAAATTAAATGAAAATTATCTGAATCTGAAAGCCAGCTATCTCTTCTCCGAGATCGCCCACCGCACAGCAGCGTATAAAGAGAGCAATCCCGAGAAGGGCGCGCAGATTATCCGCCTTGGTATCGGCGATGTGGCGCTGCCGCTCGGCAAGGTCGTCGTGGACGCGCTCCATCAGGGCGTCGAGGCGATGGCAAGCGCCGAGACCTTCAGGGGCTATGGTCCCGAACAGGGCTATGAGGAGACGAGAAATGCTGTCGCCGCTTACTATCACAGAAACGGTGTGGAGGTCGACCCGGATGCGATCTTCATCTCCGACGGTGCCAAGAGCGATACCGGCAATATCACCGACCTCTTCGGCCATGACAATGTCGTGCTCGTCCCCGACCCGGTTTACCCGGTCTATGTCGACACGAACATCATGTGCGGCAATCAGGTGACCTATCTCTCCGGAAACGCGGACAACGATTTTCTGCCAATGCCGGACAAATCTCAGCACGCAGACGTGATCTATCTCTGCTCGCCGAATAACCCCACCGGTGCCTGTTATAACAAAGCACAGCTGAAAGAGTGGGTCGACTACGCGCTCGCGAACGAGGCGGTCATCCTCTTCGACTCCACCTATGAGGCCTTCATCAGTGACCCGGAGCTTCCGCGGAGCATTTTCGCGATCGAAGGCGCGAAGAAATGCGCGATCGAGTTCTGCTCCCTCTCGAAGACCGCCGGCTTCACCGGCACACGCTGCGGCTACACGGTCGTCCCGAAGGAGCTCGTCTTCACCGCCTCGACCGGCGAAGAAATGTCACTCAACGCGATGTAGAACCGCCGCCAGTCCACAAAATTCAATGGCGCCTCCTACATCGTGCAGAAGGGCGCAGAACTCGTCTTCTCCGAGGAGGGCATCGCGGAGTGCCAGGAGAATATCAATTATTACAAGAGGAATGCGCGCGTCATCGCCGACACGATGAGCCGCCTCGGCATCCGCTTCTACGGCGGCATCAATTCGCCCTACATCTGGTTCGAGTGCCCGAACGGCATGGAGTCGTGGGAGTGCTTTGATTACCTGCTTCAGAATATCCAGGTCGTCGGTACGCCCGGCGCAGGCTTTGGAGAAAATGGAAAGAACTTCTTCCGTCTGACCTCGTTCGGAAATTATGAGAAGACCGTCGAGGCGATGCAGCGCTTTGAAAAGCTGTTTGCGAAATAGGCGGGACTATCTTCGCTTTCCAAACAGCAGTAGCCTGACCACCGGTATTTTCCGGATCACCACAATCAGCGCCGCCGTAATCACGCTCATCACAGCGAAGGCCGCCAGACTGTAGAGCAGACCGCTGAGGGTCCAGAAGCTGTATGCGGTGCCGGAGCGGTTCAGGATAGCTGCAAAATGGTAGTGTACCACATAGATTTCCAGCGTGTACTGTCCCAGCCATGCAAGCCTGGTTTTGAGCGGGTTGGGCTTCCAGTCGACCACAATCTGAATAAGCCAGAAGCAGCCGAGGAAAGAAGCGAAGGTCTGCAGCACCAGCATGGCGGCGCCGGTCACGGTCACAAGATCAAAGGACGCCGCCATCATGATGAAAATCCCGCCGCCGATCCATGCCAGTGTGGCGCGCCGCCACCTTGGGATCACGCGCCGCACGATTTCCGGATGCGCCCCCGCAAAATACGCCGCTGTATAGTAAGGCAAATAGGTAATCTGCAGCGACGGGCTCAAGAAGGCAAGCCCTTTCAGATACGCGAGCAGCACTGCCAGGCAGCCGGACAGCCAAACGAGCCAGAAACCCCATTCGGCACCGGCTTTCGCCTGCGCCCACATGGCAATATATGCCAGCGCGGTGAAGAGAAACAATACCATCAGGAACCAGAGACCGTAGTCGAGCTGAAACAGAACCGTCTTCAGCGCTTCCGGCACATTCGTAATGTGCTGCAGCATCAGCCAGGAAAAGAAAGGCAGAAGATAGGCGACCGCTCTCTTCCCGATGCGTCTCCCCAGCTCAGAGAGCGTCTCCACCTTCCTTCCCACACCGCAGAGATAGCCGCTGATCAGGAAAAACAGCGGCATCTGCAGGGATTTAATCATATCATACAGGAAAGGATCGGTCATCTGGTTGTGCACCTGCACATGGCCGAACATCACGAGCAGGATCGCGATCCCTTTTAAACTGTCTATTGATTCATTTCTCTTATTCATGTCTTAAACTCTTTTCCAAACAAGCATACCCACTGATTCCAACACCGCTGCACAGAAAAGTCGATGGCTCCGCGCTTACATGCGACTATTCGCTCCTACCACCACAAAAGATAGACCAGCGTCAGACCCAGGCCGATGATCGCCAGCATCAAACCGAAGGAGAGGCTCGCACTGATCATACGGCTCGTCTTGAACAGAACCTCCTCCCACTCCGCGAAGCGCACGACGAAGGAGCTTCGGATCGGCCTGCGCCGCAAAATCGTGCGGTTCAGCACCGCGGCGACGCGATCGAGCAGCGTCCCCGCCACGCGCGAGAGACGGGAGCCGATCAGATAGACATGCCGCTCCGTCCGGCTTCGATGCGTCGTGCTCCGGAAAAATACGAGCACATAGTCCACCAGATAATCGCAGGCGCGGCTGAGCAGCGCCGTGAGACTCATCAGCCCCTTCAGGAACGTTTTCACCAGATACAGCCGATCCAATATCCCGCAGGCAATGCCGCTCAGATTCGTCGCTCCGCGCAGCAGGGTCTTCGTCAGCGTCAGCCGGTCCACGAGGCCGCAGATAAAGCCGCAGACCGCCACCGCTCCCTTCTGAAATACCGGTCGGTACACCCGATCCTCCAGATCGAGCCACGCGGGCCAGAGATCCTTATAATACGTCTCCCCCGATTCGTTCCTTCCCACCAGAAACTTCCGGATTATTCCAAAATAGACGACCGCGCCGATCGTCAGGGAAATGAGCGCTCCCTGCAGATTCGTCCAGGAGAAATAGTGCACCGCATGCTCCGGCGAAGTCCCGTGCAGGAAGCCCTGCGCCAGATCCGCAATCCGGTTCATCGTAAGATACGGGAAAAATCCCATAACCAGAAGCACAGCCGCCGGAACGAGCAGCGCGAGCGCGCTCTCCCGGTTCATGTAATGTTTCTTCTCATCATACTCTGCCTGTCTCTCCGGATTCTTCTCAAGAAAGACCGCCACAAAGAGCTTCGTCATATAAGCGACGGTCATGCCGCCTGTCAGCAGAAAAACCCATTCAACGCCGCGCACCCAGAGGGCGGAGCGCCCAAGCTCCGCGAGCTCCTCCGCGTATTCTACAATACTCTCGTGCAGCAGCGTCTTGCTGACATAGCCGCTGAAGCCCGGTACACCGCCGATGCTCAGCGCCCCCGTCAGGAAAACACCGGCAAGCAGCGGTTTTTTCCGTCCAAAACCGCGAATCTCATTGAGATTCAGCCTGTGCAGGTTCATGTAGACGACGCCCGCTGCCATGAAAAGAATCAGCTTGATCGTCGAATGGTTAACTATGTGCAGAATCGTCCCCCGCACTGCGAGCACGTTCGCCTCTCCGAGCAACTCCATCATCCCTGTACCGACCAGGATGAATCCAATCTGCGACATGGACGAGCAGGCCAGCATCCGCTTAAGGTCAACCGAGAAGACCGCGAGCAAAGCGCCGCCGAACATGGTGACGACGCCAAAGCCGAGGATCAGAAGCCCCCAGTTCTCGTCATAACGAAACACCTCCGCGCAGACAATCAGGATGCCAAAGACTCCGGTCTTTGTCAGAATTCCGGAGAGCAGCGCGCTCGCAGGCGCCGGCGCGACCGGATGCGCCTTCGGCAGCCAGACATGCAACGGAAACATACCCGCCTTCGCCCCGAAGCCGAACAGAAGGCAGCCTCCCGCCGCATAGATCTGCAGCCGCTTCTCCTGCCATACCGCCGCCACTGCGTCATGCAGCTCCGACATTCTGAGCGTCCCCGCAGCGTCGTAGAGAAGGAGCAGCCCCATCAGCATGACGAGACCGCCGATGACCGCGATCGCGAGATAGATTTCGCCCGCCTTCATCGCCTTTTCCGTCTCATCGTGAACAACCCACACATAAGAAGCCAGGGACATCATCTCAAAGAACACAAACGTGGTATACAGATCCCCCGACAGGAACACGCCCATGGTCGCGCCAAGTGTCAGCAGATAGAAGAAGTAATAACGGTTTCGGTTCCGGTAATGTCCGAAGTACTCCCGTGAAAATATACCCGTCCCCAGCCACATGAAAGCTGCAATCACGCCATAGAGCACCCGGAAGCCATCCAGCTTCAGATAGATGCCCTGTCCGCAGAAGCCCGCGAGCAGAAACTCCTGCTCCCCGCCCCTGAAATATGTGGCCGCGGCCGCCAGCATCAGCCCAAACTCCGCCGCCACCGCGAGCTGGACGACGCGGTCGCACGCAGCCTTGCTGCGCCGACCCGTCAGATAGCTGACGAAGGCCGCCGCGAAGGGGAACCACACCGTATGAAATAACATCACGTTTCCTGACATTGGCTTCTCCTTTTCCTGGCTAATTCCCGCCGTGCGAGATACCATATAGGCATCCGAACTCGCTCTGGCTATAACGAAACTTCTGTACCATAACTCAATTTACAAGTACTATGCCTTCCAGCTGTACTTCTGCAAAGGGCATAACCTGCTTTTTCAACAATGCAAATACCCTCATCCTGGCACTGTATCTGTATATGCACCATATGCAGATATGCAACTCCTCTTGGCTCCACTTTGCAAAGTATACGAAATGTTCTTTTGCAGATAAATGCAAGGGCTTTATTCTGACACGTTTCCAAGTCCAGGCCCGGGTCGGAGATATATCTGACCGGACCATTGTGCGGCGTCGGCACTTAGCGAAGTCAAGCCGTAAGGCGACGACTGAGCTTAGTACCGCTACGTCCGCACACTGAGCGGGAGCGAGTCCGGACAGATATATTCCCGCCCCGGGCCGTCCCTTTGCCACGTATCTGACACTGCGTCAAAACCTGTCCCTTCGCCACGTACCTGACCCTGTGGTTCAGAGCCCCCCCCGCTTGCGATGCTTTGCAGAACCTCCAGCAGCGGCCCGGAGTGCAGCCCGAGCACCATGGTCGCGACGGCGAAGAGCGCGAGCGGCAGGCACATCTCCCAGTTCGGATCGGTGACCTCCGGGTGCGGAGTGACAGTGCCCCGGTCCGGGAAAAAAGCACGGACGACCACCGTAAAAACGTAGATCGCGGTCATCAGCGCGGCGTAGAGCAGGACGCCGACCACGGCGTAGGCGTAGGGAATCTCACGCGCGGTCTCCACGGCCGCCATCGCGATACACCACTTACTGATGAAGCCCCCGAAGAGGGGGATACCCGCGAGGGAGCAGCCGAAGATGACGAAAGTGCCGAAAGTGAAAGGCATCCGCCGCCCCAGACCGTTCAGCTCATCGATGTACTCGACGCCGCTCTGGTGCAGGACTGCGCCCGAGCAGAAAAAGGCCCCAATCTTCATGACCGCGTGTACAACCATATGACACATGGCGGCAAACAGACCGGCCGGACTCATCATCGTCACAGCCATGGCGACATAAGACAGATTGCTGATCGTCGAAAAGGCGAGACGGCGCTTGAAGTGCGTCTCCCTGACCGCCATCGTCGAGCCGTAGACAACACTGATCATTGCGATGCTCATGACCGCAAAATGCGCCCAGGTACCGCGCAGGAAATCCGTTCCGAAGCTGTAGTAAGTCAGGCGCATCAGCGCGAACGCGCCCGATTTCACGACCGCGACGGCATGAAGCAGCGCGGTCACCGGCGTCGGCGCTACAGAGGCCTTCGGCAGCCAGCCCGAAAAGGGGAATATTGCGGCCTTGACGCCGAAGCCGAGAAAGGCCAGCACATACACGAGCAGAATCAGCTGGACGTTGCCGCCGACCTTCTCCATATCGAGCACGCCGCCCAGAACGAAATTCGTTGTCGTCCCGTACAGGATGAGAAATACAAGTCCGATGAACGCAAAGGCCGCGCCGCCGATCGAATAATAGAGATAAGTCCGACTCGCGCGCAGCGCTTTTCTGGTCATCGGATGCATCACAAGATAAACGCTCACCAGCGTCAGCAGCTCGTAAAACAGATACATCGTCACGAGATCCTCCGACATCGCGACACCGAGCGTCACCCCGTAGGTCATCGTATAGCAGCAGAAAAAGCTGGTCGTGCGTTCCTCGTAGCGCATATATTCAAAAGCGTAGAGCGTCGCGAGCGGCCACAGCGCCGCAATCAGGCAGGTGAAGACACAACCCAGACCGTCGAGCCGGAGAGAAAAGGTCATATTTCCGGTCAGATGGAACAGCACAAAGTTCGTCTCCGGACGCCGCAGGACGCAGGCAAAGGCCAGCGCCGAGGTGGCGAGCACCAGAAGCTCGATCAGCAGATTTCTCTTTTTATCAGGCAGCCGCAGCAGCGGCATCAGTGTGCCGCCCACGATCGGAAGCGCGACCGCAAGCGCAAGACAGGCACTGTTCATCATCGCACCTCCTTACAGGACTGCGGAAGCAATATTCTGGATAAATCCAATCAGCGCGCCCGGGAACATTCCGAGCAGCAGCGTCGCCGCCGCGTAGAGGATCATCGGAACCGTCATCAGCGCGTTCACCTCATGCTTCGCCACGCCCGCATAGTCAAAGTCTGCCCCCGGGAAGAAGGCCTGGATCGACAGCGTCAGAAGATACCCCACCGTCAGCAGCGCGCTCAGCAGCAATACGACCGGTCCGAGCCAGGTGAAGACGCCGGTGCCGGAGCCAAGGGACCCCACAGCCAGGTACCATTTGCTGACAAAGCCGGAGAGCGGCGGGATACCGATGAGGCCGAGCGAGACGATCGTAAAGCACCACATCGTCACGGGCATTTCCTTACCGATGCCGCGCAGCTCGTCGACGCGCGTCCGGTGCGTATTATAAATAATCGTGCCCGCGCAGAGGAACAGGCAGTCCTTGATCACGCTGTGGAAGATAAAGTGCGCAAGTCCCCCAACAAGGCCGTCCGCCGTCAGCGTCGCCAGGCCGAACATGATGTAGGAGACCTGGCTCACCGATGAATAGGCCAGGCGTTTTTTCAGGAGTTGCTCCTTGTAGGCCATCATGGAACCCATGAAGACCGTGATCAGCGCCAGGGTCAGCCAGGTGTACTGCACCCAGGTGCCGCGCAGAAAATCTGCGCCGACCATATAGAAGACCACGCGCACGACCGCCAGCACGCCGGCCTTCGTGATCACGCCGGAGAGCACCGCACTCGCCGGGGCCGGGGCGACCGGATGGGCCGTCGGCAGCCAGCCGTGCATGGGAAACATACCGGCCTTCGTGCCGAATCCGACAATGATCAGCAATAATACAAAGAGCGTCATTCCCGGCGTCCCCGTATAGGAAATCTCTCCCGCGCTCAGATAGCCGCCCGGCGTAAAGCTGCCGGTGAGCCCGTTTGCAAAGAGATAAAAGATGCCGAACAACGCGGTGAAGGCACCGCCGATCGAATAGAACAGGTATTTCAGTCCCGCCATGACTGCCTCGTGCGACATATTGTGCAGCACGAGCGGCAGCGAGGTCAGCGTCATCATCTCAAAGCAGAGATACAGCGTCACCAGATTGCCCGCCTGGTCGAGCGCGAGCAGCACTCCCAGCACGATCAGGTAAAAGCCAAAATAGCGGTCCTCATTCTCCTCATGCTTCATATACTCGAAGGCAAAGACGCCGCCCAGTGTCCAGGCCGCCACGGTCATCCCCATAAAGAGCCGCGCAAGGCCATCAAGACGGAAGGTCAGCGAGATCGTGTCCGTCAGCCGCCAGACTGTGAGTTCATAATCCGGCGAGAACATAAGACCAATCGCCAGCAATGCGGTCAGCGCCATCACCAGGAAAATCCCGGCGCATTTCAGACGGCGGTTCTTTATCCTTCCCCGTCGCAGCAGGAGAAACAGGCCCGACAGCACCGGCAGCAGAATCGCCGCCCCAAACATCCATGTAATCGTCATTTCCTTTGTTCCTCCTTATGCAAACATGAGCGTTCTCGGAAACTCAAAACCTCCCGAGATTCCGCTCTTTTTTACATGTTC
>JAJQCG010000072.1 GCA_021202815.1 Lachnospiraceae bacterium | reverse complement strand
ATGTGCAGGACACCTGGTCCGGGGTTTTGTGGAATATTCTGTCCATTCTGCTGCCGATTGTGCTGCTGTGGGTGGTCTTTGGCGTGCTGATGCGCCGCATGGACGGAGCCGGCGGCATGATGGGAGTCGGCAAGAGCAAGGCCAAGGTCTACATTGAGAAGGAGACCGGCGTCACGTTCCAGGACGTGGCCGGAGAGGAAGAGGCGAAGGAGAGTCTCGTCGAGGTCGTGGACTTCCTTCACAATCCGACGAAGTATACGGAGATCGGCGCGAAGCTGCCGAAGGGCGCGCTGCTGGTTGGCCCTCCGGGCACCGGCAAGACGCTGCTGGCGAAGGCTGTGGCCGGGGAGGCGCATGTGCCCTTCTTCTCGCTGGCAGGCTCCGATTTTGTGGAAATGTTCGTGGGCGTCGGCGCGTCCCGCGTCCGCGACCTCTTTGAGGAGGCGAAGAAGAACGCGCCCTGTATCGTCTTTATCGATGAGATCGACGCGATCGGCAAGAGCCGCGATTCCCGGCTCGGCGGAAATGATGAGCGGGAGCAGACGCTGAACCAGCTCCTTGCGGAGATGGACGGCTTTGAGAGCAACCAGGCCTGCATCATCCTCGCGGCGACGAACCGCCCGGAAGTGCTCGACCAGGCGCTGCTGCGTCCGGGTCGTTTTGACCGGCGAATCATCGTGGAGCGCCCGGATCTGAAGGGACGCGAGGATATCCTGAAGGTTCATGCGAAAAATGTAAAGCTTGATGAGACCGTGGATCTGGCGGCGCTCGCACTCGCCACGAGCGGCGCGGTGGGCGCGGATCTCGCGAATATGATCAATGAGGCCGCGATTCTCGCGGTGAAGAACGGCCGCAAGGCGATCAGCCAGAAGGATCTGTTCAACGCGATGGAGCTCGTCATGATGGGCAAGGAGAAGAAAAACAAGATCCTGAGCGAGGAGGAGCGGAAGATTGCGTCCTATCACGAGGTCGGCCACGCGCTGACGACGGCGCTGCAGAAGGATGCGGAGCCGGTGCAGAAGATCACGATCGTACCGCGAACCTCGGGCGTGCTGGGCTATGTGCTGCAGACGCCGGAGGAAGAGAAGAACATGATGACCCAGAAGGAGATGGAGGCCCGGCTCGTGACCTATATGGGCGGCAGGGCTGCGGAGGAGATCGTGTTCGACTCGGTGACGAGCGGTGCGTCCAACGACATCCAGCAGGCGACACGCCTCACCCGGGCGATGGTGACGCAGTACGGCATGTCAAAGAAGTTCGGCCTGATGAATCTGGAGTCGCGTGAGAGCATGTATCTTGACAATGGCAGTGTGCTGAACTGCAGCGACGCGACGGCGGCACAGGTAGATGCGGAGATCATGCGCATTCTCGGGGAAGCTTACGAGGAGGCGAAGCGGCTGTTGAACGAGAACCGCGAGTGCCTGGACAAAATCTCCGCTTTTCTGATAGAGAAGGAGACCATCACCGGCAAGGAATTCATGGAGATCTTCCATCAGGTGAAGGATGCGCAGTCCGACTATCACCAGGAAGAGCTTATCTTCGCTGAGTAGCGCGTATGGACTTTAATATCGAAGAGGAACTGAAAAAGCTGCCCGGAAAGCCGGGTGTCTATCTGATGCACGATGAGCGCGACGCGATTATTTATATCGGGAAGGCGATCTCTCTGAAAAACCGGGTGAAGCAGTACTTTCAGCCGAGCCGGAACCGGGGCGCGAAGATCGACCAGATGGTGACGCATATAGCCCGATTCGAGTACATCATCACGGACTCGGAGCTGGAGGCGCTCGTGCTCGAGTGCAATCTGATCAAAGAGCATCGTCCGAAGTACAACACGATGCTGATGGATGATAAGACCTATCCCTACATCAAGGTGACGGTGCAGGAGGATTTTCCTCGCGTGCTCTTCACGCGGAAGCTTCTCCGGGACCGTGCGAAATATTATGGCCCTTACACGAGTGCCGGGGCAGTGAAGGATACCATTGATCTCATCCACAAGCTGTACGGGATACGCACCTGCAACAAATCTCTGCCAAAGCAGCAGGGAAAGGAGCGCCCCTGCCTGAACTATCACATTCATCAGTGCCCTGCGCCTTGTCAGGGCTATATTTCCAAAGAAGAATACGCCGTATCCGTGAAGAAGGCGCTCAGCTTTCTGAACGGAGATTATGAACCGATTTTAAAGGAACTCCGCGGAAAAATGGAGCAGGCCGCGGAGGCGATGGAGTTTGAGAAGGCCATCGAGTACCGCGAGCTGCTCGAAAGCGTCAGCAAGATCGCGCAGAAGCAGAAGATCACGAGCAGCGGGATGGAAGACCGCGACGTGATCGCGATGGCGGTCGACAAGGAGGATGCGGTCGTGCAGGTCTTCTTCATCCGCGAGGGGCGGCTGATCGGAAGGGATCATTTCTGCCTGCACATCGCCGCGGACGACCGCGAAGAGGATATTCTGACCGCCTTTCTGAAGCAGTTTTATGCCGGGACGCCTTACATTCCACGTGAGTTGATGCTGCAGCACGAGGTTGCGGACGCGGAGCTGATCGAAGAGTGGCTGAGCGCCCGAAAAGGGCAGCGTGTCTATCTGCGTGTGCCGAAGAAGGGCGAGAAGGAAAAGCTCGTGGAGCTGGCGCAGAAGAACGCGCAGATGGTGCTGACGCAGGATCGTGAGCGCATCCGCCGCGAGGAGGGGCGCACAATCGGAGCGATGAAGGAGCTCGCGAAGCTGCTGGGACTTCCGGAGCTGCGTCGCGTGGAGGCTTACGATATTTCCAATATCAGCGGTTATCAGACGGTCGGCTCGATGGTTGTGTTTGAGCGGGGACGGCCGAAGCGTTCGGATTATCGGAAATTCCGCATCCGGGGCGTGCAGGGTTCCGACGATTATGCGAGCATGGAGGAAGTTCTGACGAGACGCCTGTCCCATTATGAAAATTATCCCGACCTGATTCTGATGGACGGCGGAAAGGGCCAGGTGAATGTGGTGCTGAAGGTCATGGAGCGCCTGGATGTACAGGTACCCGTCTGCGGCATGGTGAAGGACGACCGCCACAGAACGAGGGGCGTCTATTATAACAACGTGGAGCTGCTGATCAGCCGGGACAGCGAGGCTTTCCGGCTCGTGACGAGGATTCAGGATGAAGCGCACCGCTTCGCGATCGAGTACCACCGTTCGCTGCGCAGCAAAGAGCAGGTGCACTCGGTGCTGGACGATATTCCGGGCATCGGCCCGGCCAGGCGCAGGGCGCTGATGCGGGCTTTCCCGACGCTGGAGGCGATCCGCGGAGCCTCGCAGGAGGAGCTGGCGGCTGCCGAGGGCATGAACCGGCTTGCCGCGCGGCAGGTGTATGATTTTTTCCACGGAGAGGGAACTGAGTAAACGAACATCACGAAACATAAAAGTTCAAATAGCCGTTGTTCGAAAAAATTATAAAAAGATGCAGGAGGAGAACTACCATGTTTACCGTAGCACTGAACAAAATGATTGAAAAGCTGGAGCTGAAAAATCTGGTCCCGGAGGTCGACACGGACGGGATCGTGATCAGCAGTCCGGACATCAACCGCCCGTCCCTGCAGCTCGCGGGCTATTTTGAGCATTTCGCGAGCGAGCGCGTCCAGATCATCGGTTATGTGGAGTATACATATCTGAAGAGCCTCGACCGGGATGTGAAGGTACGAAACTACGAGCGCTTCATGTCCAGCGAGATTCCCTGCGTCATCTACGCGTCGCGGACGGAGCCGGACGAGGATATGCTCGAGATGGCCCGTAAATATAAGAAACCGATTCTGGCCAGCGCCAGGATGACGACCTCGCTGATGGCGGAGGTCATCCGCTGGCTCGGCGTAGAACTCGCGCCGACGATTTCCATCCACGGCGTGTTGGTCGACGTCTATGGCGAGGGAATTCTGATCATGGGAGAGAGCGGCATCGGCAAGAGCGAGGCGGCCTTGGAGCTGATCAAGCGAGGACACCGCCTGATCACTGACGACGTAGTCGAGATTCACAAGGTCAGCGACGACACACTCGTCGGGACTTCGCCGGAGATCACGCGCCATTTCATCGAGCTGCGCGGCATCGGGATCATCGATGTGAAGACCCTGTACGGCGTGGAGAGCGTGAAGGAGATGCAGGGCATCGACCTGGTCATCAAGTTCGAGGAGTGGGATAAGGATAAGGAATACGATCGCCTTGGCCTCAATGAGGAGTATGTGGAATTCCTTGGGAATAAGGTCATGTGTCACTCGATTCCGATCCGACCGGGCAGGAACCTCGCGGTCATCGTCGAGTCCGCCGCCGTGAACCACAGGCAGAAGAAGATGGGATACAACGCGGCGCAGGAGCTGTATCGCAGGGTGCAGGAGAGCATCGAGAGAAACAAACGCTAGTGAGGCGTTTTACAGACATGCAGGCATTATATGAATGATGCGCGCGATTCAGGGAATATCGCGTCGGCATGAAAGAGGGAGTTTGGCCAGGATGAAAAATTATTGCTTTGGAATCGATGTCGGCGGCACGAGCGTGAAGATGGGATTTTTCCGGACGGACGGCGGGCTGCTGGAGAAGTGGGAGATTCCGACGAGGACAGGGAATGGGGGAGACGCGATTCTGCCGGATATCGCGGCCTCCGCGCTTGCGAAGCTTGATGCAAGAGGTATAGAGAAGTCAGAGGTCGTCGGCATGGGAATCGGTATCCCGGGTCCCATTAACGCGGCGGGCGTCGTGCCGCACACGGCGAATCTGGGCTGGGGCTATAAGGAAGTGACGCGGGAGCTTACGGAACTCACGGGTGTCCCCAGCAAAGGCGGAAACGACGCCAACGTGGCTGCGCTTGGCGAGATGTGGAAGGGCGCGGCCGCCGGACATAAAAGCGGCGTGATGGTGACGCTCGGCACCGGCGTGGGCGGCGGCATCATTGTAGAAGGAAAGATCCTGGCAGGAGCGAACGGCGCGGGTGGTGAGATCGGCCATATCCATGTGGACGACCGCATTCCCGGCGTCTGCGGCTGTGGAAATCATGGCTGCCTCGAGCAGGTGGCCTCGGCCAACGGTATCGTAAAGCTGGCCCGTTGGATGGCGCAGGAGCGCGGAGAGCTCAGCACTTCTCTTGACATGGAGAATTTGAACAGCAAGCTCCTCTGGGACGCCGTGAAATCCGGGGATGCCTTTGCCTGCGAGGTTGCGGAGCGCTTCGGGTACTATCTGGGGCTTGTGCTTGCGAACATTGCCGCAACTGTTGATCCGGAGGTCTTCATCATCGGCGGCGGCATGTCCAAATCGGGGGATATTATTCTCGATTATATACAGAAATATTACGTGCAGTATACCTTCAAAGCCTGCCGGGACGCGAGGTTTGTCCTCGCAGGGCTTGGAAACGACGCGGGCATCTATGGCTCGGCGAAGCTGGTGATTGAAGGGTGAGGAGGTTTCTGAGTTGAAGCTGTATCATGGAAGTAATGTTGCGGTGCGGAAACCTGAAATTATTGTGTCGGATCGCAAACTGGCTTCACTATGTGGCGGCCAACAGAAGAAATGAAAGTCTGCATGATACGTACGATCTTGTTATTGGACCAGTTGCAATGATAGAACTATGCCGGTTCTTAGTTTGTATTTCGCCGGATTCTATACGGAAGAAGAGGCATTAAAACGACTTCTCCCACAGAAACTGAAGGACCAGTATGCTTTTAAGACCAAATGGGCATTGGAGACTCTCAAATATAGTGAGGTGATTCAATTATGAGTGAGATCATGCCATATATACTGAGCTTTTATAATGGAGAAGTTCTTCAAATGATTTCACGGAAATATGGGCTAAAGCCAATGGATGCGCTGCGAGAATTCCTGAGCTCTCAGACTTATCAGATGTTGATTAACCCGGAGCTAGAAATGTGGGATTTTAGCCCGGCTGGCATTTTTGACATGTGGGAGAGTGAACAGGTAACGGGTGAGCCGCGGAACTCGCTTTATCTGAGGAGGGATTAATATGTCTAAGAAGATGGAATTTTTTGTCTTCCTGATAGAACAGTACGCGGGGCATAAGAAGACAACTGCGGATCAGGTGTTGAATCAATGGGATGAAATGAATCTGACAGACTATATCTATGACATGTATGAGTTATACCACACAGAACGTCTGGAAAATGCATTTGAGGATATAGATAAAATGATTTTAAAAGCAGAAACTGCAAAAACATAACGGCAGGAGATATCAGATTTAATTCTTAAGACTTTCTTAATACTACCGAAGTCGTATTGACATCCATGAACGGCGAATGTAAGATATAAGCATGATACTACTATAGTCTTATACTGGAGGAGCATTCATGGATGTCAAACTTTTTGACTCAGAACTGAAGATTATGAGCGTTCTCTGGCGGGAGGGCGACTGCACCGCGAAGCATATTTCGGATGTTATGAAGGAGGAGACCGGCTGGAACATCAACACCACCTACACACTGATCAAGCGCTGCATCAAAAAGGGCGCAATCGAGCGCAGCGAGCCGAATTTTCGCTGCCATGCGCTGATTCCCCGGGAGGAGGTGCAGGCCGCTGAGACGGACGAGCTGATCGACAAGATTTATGACGGCTCCGTGGACAAACTGTTTGCGGCGCTGCTCGGCAGGAAGAAGCTCTCGTCGGAGCAGATTGAGCGGCTGAAGCAGCTGGTCGACGAGCTGGAATAAGGAGGCGCCTATGAGCTTACTGCAAATGAGCCTCCAGGGGGGCGGTATTGATCCTGGTGATTCTGGTTCTGTGCGCTGTCGCGCTTAATCGGCTTCCCAAGAGGACTTTTCTGATTCTGTGGGAGATTGCGATCCTGCGCCTGCTTGTCCCGTTCTCCATCCCTTCGGTGACGAGCATTTACGCGCTTCTTGGCAGAGCTGAGGTTGTGAAGACGGTGGCGGAGACACCAGTTGGAAATGCGGTCGTATTTGTACAGGGACAGCCCCGGGACGCGGTTGCGGTTTCTGCAGCGCAGGGACAGCTAAGCGCGGCGGCGGAGACGGTCGGCGCTGCAGTGCCTGCGGCGGGAGGTCTGTCCTTCTCCATTTCGGTGTGGACGCTGATCTGGCTTGCGGGGCTGCTGCTGTGCGCTGCGTATTTCGTGATCGCCTGGCTGCGCTGCCGCCTGGAATTTTCCACCTCCCTGCCGGTACAAAATGAATTCGCCGCGAAATGGATTGCGGAGCGTTGGCCGGAGCGAGCCGTTTCCGTGAGGGAGAGCGACCGGATCACGACGCCGCTCACCTACGGGATCGTGAGGCCGATGATCCTGATGCCAGCCGCTACGGACTGGACGGACGAGGAGCAGCTGGAATACATCTTTTCTCATGAATATATCCACATCCGGCATTTTGACACAGCGAAGAAACTGGTCTGCGTGCTCGCGCTCTGCGTTCACTGGTTCAATCCGCTGGTGTGGGTTCTGTATCTTCTCTTCAACCGGGACATCGAGCTGGCCTGTGACGAGGGCGTCGTCCGTCGCTTCGGGCAGGCGTCGCGCAGAGAGTACTCGCTGATGCTGCTCCACATGGAATCGGAAAAAGGCGGCGTGTTTCCGCTGTGCAATCATTTCAGTAAGAATGCGGTGGAGGAACGCATCACCGCGATCATGAAGACGAGAAAGCTTACCGTTGGAATCATCGTTGCCAGCATAGTGATCGTGCTTGTCGTCATCGCGCTGTTCGCCACGTCGGCGGGAAAACCGGAGGAGCAGGCGGAGACGATGGCGATCGACTCTGGGCTGGAGCTTCGCGTCGACTTGAATGGGGATGGCGCGTCAACGGCTTCAATGGAACAGGGAACAGAGTTGGATGACGCTGAAAACAGTCTTTCGGCCGACTCGCCGATCACAGTGGCAGGTTTAGAGGTTTCTATCAGTCATTCGGAAACGGACAGCCTGTGGCAGGTCGTTGTCGAAGACGATGAGACGGGGCAGGAAACGAAGATTATGGAACTCAACGACGATATTGATATCACACTGGAGGACATGGGAGAACTGATGGGGATGCCGGTGTTCATGGTCCAATATACCTATGCCGACGGTTACTGTACCGATCGCCATTATTTCGGGATTTGGAACAGCGAATGTGTGAATCTCGGGTACGGTGGCGGATATGAGGATTCGGCGGATTATTTTCTGGATGTAGACGGCGACGGCGTCACAGAGCTGATCTGCAATTCACTGTACAGTGACGGAGGATGCTCTGCCACGATTTATCGGTGGGACGGAGAACGGGTCTGGTATGGTTCCTGCGGTGATCTGCGTACAGGAGAGTCGGATGCTTCACTCAGCTCTTCCTACGCTGCATGGACTTCGTGGTATCTTCCGAGGGAAAATGTGGTGGTAGTTACCTACGAGAAAGACGGGATTTCTCAGACGGAAAAATGTGAGATCGACATAAGCAGGATTACGATGTATGAGTATGTACATAGATACAGTGTGAAAAATCTGGAAAACAGCGACCAGGCTTTCGGGAAAATGCTCTGGGATATCTATCTGTCCGGCGTCCTCCCTGACGGAACGCAGTTAGCATATATCAATATGGAAGCGGCCGAGGCCAGCAGTTTCGCGATCGCTGACGTGGACGGCGACGGGGCAGAGGAGCTGTTGCTTGACTGGGAAGACAGCACGATGGCCGGGATGGAGAAACTCATCTTCGGCTATGACGGGGATGAGATCTATGTGGAATTTGCGGCGTTCCCGTCGCTGCGGATCTACGATAACGGCATCATCGAGGCAGACTGGTCGCACAATCAGGGATTTTCGGGGCGGTTTTGGCCTTACCATGTCTATCTTTATGATGCGGAGACTGACGCGTACCAGTTCTCGTGTGGTGTGGAGGCCTGGGATCGGGAGGTAAGCCAGGAAAATGGGTTGGGGACATTTCCGGAGGATATTGATGAAGACGGGGACGGTCTCGTCTACTGCATCACTACGGACGAAGTTGATCCCTATGCCGATATCACATGGATTGATGGCGGCGCGTATGAAGGCTGGCACGACTCCTGTGTCGGCGATGCGAAGGAGCTCAGCTTTTCCTGGCGGCAGCTGACGGAGGAAAATATCGCTGCGCTGGGATATCCGAAGCCGGATGTGGAGATCGCGGAACCGGTGGGGTGACGGTCTTTTGCGAGTTTCTTTTTGACCGGCTCTGTGAGTCCCCCGGCAAAACTTTCAGCGTGACCTTCACGTTCCGGAAAGTGGAGCTTACATAGTTCGAATTGTCAAAATATAGTAATTGAAATGGAAGAGGTACAAAGATGAAGATTGCAGTTATATTTCCGGGCATCGGTTATCATGTAGATAAGCCGTTGCTCTATCACAGCAAAAAGATTGCCGCCGCGCAGGGCTACGAGCTCAAGGACGTGCCTTATGGCGATTTCCCGTCCGGTGTCCGGGGCGACAGGGAGAAAATGAACGCCTGTTTTCTCACAGCGATCGAACAGGCGGAGGATATCCTGAAAGACATTGATTTCTCACAGTACGAGGAGATTCTCTTCCTGTCGAAGAGCATCGGCACAGCGATTGCCTCGGCATATAGAAGCAGGCATGAGCTGCGGACGCGAAACGTCTATTTCACACCGGTCGGAGAGTCCTTCCCCTTCATGGAACAGCCGGGCATCGTATTTCACGGAACTGCCGACAACTGGGTCGACACGGAGCTTGTCAGGGCGGAGTGTGAAAAACGAGGGCTGCCGCTTCACATTATTGAGGACGCCAATCATTCCCTGGAGACCGGAGACTGGGAGCAGGATCTGCAGAATTTGCAGAGGATTATGGCGGAGGTAGAACGGTATTTGCGGTCATTTCCTGAACAAAATGAGTGTAATCTGCAGGGATTTCTGCTATAATACTTAAGGAAAGTATCAGATTCAGAGCAGACAAAAAAAGCAATTC
>JAJQCG010000051.1 GCA_021202815.1 Lachnospiraceae bacterium | reverse complement strand
TTCCCGAGAACGCTCAAAGCGAATAAAGGAGGGAAATCCATGCTGGTAATCGGAAATGGAAGACTTGTGACAAGAGACGCCGCAAATCCGTTCTTTGAGGACGGGGCGGTCGCGATGGACAAAGGCAGGATTCTGGAGCTCGGCCCTGCACAGACGATCAGGGCGAAATACACGGACGCGGACTTTATCGACGCCAAGGGGGGCGTGATTATGCCCGCGTTTATCAATACTCACGAGCATATCTACAGCGCGATGGCGCGGGGGCTTTCGATTAAAGGATACAATCCGAAAGGCTTCCTCGATATCCTCGACGGGCAGTGGTGGACGATCGACCGTAAGCTGACGTTTGAGCAGACCTACTGGAACGCGATGGATACGCTGATTCAGGGCATCCGCTGCGGCGTGACGACTGTTTTTGACCATCACGCGAGCTTCGGCCATATCACGGGGAGCCTGTTCCGCATCGCGGACGCAGCGAAGGAGCTGGGCGTGCGCGCCTGTCTTTGCTACGAGGTTTCTGACCGCGACGGCATGGATAAGGCGAAGGAGGCTGTCGACGAGAACGCGGAGTTTATCCGATACGCGCTGGCGGACGACAGCGATATGATTGCGGCCATGATGGGCATGCACGCGCAGTTTACGATCTCCGACGAGACCTTCGCCTACGCGGCGTCGCGGAAACCGGACGAGGTCGGCTATCATATCCATGTAGCGGAGGGCATCGAGGATCTGCACGACTGCCTGAAGAAGCATGGCAAGCGCATCGTCGACCGTCTGATGGACTGCGGCGTGCTGGGGGAGAAGACGCTGCTCGGCCACTGCATTTATATCAATCCGCATGAGATGGATTTAATTAAGGAAACGGACACGATGGTCGTGCACAATCCGGAGTCGAATATGGGCAATGCCTGCGGCTGCCCGCCGACGATGGAGCTCGTGCACCGCGGCATTCTGACCGGTCTTGGCACGGACGGCTACACGCACGATATGATCGAGTCCTACAAGGTCGCGAATATCCTGCACAAGCATCATCTCTGCGACGCGAACGCCGCCTGGGGAGAGGTGCCGCAGATGCTGTTTGAGAACAACGCGAAGATCGCGAACCGTTATTTCAAAGCTCCGCTCGGCGTGCTGAAGGAGGGCGCGGCGGCCGACGTGATTGTTGCCGACTATGATCCGCCGACGCGGCTTGGCGCGGACAATATCAACAGCCATATTCTCTTTGGCATGTGCGGGCACGACGTGGTGACGACCGTGGCGAACGGCAGGGTGCTGATGAAGGAGCGCGAGGTTCTCGTGGCAGACGTGGAGGAAGTGATGGCGAAGTGCCGCGAGTCCTCCGCAGAGCTGTGGAAGAGCATTAACGGTTAGACAGGAGGGGAAACAGATGAGTGATGTGATGACCTGTATGCCTTTTGCAAGGCTGATGAACTGGGTATTGAAGGAGCATGATACCAAAGGAACCGTGTTCGGCGTGCGCCGCGCTTACGCGGCGAAGCCGGAGAAGGCGCTGGAGCTCTTCGGACGGAAGCTGGAGACTCCGGTCGGCCCGGCCGCCGGACCGAACAGCCAGATGGCGCAGAACATTATCGCGGCCTACTACGCGGGCGGGCGCTTCTTCGAGCTGAAGACGGTGCAGATCATGGACGGCCCGGAGCTGGCGGCCTGCGTGAAGAAGCCCTGCATCAAGGCGGACGACGAGTGCTACAACTGCGAGTGGTCGACCGAGCTCTATGTGGAGCAGGCGCAGAACGAGTATATCAAGGCCTGGTTCGTTCTCTCCGTGATCGCGAAGGAGTTCGGCCTGGGCGCTATGGACGGCTTTCAGTTTAATATCAGCGTAGGCTACGATCTCGAGGGCATCAAGTCCCCGAAGATCGACAGCTTTATCGAAAATATGAAAAACGCGGAGAATACGCCGGTCTGGAAGGAGTGCAGGGACTGGCTGCTCGCGCACGCGGATGAATTCCGGCATGTGACAAAGGAGGATATCGAAGGGATTTCTCCCTATATCTGTAACTCCGTGACGCTCTCGACGCTGCACGGATGTCCCCCGCAGGAGATCGAGCGCATCTCGAATTATCTCCTCGAGGTGAAGCATATGCACACCTTTATCAAGTGCAACCCGACGCTGCTCGGCTACGACTTCGCGCGCGAGGTGCTGGATGGCATGGGCTATGATTACGTGGCCTTTGGGCGTTTCCACTTCGAGGATGATCTGCAGTACGCGGACGCAGTGCCGATGCTGCACCGCCTCGGCGATCTCGCGCAGCGCGAGGGTCTGGACTTTGGCGTGAAGATTACCAATACCTTCCCGGTGGATGTGAAGGCGGGCGAGCTGCCGAGCGAGGAGATGTACATGTCCGGCAAGTCGCTCTATCCGCTGTCGATCGCACTGGCGGCGAAGCTCTCGGAGGAGTTTGACGGGAAGCTGCGCATTTCCTATTCCGGCGGTGCGGACGCCTTCAATATGAACGCGATCGTGGGCTGCGGCGTCTGGCCGGTGACGGTCGCGACGACGATCCTGAAGCCGGGCGGCTATCAGCGCCTTACGCAGATCGCGGGAAACCTTGAGGAGATGGGCGTGAAGCCCTTCACCGGCATTGATGTCGCGGCGCTGAAGAAGGTCGCGCAGGACGCGAGTACCGACCGGCACTCTGTGAAGCCAGCGATGCTGCGGGGGAGCCGCACGAGCGAGGTGTGCGGGCCGATGCTGAACTGCTATACCGCTCCCTGTGAGGACGGCTGCCCGATTCACCAGGATGTGGCGACCTACATGCTGCTCGCTGGAGAAGGAAAATATGAGGAGGCCATGCGGGTCATTCTGGAGCGCAACGCGCTGCCCTTTATCACCGGTACGATCTGCTCCCATCCCTGCATGAGCCGCTGCACGCGGAATTTCTACGAGACGCCGGTGCAGATCCGCGATACGAAGCTTGTCTGCGCGCAGAATGCGTATGAGAGCGCTCTCGCGGAGCTTTCCGTGTCCGGAAGCTGTGGTGTGAAGGCTGCGGTTGTCGGCGGCGGTCCGGCCGGTATGGCGGCGGCCTACTATCTCGCGAAGGCGGGCGCGGAGGTGACGCTCTATGAGAAGCGCGACCGTCTGGGCGGCGTCGTGAGCGCGATCATCCCGGATTTCCGAATCGACGACAGTGTGATTGCGAAGGACGCTTCATTCCTCACGAAGCTTGGCGTACATATTTTGTATAACACAGAAATAAAATCTGTCGATGAGCTGAAAAAAGAAGGCTTCGGCGCGGTCGTGCTTGCGGTCGGCGCTTATCAGAGAAGTTCCCTTACGCTGGAGGGAAAGACGGCGGTGAACGCGCTCGACTTCCTTGAAGAATTCAATGCAAAGAAGGGGCAGGTTGACCTTGGGAAACAGGTCGTCGTCATCGGCGGCGGAAATACCGCGATGGATACGGCGCGCGCTGCGAAGCGCTGTTTCGGCGTCGAACACGTATACCTTGTCTACCGCAGAACGAAGAGATATATGCCGGCGGATGAGCATGAGCTCCTGCTTGCGCTGGAGGACGGCGTCGAGTTCCGGGAGCTGCTCGCCCCGGTCCGGATTGCGGACGGAAAGCTGATCTGCCATGTGACGGCGCTCGGGGAGCCGGATGCGTCCGGGAGAGCCGGAGTGGTCGAGACCGATGAAGTGTGTGAGATCCCCGCGGATACCGTGATCGCAGCGGTCGGCGAGAAGGTGCCGACCGGCTTCTACGAGGAGAACGGTATCGCCGTCGACAGCCGGGGGCGCGCGCGGGTAAATGAGAAGCTCGAGACGAGCGTCTCCGGCGTCTATGTGGTCGGCGACGGCCTCTATGGACCGTCGATCGTCGTGAAAGGCATGGCGCAGGCAAAGCAGGCCGCGGAGGCGATCGTCGGCGTGGAGATTTCAAAAGACTGCGCTCTCGACGCGCCGAAAGAGTGCATCCGCGCGAAGAAGGGCGTCCTCGCGGAGCCGGGCGGACTGCCGGATTCCGCGCGCTGCCTGAGCTGCCGGACGGTCTGCGAGAACTGCGTTGACGTCTGTCCGAACCGCGCGAATGTTTCCGTGAAGGTGCCGGGCTTTGACATGGCGCAGATCATCCATGTGGACTATCTCTGCAACGAGTGCGGGAACTGTAAGAGCTTCTGCCCCTATGCGAGCGCGCCGTATCTTGATAAATTCACGCTCTTCGCCTGCGAGCAGGATATGAAGGAGAGCAAAAACGACGGCTTCACGGTGCTGAATCTTTCGCCGCTGACCTGCCGGGTGCGGCTCTTTGGCAATGAGTATGTCTGGACGAAAGGCTCCTCCGGGCAGCAGCCTGCGGAGGGCATGCGCGCTCTGATCGAGGCAGTATGCAGGGATTATGCATATCTTATCTGATGATAACAGGTTCACGAATAGAGAAACTTCCTCGAATCTTAGTAGTTTGAGAGACATTGCAGCAATCCGTGGAATCATGATTTTATGATTCCAGTATTATACAGGCAGGAAAGAAGGAAAAAGCATGAAACGATTACTCAGAGGCGGCACGGTAGTCAGCAGTGCGGGACAGAAAAAACAGGATGTTCTGCTTGAGGGAGAAAAAATCCTTGAAGTGGGAGAGAACTTAAGCGCTGCAGACGCCGAGGTGATGGATGTCACGGGGCGTCTGCTCTTCCCGGGCTTCATCGACGCGCACACGCATATGGCGCTCGAGGTGTCCGGCACGATTACGGCGGATAAATTTGACACCGGCACGAAGGCGGAGCTCGTCGGCGGAACGACCTGCATTATCGATTTTGCGACGCAGGAGCGCGGTGAGACGCTCTCGGAGGCGCTCGCGCACTGGCACGCCAAGGCGGACGGACAGTCCTCCTGCGATTATGCCTTTCATATGGCGATCGGCGAGTGGAACGAGGCTGTCAGCCGCGAGATGGAGGAGATCGTGAAGGGCGGGATATCCTCCTTCAAGGTTTACCTCACCTACGACAACCGTGTGGACGACCAGACGCTCTATGGGATTCTGACGCGTGTGAAGGAGCTGGGCGGCCTGGTCGGCGTGCACTGCGAAAATCACGGGATCATTCAGGCGAGGCTTGCGGAGGTGTTGCAGGGGAAGGGCAACCGGCTGGACGTGAGCGATTATCCCTGGACCAGACCGGCTGAGGCGGAGGCCGAGGCGGTCGCCCGTCTTCTGAAGATCGCGAAGTGTGTCGATACGCCGGTGATCGTTGTGCATCTGAGCACGGCGGCGGGATACCGCGAGATCGAGCGAGCCCGGGCGGAGGGACAGACGGTCTACGTCGAGACCTGCCCGCAGTATCTTGTCATGGACGACAGTCGCTATGCCCTGCCGGACGGCAGGGGCAGGCTCTATATGATCGCGCCGCCGCTACGGAAAGCGGCCGACCAGGAGGTGCTCTGGAAGGCCCTCTCGGAAGATCAGTTACAGACGATTGCGACCGACCACTGCAGCTTCACGCCGAAGCAGAAGCTGGCCGGGGAGGCGGATTTCTCGAAGACGCCCTGCGGCATGCCGGGCGCGCAGGAGCGCCCCATGCTGATCTGGCATTATGGCGTGAGCGCCGGACGCTTAAGCGTGGAACAGATGTGCCGTTATCTGTCGGAGAATCCGGCGAAGCAATACCATCTCTATCCGCGGAAGGGCGTGATCGCGCCGGGGAGCGACGCGGACATCGTCATCTGGAATCCCGAGGAGGAGTGGACGCTCAGCGCTCATAACCAGCAGTCCGCGGCGGAATACTGCCCGCTCGAAGGCACACAGCTCAAGGGAATGGCGGAGAAGGTGTTCCTGCGGGGTGAGCTGGCAGCGGAGGACGGGAAGGTCCTGAAGGCAAATCATGGAATCTATATACGTCACTGAGATTCTGCCTCTGTTCTATATCATGGCGATATGGATTCAGCCGTTATCCGGGCGCTCTGGCATACAGGCCATTGTGCAGACAGTCTGCCCGGCCGCCATCTGTGGTTTTATGAAAGAGGCATCTGATTAAGAAAATTTGTCAGGGCGTAGACAGGAAATATCAGTCGGGAGGTGTACAGTTATGTACACACTGGATATTAACGGAAAAATATATACGACAGAGCAGGATAAGAAGCTCCTGCGCTATCTCAGGGACGACCTGCACCTGACGGCGACCAAGGACGGCTGCAGCGAGGGCGCCTGCGGGACCTGTACGGTGCTGGTCGACGGGAAGGCCACACGCGCCTGCATCCCGACGCTCTCGAAGCTGGAGGGAAAGAAGATTGTCACGGTAGAGGGCCTGACAGAGCGGGAAAGGGAAGTTTACGGCTATGCCTTCGGCAAGGTCGGCGCGGTGCAGTGCGGCTTCTGCATCCCGGGCATGGTGCTCTCCGGCAAGGCACTGCTCGACGTGAATCCCGACCCGACCAGGCTCGAGGTGGCGGCGGCGATCCGGAACAATATCTGCCGCTGTACTGGTTACAAGAAGATTATCGAGGCGATTCTGCTGAGCGCGAAGATGTTCCGGGAGAATCTGCCCGCTGTGGACGAGGAGGGCGGCGTGACAGTCGGTCAGGCGATGCAGCGGATCGACGCGCGCGAGAAAGCCCTTGGCACCGGAGAGTATGTGGACGATCTCTATCTCGACGGCATGATTTACGGCAGTGCGGTGCGCTCCCATTATCTGCGCGCGCGGGTGCTTGCGATTCACACGGAGGCGGCGAAGGCCCTGCCGGGTGTCGTCGGCGTCTTTACGGCGGCGGACGTTCCGGGCAGTGTGAAGGTCGGCACGCTCGTGCAGGACTGGGACACGATGATCCCGGTCGGGAAGGAGACACACTATCTGGGCGACGCGATCTGCCTCGTGGCAGCGGAGACGCCGGAGATTCTCGAGCAGGCGAAAGTGCTCGTCGAAGTAGAGTATGAGGAGCTTCCGCCGGTGCTCGACCCCTTCGAGGCGATGAAGGAGGATGCGCCGCGGGTGCACGCGAAGGGAAATATTCTGGCGCATGAGCATCTGGTTCGCGGCGACGCGGACGCGGTGATCGCGCAGTCGAAATATAAAGTGACGAATCACTACGAGACGCCGTGGACCGAGCATGCCTTCCTCGAACCGGAGGCGGCGGTCGCGATGCCCTTTGACGATGGGGTATTCATCTATTCGAGCGACCAGGGCGTCTACGATACGCAGCACGAGTGCTGTCTGATGCTGGGGCTTCCGCCGGAGAAGGTGATTGTAGAGAACAAGCTGGTCGGCGGCGGCTTTGGCGGCAAGGAGGACGTGACGGTGCAGCACCACGCGGCGCTGATCGCCTATCTCACGAAGCGCATTGTGAAGGTAAAGCTGACGCGGAAGGAGAGTATTCTGATTCACCCGAAGCGCCACGCAATGTGGATGGACGTCACCTCGGCCTGTGATGAAGAAGGACACCTTACTGCGATGAAGGCGGTCGTTGTCTCGGATACCGGCGCCTACGCCTCACTCGGCGGGCCGGTGCTGCAGAGAGCCTGTACTCATGCGGCCGGACCTTATAATTTTCAGGTCATCGACATCGACGGCAAGGCTGTTTATACAAATAATCCGCCCGCGGGCGCGTTCCGCGGTTTCGGCGTGACGCAGACCTGCTTTGCCTCCGAGATGAATCTCAATCAGCTCGCGAAGCTCGTCGGTATTTCCCCCTGGGAGATCCGTTACCGCAACGCGATCCGGCCCGGCCAGGTGCTGCCGAACGGGCAGATCGCGGACGCCTCCACCGGCGTCGCGGAGACGCTGGAGGCGGTGAAGGAGATCTACGACCGGGAGCCCTATGTCGGCATCGCCTGCGCGATGAAGAACGCGGGCGTCGGCGTCGGTCTGCCGGACTTTGGGCGCTGTCGGCTTCTGGTGAAGGATGGAAAGACGCAGATTCACGCCGGTGCGTCCTGCATCGGACAGGGTCTCGGCACGGTGCTGACGCAGGTCGTCTCGCAGACGGCGGGATTGAAGGTTGAGGAAATCGTCTATTTCCGGCCGAATACCTCGCGGGCGCCGGACGCCGGCACGACCTCCGGTTCGCGACAGACGCTGATTACCGGTGAGGCGGCGAGGCGGGCGGCGGAGCTCCTGAAGGAAGCGCTGAAAGGACATACGTTGGAAGAGCTGGAAGGGCGGGAGTTTTATGGCGAATACCTCGCGAAGACCGACCCGATGGGGGCGGACGTCCCTTACCCGGTGTCCCACGTGGCCTACGGCTACGCCACGCAGATGTGCGTCCTGAACGAGGACGGCACGATCAAGGAGATGATCGCGGCCCACGATGTCGGAAAGGCGGTCAACCCGAAGAGCGTGGAGGGGCAGATCGAGGGCGGCGTCGTGATGGGCATGGGCTACGCTCTGACGGAGCAGTATATTCTGGAAGGCGGCGAGCCGAAGTCCAAATACGGGACGCTCGGTCTGTGGAAGGCGGATAAGGTGCCGCCGATCCATACGATCATCGTCGAAAAGCCGGGCATTGATAAGGCCTACGGTGCGATCGGCATCGGAGAGATCACCTCGATCCCGACGGCCCCGGCGATCGCGGGCGCGTATGAGCGGCTGCAGGGGGAGTTCCAGACGAAGCTGCCGCTTGAGAATACGCCTTATTCGAAAAAGAAGCGCGGGCGCTAAAAATTCAGAATGGAGATTGTTATGAATCCGTCAATATTTATAGTAAGAGGAGATGTTTGTTACAGTGAGGTCTGCGGGGAGCTGAAGACGCTGGAGCGGGGATATCTGGTCTGTGAGAACGGCCTTGTGGAGGGCGTCTACGAGAGCCTGCCGGAACGCTTCGCGGAGATTCCCGTGAGGGACTTCGGGCGTCAGATGGTCATCCCTGGGCTCGTCGACCTGCATGTGCACGCGCCGCAGTATTCCTTCCGTGGGACGCACATGGATCTCGAACTGCTGGACTGGTTGAACCGCTATACCTTTCCGGAGGAGTCAAAATATGCCGACGAGGACTATGCGAGAGAGCGGTACACCGTCTTTGTAAATGATCTGCGTAGGGGCGCGACGACCCGCGCCTGCATTTTCGGGACGCTGCATGTCCCGGCGACTGAGATCCTGATGGATCTGCTGGAGCAGTCCAGGCTGCGCACGATGGTTGGCAAGGTCAATATGGACCGCAACGCGCCGGATTATCTGTGCGAGGAGAGCGCGGAAGTCTCCGCCCAGGATACCGTTGAATGGGTGAAGGACTGCCGGAAGCGCTACCGCAATACGAAGCCGATCCTGACGCCGCGCTTTACGCCGAGCTGTACGGATGAGCTGATGGAGAATCTGAAGAAGGTCCAGCTGCGCTACGGGCTGCCGCTGCAGTCCCATCTCTCGGAGAATTTAAGCGAGATCGAGTGGGTGAAGGAGCTCTGCCCGGAGGCGGAGTTCTACGGCGACGCCTACGACCGCTTCGGCCTTTTCGGCGCGGACTGTCCGACCATCATGGCGCACTGTGTCTACTCTGACGAGCGGGAGATCCGGCGGATGAAGGAGAACGGCGTCTTCGTCGCACACTGCCCGGAGTCCAATATGAATGTCTGCTCCGGGATCGCGCCGGTGCGGCGTTTCCTCGACGAGGGACTGCATGTGGAATGGGGAGCGACGTGGCGGGCGGTACGGTTTTAAGCATTTTCACGGCGATGATGCACGCGATTCAGGCATCGAAGCTTCGCTGGCGGCTCGTGGACGACAGCCTGAAGCCCCTGAGCGCGGCGGAGGTCTTCTATCTGGGCACGAAGGGCGGCGGTGCCTTCTTCGGGAAGGTCGGCAGCTTCGAGCCGGGCTATGAGTTTGACGCGGTCGTGCTCGACGACAGCCGGCACTCTGATCCATGTGAATACAGTATCGCCGACCGGCTGGAGCGATTTCTCTATTTTCATCAGGAGCAGGATATTAAGGCAAAATATGTGGCGGGAGAGGAACTTTTCTGCTGAGCTGTTATAAATGAGTGGTCTCGGAAACTCAACGTACAATTGAAACAATTCTGAAAAATTAAG
>JAJQCG010000032.1 GCA_021202815.1 Lachnospiraceae bacterium | reverse complement strand
GAACATGTAAAAAAGAGCGGAATCTCGGGAGGTTTTGAGTTTCCGAGAACGCTCTTACTGATTTTAGGAGGCTTTCCATGATCGTACTGGAAAACGTAGTAAAGACTTATCCCAATGGGGTCGGAGCCATCAACGGGTTAAGTTTACATATCAAGAGAGGGGAGTTTGTATTCGTGGTCGGTGACAGCGGCTCGGGGAAATCCACGCTGATCAAGCTCCTCCTCAAGGAGCTCGAGCCGACAGAGGGGACGATTCGTGTGAACGGCGTCCTGCTGAACCGTCTGAAAAAGAAGGCGATCCCGAAGTACCGCCGCAAGGTCGGCTGCGTATTTCAGGATTTCCGTCTGCTGAAGGACCGCAATGTCTACGAAAATGTAGCCTTTGCGCAGCGCGTGGTTGCGACTCCCAGCCGGGAGATCAAAAAGAATGTCCCCGCGATGCTTTCGCTTGTGGGCCTGGCGGAGAAATACCGCTCTTATCCGCGGCAGCTTTCCGGCGGAGAGCAGCAGAGAGTGGCGCTGGCCAGAGCTCTGGTGAACAGCCCGGATATTCTCCTTGCGGATGAGCCGACCGGAAACCTTGACCCGAAGACTTCGAGAGAGATTATGAAGCTCCTGGAGGAGATCAACGCTCGGGGAACGACGGTTCTGGTCGTCACGCATGACCAGGCGATAGTGAACACGATGAAAAAGAGGGTAATCCGCGTACAGAAGGGGGTTATCACAGGAGACGAGCAGGAAAGCGGGTATATCGGATGAGGCTCAGTACAATCGGATACTGCTTTGGGCAGGGTTTAAAAAACATATGGAGAAATAAACTTTTTTCGCTTGCATCCATGGCGACGATGGCTGCATGTATTTTTATGTTTGGCCTTTTTTTCTGTATTGTACAGAATTTTCAGTACTTTGTGAAGGAAGCGGAGGAAGGCGTCGCCGTGACGGTTCTTTTTGAGGAGGGAACGACGGAGGACGAGATCCTCTCGGTCGGTGAGGAGCTGACAAAGCGGGAGGGCGTCTCCGAGGTCGTCTATGTCTCCGCGGAGGAGGCCTGGGCGAGCTATCAGGAGATCTACTTCGAGGGAAACGAGGAGCTGGCGGAGGCTTTTGTGGACGACAATCCCCTGGCAAACAGCGCGAATCTCGAGATTTATATGAAGGACGTGGCGCTGCAGGATGATCTGGCGGAATACATCGAGTCGATCGAGAGCGTGCGCAAGGTGAACCGTTCCGATCAGGTGGCGGACATGCTGACAGGGTTCAACCGTCTGGTCAGCTATGTGTCCGTGGCTATTATTGTACTGCTGCTGGCGGTCTCCACCTTCCTGATCAGCAATACCGTGGCGACCGGTATTTCGGTGCGTCGGGAGGAGATTGCGATCATGCGTCTGATCGGCGCGAAAAATTCGTTTATCAAGATGCCCTTCCTGATCGAGGGCATTATCATAGGCCTGTTCGGGTCGGCGCTGCCGCTCGGCATCCTGTATTATCTGTACAATCGCATCATCGCGTATGTGGCGGCGGAATTTAACATGCTGACCAGTATGATGAGCTTTATCTCTGCAAATGAGCTGTTCCGGACTCTGCTGCCGGTCGGCCTGATTCTCGGCGTGGGCATCGGCTTTTTCGGAAGCCTCTTCACGAGCCAGCGCCAACTGAAGGTTTGAGACATGGGCAGAAAACCGCGCGCATTGATCGCGCTTCTGGTTCTTATTATGGTCGTTGCCCTGGCCGGGCGAAGCGACGCCTGGAGACTTGCGGTGCAGGCTACCTCTGATGAGACAGAGGAGACGTCGGACGAAACGGATACGGAGGAAGACGACGCGGACGATGCGGATGACACCGATGACGACGAGGAGGATGAGGCCTACACCCGCGCGCTGGAGGAACAGCGTCAGAACACCCTCAACGCGATTGACTCGATCAAGTCGGACCTCAGCACGGTAGAGGAAAAGATCAGTGCGCTGCAGTCAAGCAAGAGCAGCCTTCAGACTTACATCAATCAGCTGGACAAGGAGCTGAATACTCTTTCGGAACAGATCACGGAGCTGGAAGCGTCGATCGAGGAAAAAGAGGAGGAGATCGCGCAGGCCGAGGAGGAGCTGGCACAGACGGAGGAAGAGGCCGAAGAGCAGTACGCGATGATGAAGAAGCGCATCCAGTACATGTACGAGAACGGCAGCGAATCCTTCCTGGAACTGCTGCTCGAATCGGAAAGTGTCGCTGACCTGCTGAACCGCGCGGAGTATTCCACCCAGATGGCGGAGTATGACAGAACGATGATGCAGGAGCTGCAGGCCACGCTGGAGAAGATTGCGGAGCAGAAGGCCGTGCTGGAGGAAGAGGAGGAGGAGCTTCAGGAGCTTCTGGCTGAGACGGAATCACAGCAGGAGGCAGTGAATACAGCGATCGAAGCCAAATCGCAGGAAATTGCGTCCTATCAGGCGCAGATTAGCGCAGCTTCCGGAGAACAGAGTACATATGAAGAACAGCTGTCGGAGCAGGAGGTTCTGCTCGATCAGGTTGAGCAGCAGATCGCCGCGGCCGCGGCCGCGAAGGCCTCGTCGGATGACGGGGACGGCGGTAGCAGCGGTTTTATCTGGCCCTGTCCGTCCAGCCACCGGATCACGAGCTATTTCGGCTATCGGACGGCTCCGACCGCCGGAGCGTCCACCTATCACAAGGGCATTGATATCGGAGCGTCCACCGGAGCGGCGATTGTGGCTTCCGCGTCCGGACGCGTGACGACGGCCACCTACAGTAGCTCCGCGGGAAATTATATCGTGATCTCGCATGGCGGCGGTATTTCCACCGTCTATATGCACGCGTCGGCACTGTATGTGTCGGAGGGCGACTACGTCACGCAGGGACAGACGATCGCCGCAGTGGGGTCGACCGGCTATTCCACCGGACCGCACCTGCATTTCGGCGTGATCGTAAACGGAAGCTATGTAAACCCGCTGAATTACGTGAACTAAATACTTTGAACTTCAGTTTCATAGAATGGAAGGAAGAAAGAGGAGAATTTATATTATGAAAAAAAATCGGGGAAACCATTCCTTCGGAAAAGGGCTGGTATGCGGAGCCCTTTTGTGCGTCATGGTAATGGTTCTGGGAGGCTGCGGCGCCTCATCCCTCCTCGTCCGGCTAGGCATTGCAGGCCTGAGCGCCGGTTCAGCATCCTCGGGCTCGTCAGAGAGTGAGATGGAAGAAAAAATGGCGGAGCTGCAGAGCTACATCGACGCCTACTATCTGTTCGACTATGATGAGGAGGATGTGCAGGAGAGCGTTTACAAGGGCATGATGGACGGTCTCGGAGATCCCTACACCTGCTATTATACGGCGGAGGAGTACGCGAGCTTTCTGGAGAGTTCCAGCGGCAGCTACAGCGGGATCGGAGCTACCCTTCAGCAGGATTACAGCACGGGGCTGATCACCGTGGTGAATACTTTTGCGGGCTCTCCTGCGGAGCAGGCCGGGCTTCTGCCGGACGATATCCTTTATATGGTGGAAGGCGAGGAGGTCACCGGCATCGATCTCAATCTGGTCGTCGTCGATCTGAAGGGCGAGGCGGGAACAGATGTCAATATCAGCATCGTCCGCGGGAGCGAGGTGATTGAGATGACCATCACCCGCGCGAGCATCGAGGTTCCGACGGTCGAGTACGAGATGCTGGAGGATTCGATCGGCTATATTGCGATCACGGAATTTGACGATGTGACCGACGAGCAGTTTGCGGAGGCGATGGATGAGCTGGAATCCCAGGGCATGGAGAGCCTGATTATTGATCTGCGGGACAACGGGGGCGGCCTGGTCGACGTGACCTGCACGATCCTGGATTCCCTGCTCCCGGAAGGGCTGATCGTCTATACGGAGGATAAATACGGAAACCGGGAGGAAGAATATTCCGACGCGGAGAATTATTTTGACGGGGAGATGGTGGTCTTCGTAAACGGCAATACCGCGAGCGCTTCGGAGATTTTCGCGGGCGCGGTGAAGGACTACGGCGTGGGAACACTGATCGGGACGCAGACCTATGGCAAGGGGATTGTGCAGAGCCTGATTCCGCTCAGCGACGGTTCTGCGATTAAGATTACGGTTTCGAGATATTATACGCCGTCCGGCAATAATATCCATGAGGTGGGCATTGCCCCGGATATTGTCCTGGAGGCGGATACGGAGAGCGGAGAAGACAATCAGTTACAGAGGGCGATAGAGGTGTTAAAGTGATCTGTTGCAGGAAGGAAACAGAGGAGGTTTGACGATGAATTACAGTAAAAAAAGCACCTCAAAAAAGAAAGCCGCGCTGCGTTCCAAACACACCCGGATGGGAAAGAAGCTGGGCGTTGTTTTCCTGAAAACACTGTTGGTGCTTGTCATCTGTCTTGGTGTCGCGGGCGTGTGCGCCGGCGTCGGCGTTATCCGAGGCGTCATGGAAAATGCGCCGGATATCACGAGCGCAAGCGTGATTCCGCGGGGATACAAATCCGTCGTCTACGATGCAGAGGGAAATAAGATTGCGGAGCTGGTCGCGGAGGGCACGAACCGTACCTACGTGAAGATCGAGAATATTCCGGAGCATGTGCAGCAGGCGTTCGTCGCGATCGAGGATGAGCGCTTCTATGAGCACAATGGCATTGACCTGCAGGGCATTATCCGTGCGGGCGTCACCTGGGTGAGCAGTGGATTTCAGACCACGCAGGGCGCGAGTACCATCACGCAGCAGCTTCTGAAGAACAATGCCTTCGATTTCATGTCCGAGGATACCATGCTGGATAAGATCGAGCGTAAGCTGCAGGAGCAGTATCTTGCCATACAGCTGGAGCAGATCATGACCAAGGACGAGATTCTGGAGAGCTATCTGAATACGATCAACCTCGGTCAGAATACCCTGGGCGTGCAGGCCGCCGCGAACCGATACTTCGGGAAAACGGTCAGCGAGCTCACGATCTCGGAGGCCGCGGTGCTGGCCGCAATCACGAAGAGCCCGACGGAATATAACCCGATCACTCATCCGGAGGCCAACTGGGAGCGCCGCGCGCTCGTGCTGAAAAACATGTATGAGCAGGGTTACATTACGGAGAGCGAGTACGATGAGGCGCTGGCTGACGACGTTTATTCCCGGATTAAAGAGACGAACGAGGAGACGATGTCCACGAGCACGGTTTACTCCTACTTTGTGGACGCGGTGATTGATCAGGTAGAGGAGGACCTCGTCGAGAAGGCCGGTTATACTGAGGATCAGGCCGCCAACGCGCTTTACAGCGGAGGCCTCAAGATTTATACGACGCAGGATCCCGACATTCAGGCGATTCTGGACGATGAGTTTGCGGATGAGGATAATTTCCCATCGGGCTCCAAGGTGGCGCTCGAGTGGGCGCTGACTGTCGTGGAAGAGGATGGAACGACGACCAATTACAGCCAGGAGATGCTGTACGTATATTTCCGGGAGAGCAATTCGAGCTACGAGCCGCTCTATGACTCCGAGGAGGAGGCGCAGGCGGCGATCGACGAGTACATGGCGACGCTGGGCATCAAGGACAGCGATACGGTGTATGAGAGCTGCTACATGGTGATTCAGCCGCAGGCGTCGATGGTCATCATGGATCAGAGCACCGGCGACGTTGTGGCGATGATCGGCGGGCGCGGGGAGAAGACGGCGAATAAGACGCTGAACCGCGCGACGGATTCCCTCCGGAACCCGGGATCCACGTTCAAGATTGTGGCGGCCTACGCGCCGGCTTTCGAGGAGCTTGGCTACGGACCGGGGACGACTCAGTATGACGGCCCCTTCGCCTACACGGAGAACGGGACGACAGGACGACTCGTCAGCAACTGGGATTCTTCGACTCAGTATCGAGGCTGGACGACGCTGCGCGAGGCGATCACCCGCTCGATCAATATCGTGGCGGTCAAGACGATCACCGACGTGACGCCGACGGTAGCGATTGACTATCTGCTGAAATTCGGATTTACGAGCCTCCAGCTCGAGGGCTCGAACAACGACTACGGACAGGCGACGGCGCTCGGCGGCCTGACAAACGGCGTGTCCAATTTTGAACTGACGGCGGCCTACGCGGCGATCGCGAACGGCGGAGTATACAATACGCCGCGGCTCTACACGAAGGTTGTGGACAACGACGGCAACGTCATCATTGACAATGAGACCGAGAGCACGCAGGTCATTTCCGAGCAGAACGCCTGGCTGTTGATCGACTGCATGAAGGATGTTATCACCGGGACGGGCGGTACCTCCAGTACGGCGAATGTCAGCGGTATGACGGTCGCCGGAAAATCCGGTACGACTTCGGAGAACCGCGACGTGTGGTTCGTCGGTATGTCGCCCTACTATACGGCCGGTATCTGGACCGGATACGACAATAACGGCTACAAGCATGAGCTCAGCAGCTCCAATGGGGAGACGAGCTATCACAAGAAGCTCTGGGCCAGGGTCATGAGCCGGATACACCTGGGTCTGGAAAATAAGGATTTTGAGATGCCGGACGGCATCGTGGAGTGTACGATCTGCTCGAAGTCGGGTAAGCTGGCGGTCGCGGGCCTGTGTGACTGCGATGGCCGTGAAGGCGTTGTGATCAATGAGTATTTTGTGGAGGGGACGGAACCGACGGAGACCTGCGACGTCCATGTGGCGGTGAATATCTGTGCTGACACGGGACTTCTGGCTACAGAGGCCTGCCCGAATCAGGTGGTTCAGGTGAAGGTGCTGCTGCCGGCCATGCAGGAGGGCGTCGAGGAGGCCACGACGCTGGATACCGCCTACGGCATCAGCTCCAATCTGGAATCCGCCACCTGTACGGTTCATACAGAAGGGGTCTACATACCCAGTATCTATGAGCAGTCCGGAGCGGTTGCAGTCGAAGCCGGAACCGGTGAAGAATCAGAGGACGCCGGTGACGGCTCAGCGGATACGGAGGATACAGGAGGGTAAGGAGTCTTAGTCATGGAGTTCTTTTGACTCCAGACCCTCATGAAGTTCTGTCATATAGCTGTTCCAGATGGCCAGCGGATAGCTGGCTCCGGACAGCGAGCTGTCGCTGCGCGGCGAGTCGAAACCGATCCAGACGCCGGTTGTATAGTAGGCGGTGTAGCCGACGAACCAGCCATCCAGGTTGTCATTGGTCGTGCCGGTCTTGTCCGCGCAGGGCATATTTTCGAGCGCATTGCCCTTTGCGGTGCCGCGCGTCAGGACGCCTTCCGGGATATTGGTCATTTCATGGGCGGCGTCGGATTCATACACCTGATGCTCGTCCCGGTCCGGCATCGCGATGATATTTCCGTCCATGTCGGTGATCAGGGTGACGCAGGTCGGCAGGCGGTAGACGCCTTCATTTGCCAGCGTGGCGTAGGCGGCGCTCATCTCCAGCGCGCTCACGCCTGTCGTCAGTCCGCCGAGCGCGGCTGAGAGCGTATAATCGTCCTCCTCAATCGAGGAAAAATTCATGTCAAGCAGATAAGACAGCCCCACCTCCGGGGTCGGCTCACGAAACAACTTGTAGGCGACCGTATTTTTGGACTGTTCTACAGCCGTGCGCAACGAGATCATACCGGAGTAGGAATTATTGGAGTTGGAGGGACCGTCCTCCTCCTTCGAGTCGTCGACCAGACTGGAGGCCGTGTAGCCACGCTCCAGGGCCGGCGTGTAGACGATCAGCGGCTTGATCGAGCTGCCGGGCTGCCGGAAGCTCAAATAAGCGCGGTTGTAGTCGGTCGAGACATCGTCCTGTGAGCGCCCGCCGACGATCGCGGTTACAAGGCCGGTTTCGTTGTCGATCGTCACGGCCGCGGCCTGCAGCGCGTAGGTGCCGTTTGCGTCCTTCGTGTTGTAATCCGAGAGTGTCTCGTCCACCGCGTCCTGCAGCAGTGCCTGCGCGCTCATGTCAATGGAGGTATACACGCGGTAACCGCCCGTATAGAGCAGCTCATAGCAGGTGTCGTAATCTTCGCCGGTCGCTTCCATGAGCGCCTGCGTCGCGCAGTAGTAGATGTAGGTGTGCGCCCAGGTGCGCGTATACTGTGGGGAGCTCGTATCGAGCGTAATCGTCTACGTGACAGCTTCCGTGTATTCGGCTTCACTGATCACGCCATCGTCCAGCATGTTCTCCAGAATCAGATCGCGCCGGGAAAGCGTATTCTCCTTGTTGGTGAGCGGGTCGTAGTAGGTTGGATTGTTGACGATCGCGCAGAGAAAGGCGGTCTCGGAGAGGCTCAGCTCGCTCACGCTCCTGCTGAAATAGCCCTGGCTCGCGGCTTCGATGCCGTAATAGCCATTGCCAAAGTAAATATTATTGATGTAAAACTCCAGAATCTCGTCCTTCGTATAGATTTTCTCCAGGGAAATCGCGATGAAGATTTCCTCTACCTTGCGCTCCCAGCTCACTGTGTGCGTCAGATAGACATTCCGGGCGAGTTGCTGCGTGATCGTGCTGCCGCCCTGGGAGACGCTGTTGCTCGAAATCAGGGAGCCGACCGCGCGGAAAATGCCGATCAGGTCGAAGCCGCTGTGCTTATAGAAGCGCTTGTCCTCGATGCTCACGAAGGCTTCCTTCACATAATCCGGTATCTCATCCGCGCTCAGGTAAATAATATTGCGGTCATTGCGCAGCAGCGCAATTGTATTTCCGTTCGTATCGTAGACCTCGCCCTGCTGGTCGGCCCGGAAATCCTCCGCGGAGGAAGTCCCGGCGATTTCCTGCGCCTCCTGATAGAGTTCCATGATAGTCTGCACATAGCCGGTCTGATAGATCAGAAAACAGACGCCGATGAAAATGCAGAGCATGGTCACCTGCGTCAGACGGAAGAAAAATGTGGACATATCGCGCCGCGTTTTTCTTTTTTTTCTATGCTTTTTGCTCATATATCGACACCTCGGAAAAAGGAAATGAGTTTTCATTTCAACAGTTCTATGATATACTATCCTTGATATTTTGTAAACGTCCCCTTGAAATCGGCAGGGGAAGACGATTCGCTGATGAGGAATTGTGCGTCTTGACGCGCCGCGAGGGAGTGTGCTATACTTAGCCTGATCATTTGAAGAAACAACCGAGGAGGGAATAGAAGATGAAGCATGTGAAGACTTTGAATACCCAGACCCTGCAGAACACGATGAAGAAGGGCGGATGCGGCGAGTGCCAGACGTCCTGCCAGTCCGCATGTAAGACGTCCTGCACGGTGGGAAATCAGACCTGCGAGAACCACAAGTAGGGCTTGAAATTTAAGATGACGGAGCAAGCAGCGGCATGAACGCCGCTGCTTCTTTCATGATACGGGCTTTTCATACGCCGGGTGAGGGAGGATATATAATTGGTACATCGATATAAAAATAACGGTTATAACATTTTGCTGGATGTGAACAGCGGCTCCGTCCACGTGGTGGACGAGCTGGTCTACGATATGATTCCTTATTATAAGGAAAAGGGACTGGAAGACACCGTGGAGCTTCTGAGGGACCGCTATCCCGAGGCGGAGATCCGCGAGGCGGCGGAGGATCTCGACGAGCTCATCGCAGCGGGCAAGCTGTACACCGAGGACATTTACGAAAATTATATCGCGGAGATCGCGGCGAACCGAAAGCCGGTCGTCAAGGCGCTGTGCCTGCACATTGCGCACGACTGCAATCTCGCCTGCCGCTACTGCTTTGCGGAGGAGGGCGAGTACCACGGCCGTCGCGCACTGATGAGTTATGAGGTCGGCAAAAAGGCGCTTGATTTCCTGATCGCGAATTCCGGGAATCGCCGGAATCTCGAGGTCGACTTCTTTGGCGGCGAGCCGCTGATGAACTGGCAGGTCGTGAAGGATCTCGTGGCCTACGGGCGGGAGCAGGAGAAGCTGCATGACAAGAATTTCCGCTTCACGCTGACGACGAACGGCGTGCTCCTGAATGGCGAGGTGCAGGATTTTGTCAACCGCGAGATGGGCAACGTCGTGCTGAGCATCGACGGCCGGAAGGAAGTGCAC
>JAJQCG010000192.1 GCA_021202815.1 Lachnospiraceae bacterium | reverse complement strand
CGATATAGGGACGCTGTACGGAAGTGAGACAGTATGACAAGCCGGGACGCGATTCTCTCGAATGATTATATGGACCTGATCGGGAAGACGGATACGGAACTGCCGCTAAAGGACTCCCTGCTGGACGCACAGTGCGTGCAGCGGGTGAGTCCTGTTTTTTCGGTTTTTTATGTAGAAAGGGAGCGACTGTTTGGAACGCGCATGAGTCTGCCGGTCGGGGATTTTCCGGGTTCGGTCTGTTATGCGCCGATGGATACGGAGAGCCTGGAAAAGAGCGGCATTTACGCCGTGCAGAGGCAGACGGCGCTGGAGCTTTCCGGGGAGGACGTGATCGTCGGCTTCCTTGACTCGGGTATCTCGCTCGGAGCGGAGGTTTCCGGACGGACGGCGGACGCAGCCGGGTGCTCGCCCTGTGGGATCAGACTGACCAGAGCGGGACGCCGCCGGAAGGCTTTGCGTATGGGAGTGTTTACAGGACGGCGGATATTGACCGGATGCTGGAGGAGGGACGGGAGGAGCTGCCGGGGACGGATGAGACCGGACACGGCACAAAGCTGGCGTCAATCGCGGCGGGATCAGCGTTCCCGGATGCGGATTTCACCGGGGCAGCACCGCAGGCGCAGATCGCCTTTGTGAAGCTGAAGGAGGCGAAGCCCTTTATGCGGGAGCTGCAACGGATTCCGCAGGATGTCGTCGCTTATGAGGAGGCAGATCTCATGCTGGCGGTGCGCTGGCTTGACGAGCTTGCGCAGAGAGAAGGAAAACCGCTCGTTCTCTGCATCGCACTCGGCAGCAATGCCGGGGGACACACCGGGGAGACCGCACTCGGGCAGTATCTGCAGGCGCTTTTGCGAAAGCCGGGTCGTGTGATCGTCGCCGCGGCGGGAAATGAAGGAAGCGCCGCGCATCATTTCTATGGGACGATTCCGGCAGAATCGGACTACGTGGACGTCGAGCTGCGGGTGGGAGCAAACGTGAAGGGCTTTCAGCTGAACCTCTGGGGAGACGCGCCGGGACTTCTGACGGCAGAGGTCATCGCACCCGGCGGTGAGCGCGTGCCGGAGTCCGCGCTGCGCAGAAATGGGAGAGCGCGCTATGATTTTATTTTTGAGCGCACGATTCTGGATATGCAGTACGAGTGGGCGGAGCTGGTCTCCGGAGACGAGCGCCTGCTGCTCGCTTTTCAGGAGCCGACGGAGGGAATCTGGACAATACGGGTGTACTCCGCCGGAGATTTCTCCTGCAGTTTTCACGCCTGGCTGCCGGTTACGGGCTTCCTCAGTACGGAGACGTATTTCCTGCGTCCGGACCCGGACACGACGGTGACCTGTCCGGCGAATGCGGAGGGAGTGGTTTCCTTCGCCGGGTACGACGCGCGCCGCTCCTCTGTCTGGCAGGAGGCAAGCCGCGGCTATACGAGAAGCCGACGGCTTGTGCCGGATCTTGCCGCGCCTGCCGTGGAGGTGTCGGCAGTGAATACGAGGGGAATCGTAAGCACGCTCAGCGGTACGAGCGCGTCGGCGGCCATCGGCGCGGGCGCCTGTGCGCTGCTGCTCGAGTGGGGGATCGTTCGCGAAAACGCGCCCGCCATGGACAGCGTCGCGGCACAGCGCTATCTGGTCCGCGGAGCCGCGAGGCCGGAGCCCTTCGCCTATCCGAACCGGAACTGGGGTTACGGGCTGCTGGAACTCTACGGGGTGTTCCGGACGCTGTGAGGGTGAGTATTTGCCGATCTCGTTCTGATAGGGAGTGGAGATCGCGTATTTTTGAGAGCTTACAACTGATAGCGTGTGGAAGTAATACGACTTGACATGGCGCCGGGCAGCGGCTATAATAAAATATGTGCAGAAGAATGCGGTGTCAAGTGCAGAGCGGCGGAAGCCGATGTGAGAAAGGGAATCAGGTGAGAATCCTGAACGATCCGGTCACTGTATTCGGAGAGTCTGCTCTCGTTATCCCATTGCAGAACCCAAAGACGTGCGAGAAGGGGAGGGCAGACGTTTGTATCCGTAAGCCAGGAAACCTGCTTGACATATGAGATGAGTCTCCGAGCAAGGCTTAACATCCAACAGACGATGTGAATGGTGCGCTTCGTCTTTTGAAATGTCGGCTCGTGGGTTGAGGCGATGTTTTTATGTGAAATCTCGGGCAATATGCACAGTATAGAGGAAAGGCGTTCATGTGAATCCTCCATTATACGTCGGCCGCACGCGAAGTTGCAGCTTCCTGTGGCCGTGCGTTTCAACACATGAGAATGGCACGCCGGACCGAATCAGCAACAACCCCTCCGGGCGCAGGTTCCTGAACATCCTGCCTCCCGGAGGGGTTGTTGCGTCAGTGGTTATCCTCCTCGGCCATGCGGTAGCCGATCCCGATCTCCGTGAAAATATAGATGGGTTCCGCCGGGTTCGGCTCCAGCTTGCGGCGGATATTGGTCATATTGACGCGGAGGATGGTGTTGTCATTTTCCGAATAGGGTCCCCAGATGTGCTCAATCAGCCGGTCATAGGTCAGTACGCGTCCGGCATTGCGCGCGAGCAGCTCCACAATCTTGAATTCATTCTGCGTCAGGTGGATTTCCTGCTCTCCCCGCGTTACCTGGCGCTTCGCAAAGTCGATGCACAATTCGCCGCAGCGATACGGCCCGAAAGCGGTCGCCGCGTCCGCCTGTCGCTGGTTTCCGTGCCGCAGCGCCGTGCGGATGCGCGCCAGCAGCTCGGAGTTGCCGAAGGGCTTGGTGATGTAGTCGTCGGCCCCGAGGTCGAGCGCCTGCACCTTGTCGTCCTCCTCAGCGCGGGCGGAGATGACAAGCAGCGGGATCGCCGCCCATTCCCGGAGCTTTCGGATCACTTCCGTTCCGTCCATGTCGGGCAGTCCGAGATCGAGAAGAATGAGGTCGGGGCAGAGCGAGGCCGCGAGCGAGAGGCCTTCCTGCCCCGAGGCGGCGGGGACGACCTGATAGCCCTGCGCTTCCAGGACGGAGATGAGGAAGCTGCGGATATTTTTTTCGTCTTCTATAATCAGAATCTTAGCGGTCGGACTCATAGGCTTTTTCCTCCTTTGGTATGCGGAAGCAGAATTCTGCGCCCGGTTCGCAGTTGCGGACCGTGATTTCGCCGTCGTGCGCGGCAATGATCGCCTTGCAGATCGACAGTCCGATACCCATTCCCTTGCGGGTGTCGGAGGCCGACGTCGGGGCGGAGGGGGCGGCGTCAAAGATACCGGCGAGCCGTTCCGGCGCGATCCCTTCGCCAAAATCACGGATGTGGACATTTACGAAGGTATCCGTGCTGTCCAGCGTACATTTCACAGGCTGCGCACTGTGGGCATGAAAATAAGAATTTTCCAGCAGATTCAGGATCACCTGCTTGATCAGCAGCGGGTCCATCGGAGCGACGAGCAGCTCGTCCGGAATCACAGTTTCGACCTTCAGATCCGGATAGCGCTTGCGCGCTGTGGCGATCGCGTCGAACAGCACCTCCTCCATCGGCTCGGACGTCTTTTTCAGAACGCTTGCCCCGCCCTCGGTGATGCGCGTGACAGAGAGCAGATTCTCAACCACGTGGAGCAGCCAGTTGGCGTCCTCGTAGATCTGCGAGATGAGCTGCCGCTTCTCCTCCGCAGTCAGGGAATCCTCATTTTCCAGGCAGGAGGAGCTGGCGCCGATCATCGAGGTCAACGGCGTGCGCAGGTCGTGCGAGACGGCGCGCAGCAGGTTTGCGCGCAGCTTTTCCTTTTCTTTTTCCTTTTCCGTTTCAACGATCAGCTTTTCGTTCTCCTTGAGCTTCCGCGCCTGTTCCTTCATGCGGAAGACCGTCGCGCTGGACAGGATCGAGATGATATACATGATCGCGAAGGTGATGGTGCTGCCCGACACCTCAAAGCTGACCTCCCAGTAGGGGTAAGTGAAAATGCCGTTGATCAGAAAGACGCTCACGAGTCCGGAGATCACCCCATAGCGATAGAGATCCGTGTGATAGGAGATCAGTATGATCGCCAGAATATAAATCAGGGCGACATTGATGGAATCGGTCGCGTTTAACTGCCGGTAAAGGGTGGAGAGCACCGTGGCGGCCAGCATTGCGCAGACGGTGAAGAGCAAGCTGTGGTGCGCGTCAAAGGTGTGGGAGAGGGAGACCCTGTCCGTGATCCGGGTGAACAGGTTCCAGATGCGTTTTTTCAAGGAAGTCCCTCCTTTCTTTTCGTGGATGGAATCACCAGCAGCTTCCGCCGGTACTCATTTTGGAACGGCGTTCCATGCAGCAGAGAACGCACCGATTCATACAGGTGATCTGCATAAAGCGCATCCGCCGGTAATGTCGTATCCGAAGGAGCCAGGATCAGCGGAAGCGTACTGTTTTTCTTCAAAAGTCCGATGAGACATTCCGCCTCCTTCCGAAAGCCGAGCACGCGGAAAGCCTCCGGTTCCCGCCATCCTCGGATATCGAGGAGGATATGCAGCAGCGCGCGGCTCACCGCCGTGCGGGTCAGGTTTTTCGTCTTGAGAAGATCGATAAACTGCGGGAAGGAGGAAAAGAGATCCAGCTTCTCCCAGATACGATTCGACAAATCCGGGCTCACATCAAAAAAGCAGCCAAGCGGGGCATCCTGCATGCCGCGCAGTCTTTGCAGCAGTAAGAGAGAGAAGGCGTCCTCCGTGAGCGGCGTTTTTCCCTCATAGGAGAGGAAGGGCTCCGGACAGGGAAGCTGGGAGCGGATTTCTTCCGTGAAATGGCCGCCGGATGCGAGGAGCGCGGCCCGAATCGCGCCTGTGGAAGCGGCAGATTCCGCTCTGAGCGTCAGCTCGTGATAGTCTCCCCCGCGGCGCGTGATCGTATGCGGACGGATACCGCTGTCCATGCGGATGAGCGTCTTCAGATATTCGATGCCGAGCAGATTGTTCGGGCTTTCCAACAGCTCCGCATGAAGGGAAGAATCCAGCCCGTCAAGTGCAAGCGAGCGCGCTCTGGGAAAGCTGTTTCCCTCGCTGAGAGAGGAGCGCAGCAGCGCGCGATATTCCTCCGGTTCGTATGCCAGAATCTCCGCGATGCGCTGCAGGTCCGGGAGACTGCCGCACTCGCTACCGAAGCTTAAGTCCGTCACAAAGCCGGTCTTTTCGAGTAGCGCGACCGCGCCGGTGGCAAAATATTCTGCACTCGCAGTCGCCGAAGTGACCGGAAGCTCCAGTACGAGATCTGCACCGCCGCGCAGCGCCGCCTCCGCGCGCGTGTATTTATCGAACATGGCCGGGGTCTCGCGCTGCACGTAATTTCCGCTCATAACCACGACGACATAATCTGCGCAGACTTTCGCGCGCGCTTCGCGAAGCTGCAGCGCGTGGCCCTGATGGAAGGGATTGTATTCTGCGATGATGCCGACGACGTTCATGGGAGCCTCCTTTTCTGGACAAGTATAGCATAAATGTGCTACAATTTCACCGGGAAATCGTAGAAAGAGAGAATGTATGAGTAAATTTTTATATATTGCCGAGAAGCCGAGCGTGGCGCAGGAATTCGCGAAGGCACTGAAGATCAGCGGCAGCCGGAAGGACGGTTACATCGAGTCGGAAGACGCGGTCGTGACCTGGTGCGTCGGTCACCTGGTCACGATGAGCTACCCGGCGGCATACGATGCGAAGTACCGGCGCTGGTCGCTCGACACGCTGCCTTTTCTGCCGAAGGAGTGGAAGTATGAGGTGATCGACAGCGTCAAAAAACAGTACCGGATTGTGAGCGGCCTGCTGAATCGTGAGGATATCTCGCGTATCTATGTCTGTACCGACTCCGGGCGCGAGGGAGAGTATATCTACCGCCTGGTCGAACAGATGGCGGGAGTGCACGGCAAGGAGCGCCGCCGCGTCTGGATCGATTCGCAGACGGAGGAGGAGATCCTGCGCGGTATCCGCGAGGCCAAGGATCTTTCCGCATATGATAATCTGTCGAACGCCGCTTACCTGCGCGCGAAGGAAGACTATCTGATGGGTATCAACTTTTCGCGCCTGCTGACGCTGCGCTATGGCAGCGCGATCTCGGACTTCCAGCATATGGAGAAGCGTGCGGTCGTTTCGGTCGGGCGCGTTATGACCTGCGTGCTCGGCATGGTCGTGCGGCGGGAGCGCGAGATCCGCAGCTTTGTGAAGACGCCGTTTTATCGCGTGCTGCTGATGCAGGAGCTCGACGGAAAGCCCTTCGACGCGGAGTGGCGCGCGGTGGAGGGCAGCGCTTACTATCAGTCGCCGCTGCTCTATAAGGAGAATGGTTTCAAGAAAAAAGAGGCCGCCGAGGCGCTGTGCACGAAGCTGAAGGCCGCAGAGCCGCAGCTCGCCGAGGTCGTGAAGATCGAGCGAAAGAAGGAGCAGAAATATGCGCCGCTTCTTTTCAATCTGGCGGAGCTGCAGAACGAGTGCTCCCGCCGCTTCCACATCAGTCCTGACGAGACGCTGAAGATCACGCAGGAGCTCTATGAGAAGAAGCTCGTCACCTACCCGAGGACGGACGCGCGCGTACTCTCGAACGCGGTCGCGAAGGAGATTTACAAAAATATCGGCGGCCTGCGAAATTACGCGCCCGCGGCGGGCTTTGCCTCCGAAGTTCTGGAGAAAAAGAGCTGGCAGGGCATCGCGAAGAGCCGTTATGTCAACGATAAGCAGATCACGGATCACTACGCGATCGTACCGACCGGACAGGGACTTGCGGCGCTCGCGCGCGTCGCGCCGACGGGGCAGCAGGTCTATGATCTGATTGTCCGGCGTTTCCTGAGCATTTTCTATCCGCCCGCAGTCTATCAGAAGGCGGCGCTGGTGACGAAGCTGGGAGGCGAGCAGTTCTTTGCGAATTTCCGGATTCTCATGGAGGAGGGCTATTTAAGGGTCGCCCCGAATACCTTTGAGAAGAAGAAAAAGGACGACGAGGCGGAGGAGACGGGCGGCGACGCGGCGATGCTTGAGGCGCTGATGAAGCTGCGAAAGGGCGCGAAGCTCCCGGTAAAGGATGTGAAAATAAAGGAAGGCGAAACGACGCCGCCGAAGCGTTACAACTCCGGTTCGATGATCCTCGCGATGGAGAACGCGGGGCAGCTTATTGAGGACGAGGAGCTGCGCGCGCAGATCAAGGGCAGCGGTATCGGCACGAGCGCGACCCGCGCCGAGATCCTGAACAAGCTGGTCAAAAATAAATACATCGCGCTGAATAAAAAGACACAGATCATCATGCCGACGCTGCTGGGTGAAAATATTTTCGACGTGGTGAATGTCTCGATCCGCTCCCTTCTGAACCCGGAGTTGACCGCGAGCTGGGAGAAGGGACTGACCTATGTGGCAGAGGGGCAGATCACGCCGGAGGAGTATATGGGAAAGCTTGAAAATTTTGTCTCGCGGCACACGCAGCAGGTAAAAGAGAGCCGCCAGCACACCGCGATGCGGCCTTATTTTGAGGCGGCTGCGACGTATTATAAAAAGGAAAGCCGTACAGGGAAGAAATGATAGAGTAAGAAGGGAGCGAAAGAATATGAGCGAGATTAAGATTGCAGATTTGTTCGATTTAAACGAGACGATCGGGGCGGAGCTCTTCGAGGGCCTGACCTGGCCCTGGGAAGCGCTGCCGAAGATCGGAGATTTCATCCGGAAGCTCGGCGCGACTCTGAGCGAGGAGGAGTATGAGAAGGTCGGCGAGGACGTCTGGATCGCGCGCAGCGCGACGGTGTTCCCGAGTGCCTATATCCATGGACCGGCGATCATCGGGAAGGACGCTGAGGTGCGCCACTGCGCGTTCATCCGCGGAAACGCGCTGGTCGGCGAGGGCGCGGTGGTCGGAAATTCGACCGAACTCAAGAATGTCGTGCTGTTTAATAAGGTACAGGTGCCGCATTACAACTACGTGGGCGATTCCATCCTCGGCTATCGTGCGCACATGGGCGCGGGTTCCATCACCTCGAACGTGAAGTCGGATAAGCTGCTTGTGAAGGTGCACACGCCGGAGGGCGATATCGAGACGGGCATCAAAAAGTTTGGTGCGATGATCGGCGACAGAGTGGAGGTCGGCTGCGGCTCGATTTTAAATCCGGGCTCGGTGATCGGGCGGGAGAGCAATATCTATCCGCTCTCGAGCGTTCGCGGCGTGGTGCCTGCGCATTCGATTTACAAGAAACAGGGCGAAATCGCAGAGAAGCTATGAAAAACAGATTTGGCATCAGCGGGAGCGAGCTCAAGTGGATCGCCGTGATCACGATGGCGATCGATCATCTCGGAGCCTGCATTCTGGAGAATTTTGTGCTGAATGGGAATGGAAATTCGCCGCTGGGCAGTATTTTTGCCGGACAGTGGGGTGTGATCCATGCCTTTGACCGGATCCTGCGCTGCGTAGGGCGTGTGTCCTTCCCGCTGTTCTGTTTCCTGCTTGTGGAGGGCTTTTTCCACACCCGGGATGTGAAGCGCTACGCCATGCGGCTTGGTCTCTTCGCATTGCTCAGCGAGATTCCCTTTGACCTGGCGCTGCGCGGAAAAGCCTTTGTCTGGAGTTGTCAGAACGTCTATTTTACGCTGCTGATCGGACTTCTGACAATCTGGTTCATGGAGGGGCAGAAAGAGCGCCGGTGGCTGCAGCTGCCCGGATTTCTCGTGGGCTGCGGCGCGGCTTATCTGCTCCATACGGACTACGATGTGTTCGGAATCGCGCTGATCGCGTTTCTCTACCTGCTGCGTGAGCAGCGCCTTGTGCAGAGCGTCGGCGGCGCGCTGCTCTGCCTTTGGGAGGAGTGGTCGGCGATTTTTGCTTTTGCGCTGACTTACCTTTACAACGGACGGCGTGGTCGGCAGTCGAAGTGGTTTTTCTACTGCTTCTATCCGGCGCACCTGCTGTTATATTATCTGATAGGAGCGTATCTGCTGCCGGTAATCTGGATGTAAGAGAAAGGAAACAGGCTGACACAGGACTACGTTTGGTGATCATATCACGGAAGCGGGCTGGAAATACTGATAGAATGCAGGTAACAGTTCAGGAGAGCATCAGGCGAAAACCTGTGTTCTGCTGTCCTGAACCGTTATAAATACAGCGAATTCAAACAATACAGAACAGGAGGACATGCACATGAGTGTAATCACGATCAATCAGAGTAATTTTCAGGAAGAGGTTTTAGCATCCGACAAGCCGGTGCTTCTGGATTTCTGGGCGAGCTGGTGCGGTCCCTGCAGGATGGTCAGTCCGCTGGTGGATGATATTGCCGCCGAGCGCTCCGACATCAAGGTGGGGAAGGTCAATGTGGACGAGCAGCCGGAGCTGGCCGCGCAGTTTAAGGTTATGAGCATTCCCACGCTGGTGGTCATGAAGGACGGGAAAGTGACGAATCAGGCGATCGGCGCGATGCCGAAAAACCAGATCCTTGAGCTGCTTTCATAACACATCTGAGGGATTGTGAGATGAAAACACTGATACTGACCGGCTCCCCCCGGAAAAAGGGGCACAGCATGTGCATGGCGGAATACCTTGCGGAATATCTTGATGGCGAGACAGAATACCTTTCGCTGGACAATCGGAGGGACATCACGCCCTGCCGCGACTGCCGTTACTGCTATACGCACCCGGAGTGCGCGATTCACGACGGCATGCAGGAAATCTATGAGAGACTGGAGGCCGCGGACCGGATTGTGTTCGTGGCTCCGGTTTATTTTTATAATATTCCCGGCTCGATGAAGGCGGTGCTCGACCGGCTGCAGGTCTATTGGGCGGGCGTTCTGCGCGGCGACAAAAAGCCGCTCACGAAGAAGGGCGCGATCCTGCTCGCGGGCGGCGCGCCGGAGTCACCGCGGCAGTTTGCGGGAGCAATTCAGACGCTGGAGTACATGCTCGACGATCTCGGCGCGAAATGTGTTGGGGAGGCTTGTATGGGCGGCACAGATAAAAGGGAACTTGACGAGAGAGAGGACGTGCGGGAGAAGCTGCGGCAGATTGCACAGGAGATGAACTTGTCTCCTGAAAGAAATTGAAAACAACTTGGCGGACTGCTATAATACTTAAGGAAAGTATCAGATTCAGAGCAGACAAAAAAAGCAATTC
>JAJQCG010000138.1 GCA_021202815.1 Lachnospiraceae bacterium | reverse complement strand
ATCATTCTGTAGCAGCTGATCGGCGGACTGATAGCAGTGATTGTTGTAGTTGTATAGATGTTAAGCGAGATCTACACCCGCTTTACCTGGACCTCTCTTCTGGGCTATGGCTGGGACGCGATTATCATCTGCACGCTGGCCCGTAAGAATCCGCTCCACACGCCGCTGGCGGCGCTGTTCATCGCTTATCTGCGGACGGGCGCTTCGGTCATGGCGCGGTATACGGATGTCACGCTGGAGATCGTCCAGATTACCCAGGGTATCATCATCCTGCTGGTGGTGGCGGAACAGTTCCTGAGTGGTACGAAACACAAGATCATCGCCAGGGAAGCGAAGGCTGCATTAAAAGAAGAAGAGGGGGTGGCGTAAATGCTCAGTACGATTTTTTCCGCTGACTTTTTCAGCGCAATCTTAAGATGTACGACGCCGATCCTTTTCGCGGCGCTGGCAGCTTCCGTAGCGCAGAAATCCGGCATCTGCAATATGGCGCTGGAAGGCATCATGCTGTTCTGCGCACTCTTCGGCGTGCTGTTCACGTCTGTGACGGGAAATTTCCTGACGGGCCTGATCCTGACCATGATCGCGGGCGGCCTGATCGGAATGCTGCTGGCATTCTTTGTACTGAATCTGAAGACGGATGAAATTCTGGCGGCCATCGCCATCAATCTGATCGCGGAAGGCGGAACGGTGCTTCTGATGCTGGCTGTGTCGGGCGACCGCGGTTCGTCCACCTCCATCAGCAGCTTCTCAGCGCCGACCATAGCGATTCCGCTCATCAAGGACATTCCGGTAATCGGAAATCTGATATCCGGACACAACCTGATGGTATACCTGGCGCTGATTGCGGTAGTGATCATGCACATCTTCCTGTACAAGACGCCCTTTGGCCTGAAGATCCGTGCTGTGGGTGAGAATAAGAACGCGGCGGAATCCGTGGGTATCAGCTCCCGCAAAATACAGTATGTGGCTCTGATCCTGAGCGGCGTGCTGGCGAGCATGGGTGGCTTCTTCATGTCCGGCGGATATATGAACATGTTCACAACCGGGATGGTATCCGGCCGCGGCTACAGCGCACTGGCTGCCAGCGCCATGGGCGGAAACAATCCCATCGGAGCCTTTGCCGTATCCCTGCTGTTCGGCGCCTCCCAGGCCCTGTCCAACGTCATGCAGCTGACGGAGATTCCATACCAGCTGGTGCAGATGCTGCCGTATCTGGTTGTATTGATCGGCCTGGGCGTATACAGCTACTCCGTGATGAAACGCAGGCAGAGTCTGGCCGGAAAATAGAAAAAACAGAATTGGGAGCGCTGTATTCCTGTCAGAACTGAAGCTTCTGAAAGGCTTCATCGGGGAGCAGCGCTCCCTTTGTTTCCACCACGGCGGCAGAAACGCGGTTTGCGACAGCGATGGCCTCCTGCCAGGACGCCCCGCGTTTGCGTGCGGCGATGACCGCGCCGATATGCGCATCGCCCGCACCGATCGCATCGATCTGCTGCGCTTTCGTGCCGGAGACATAAGCATGCGCCTCATCGGAATAAAAATAAGCGCCGTGCTCGCCCAGGGTGACGATAACCGTCCCGCCTGTCCGACCATACAGTGCCCTTGCCGCCTGCTCCACGGTGGAGCGGCCGGTGTATTCCAGCGCTTCCGTCTCATTCAGATGGAGAACGGGAGAAAGGCCGAAGATGCGCTCCAGGAGCTCCTCGCTGATCTTCAGAATGCGGAGACCGGGCGCGAAGTAGACCGTGTAGCCGGGATGCTCCTCCAGATAGCGGACAATGTGAACGCCCGTGGGCTCCTCGATCTCCAGACCGCAGATATAGACGCTGTCAATATTCTCCGAAGCCGGGATCCGGAACCACTCAGGACGGAACTGATATTCCGCGCCGTGATTGGAGATGAAGGTTCTCTCCCCGGTATGCTCCACGAAGCAGTAGCAGCAGCCATTGTCCATATCCGGCGTGGGGATGGGGCTTACGATTCCCTTCTCCGCGAGTGCCTCCCGCACAAAACGCCCGTAAAAGCCGGTTCCCACCGGAGAGAACAGGATGTAAGGGACCTGAAATTTGCGCAGGATATCGGAAGTATTATAGGCGCAGCCGCCCAGGGACATGGACTGGCTCAGCACGTGGACATCCTCACAGGTTTTCGGAAGATGATGAAGATTTACGATGATGTCCACCACGGTGGAGCCGATGACAAGTACATTTTTCATGAGGTGTTCTCCATATATTTACAATTATTTTACGTTTATGATACCATAAGAGCAAAAATATGAAAAGAAGGTGTGAAATGTCCGGCAAAAAAATTCTTTTAAAACAGGCGAATGTAATCACGGAGGATGGGGAACTCCTTCCGGACCGGAATATCGCCATCTCAGATGGAAAAATCCGGGAAATCACGGTCGGAGGGGATATCCGGGAAGCGGATTATGACCAGGTGGTGGACTGCGCGACGCTCTATGTCACGCCGGGGCTTCCAAATCTGCACTGCCACTGCGCCATGAATATCTTCAAGGGAATCGTGGAGGACGTGGACGCAGACGCCTGGTTCAACGAGCGCATCTGGCCCTACGAGAGCAAGCTGACCTCCGATGACGTCTATGTGGGTACGAAGCTCGAGATCGCGGAGATGCTGAACTGCGGCGTCACGGTGTTTGCAGATCACTACTTCGAGGAGGAATCCGTGCTGCGCGCGGTTCTGGAAACCGGTATCCGCGTGGATCTGGCGCCCACCGTCTTCGGCAGCGCGCCGGGTTTTGAAGACCGGCTGGAGGAAGTCAGCGCTTTCTGCGAGAGAAACCGTGGAACCTCCGGGCGCGTATCCCTGCGTATGGGACCGCACGCTCCCTACACCTGCCCGCCGGACACACTGAAAAAGATTGTAAGACGTGCAGAGGAGCTGGATCTGGGACTGCATCTGCGCGTGTCCGAGACCAGCGAGCAGGTGCGGCAGAGCCGGGAGCTCTATGGGAAGACGCCCTTCGCTATGGCGGCGGAGGCCGGCGTATTCGGGCGCAATGTACTGGTGGCGCACGGACTCTGGATCGAGGAGGAGGATTTCCCGTATCTTGGTGAGGAGACCTGGTTCGCATTCTGTCCGAAAACCTATATGAAATTTTCCATGGGGACGGGGCTGGCGTTCCGGGAGAGAAAGCGGCTTCGCTACAGCTTCGGCACAGACGGCGCGGCCAGTTCCAACACGCTGAATCCCTGCGAGCAGGCGCGCTGCTTCGCGCAGGCGGGCAAATTCGGGGAGGGCGATCCCTGCGACTATGAAACGCATGAGGTGTGGAAAGCACTGATGAACGGGCATAACGCCTTCTCCTTCCACAGCGGGCGGATCGAGGCCGGATACGCGGCGGACCTGGCGATCTGGGATCTGAAAAAGCCGAATACCTGGCCGGTGTACGATCCGGTCACGGCGATCCTGTACAGCAGCGAGCCCTCGAACGTTGCCTATACCATGGTGGACGGGATCTTCTTAAATGAACAGGGACGCCTGATGCTGAACATGGACGCGCTCCTCAGCGAGGGTGCCGCGGTGCAGAAGGAGATCGTGCGGCGCGGAAAAGGTCAGGCAAAGGTATATTATTGAGCGGGGGAACAGGCGATGAAGCTTTTACTGATTAACGGATGTATCCGGGGAGAGGAGTCTCGGACCCGGCAGCTGATGCAGGCCTTTCTGGAAGGACTCTCGGAGTCGCCGGAGCCTGCCCCGGAATATGAACAGCTCAATCTGGCCGAAATGGATCTGGAACCTCTGGTCGGCGAATTTTTTGAGGAACGGCAACGACTTCTGGAGGCGGGAAACCGTGAGCATCCCCGGTTCCGCTACGCCCACCAGTTCGCAGAAGCAGACCGGATTGTGGTGGCAGCGCCGTTCTGGGATTTAAGCGTCCCTGCCATCGTAAAGATCTACATCGAAAATATTTCCCTGGACGGAGTCACCTTCGGCTGCAATGAGAGCGGTATGTACGGGATGTGCCGGGCGAAGGAGCTTTTATTTCTGACGACCAGAGGCGGCTTCTACGAGAACGGTCCCATGGAACAGGGCGCGGCGTATTTCCGGGCGCTGTGCCTGATGTTCGGAATTCCGGAATTTCGCTGCATCTACGCGGAGGGGATCGACTTCCACCCGGAACGGGAGAGTGCGATCATGGCGAAAGCCCTGGCCGAAGCCAGAGAAGCCGGACGGACATTTTGCTGTACAGAATGAGAAAAAGGAGAATACAGGACAATGAAAACACTTTTTAAACACGCGATGATCCTGACGATGAATGAGGAAGGGCTGGTCTACCGGGACGGCAGCCTGCTCTTTGAGGACGACCGGATTCTTCAGGTGGGAAATTTTGAGACGGATGAGAACGCCTGCGACGAGGTGCTGGACCTGAACGGAAAGCTCGTCATGCCGGGTCTCGTGAACACCCACGTGCACACCTCCCAGCAGCTGGGCAGAGGCCTGGCGGACGATGTGGACCTGCTGACCTGGCTGCACGACCGGATCTGGCCCTACGAGAGCAATATGACGGAGGAGGATTCCTATACCTCCACACTGTTCTGCGCGGCGGAGCAGATCCGGGCTGGCGTGACGGCCATCGCGGAGCCGGGAGGACAGTACGTGTCCGGGATGGCGCGGGCGATCACGGAAGCGGGAATCCGCGCGAAGCTGGCAAACTCCGTCATGGACTGTGGCGACAGGCTTCCGAAGGCATGGCAGCGCAGCACGGACGAGGAACTCGCGCGCCAGGTGGAGGATCTGAAAAATTTCCATAAGACGGCGGACGGCAGAGTGGAAGTATGGTTCGGCATCCGCACCATTCTCAACGCCACCGATGAGCTGCTGCTGCGGACGAAGGAGCTGGCGGACCAGTACCAGGTGGGCATCCATATGCATGTCGCCGAGGGCAAAGCCGAGGTGGATTATGTAAAGGAAAAGCTGGGCGTACAGACGGTAACCCATCTGCACGATCTGAACTTCCTGGACAAAAATCTGCTGGCGGTTCACACCGTATGGCTGACAAATGAGGAAGTGGAAATGTTCCGGGAGCATCAGGTAAAGGTGTCCCACAACCCGGCCTCCGCCATGCGCGTGCTGGGCTTCGCCAAGGTGCCGCGGATGCTTAAGGAAGGTATCTGCGTGTCCATCGGTACGGATGGTGCGCCCACGAATAACCGTATGGATATGGTGGATGAAATGTGGCTGACCTCCCTGATTCACAAGGGCTGGCGGCTGGATTCCACGGTCGTGAAAGCCCAGGAAATCCTGCGCATGGCCACCATCAACGGCGCACGCGCGCTCCAGGACGGAGACCTGTACGGCTCTCTGGAGCCCGGAAAGAAGGCGGATCTGATCATCATCAATCCGGATTCCGTGGGAATGCAGCCCATGCACGATCCGGTGGCGAACCTGGTGACCTCCATGCACTCCACCAATGTCGAGAGCACGATCTGCAATGGAAAATGGCTGATGCGGGAGCGGAAGCTCCTGACTCTGGACGAGGAAGCACTGATCCAGGAGGCAAAGATCCACGCCGCGTCCATACGGAGCCGCGCCGGAATCGTCATGCCGGAGCGATTCCCTTTTGCCTGAGCCTGTTCAAAGAACTGCCGCCGGAGCTTTTATCCCGGCGGCAGTCCTTTTTCGAAATAGTGATGTGTCTTACCGTCATACCGTCAGGCTGATCGTCCGCCCGCTCTTTTTGTAGGGCGTCACCTTCACGCCAGCGGCGCGCAGCATACGCTTGGACGCCAGATTCCCCGGCGTTCCGTCGTATTTATCGTCCGCATAGACCAGCTCGCCGATCCCCGCCTGGATAATCGCCTTCGCGCACTCATTGCACGGAAACAGCGTCACATAGAGCTTCGTCCCGTCCAGTCCGCCGCCCCGGTAGTTCAGAATCGCGTTCAGCTCGCTGTGCGTCACATAGGCGTACTTGCTGTCGTACAGCTCTCCCTCGCGGCACCAGGGAAACTCATCGTCGTCACACCCTTTCGGAAATCCATTATACCCCATCGAGAGAATTTTATTTTCCGCACTGACAATGCACGCGCCGACCTGCGTGTTCGGATCCTTGGAACGCATGGCCGCCAGCTGCGCGATTCCCATAAAATATTCGTCCCACGATATGTAATCTGTTCTCTTTCCGCTCATGTTTTCTCCTATTTCGTTCCGAAAATACGGTCCCCCGCGTCCCCAAGTCCGGGTACTATATAGCCGTTTTCATTCAGATGATCGTCCAGCGCCCCCACATAGATGTCCACATCCGGATGCTCCCGCTTCATTCTCTCCAGGCCCTCCGGCGCCGCAATGATGCACATAAACCGGATTTTCTTCACGCCCTTGTCCTTCAGCATCTGGATAGCCGCCACGGAAGAACCTCCCGTCGCCAGCATCGGATCCACCGCAAAGACATCCCGCTCCGCGCAGTCCTGCGGGAGCTTGCAGTAGTATTCCACCGGCTCCAACGTCTCCTCATTCCGGTACAGCCCAATATGGCCGACCTTCGCCGCCGGAATCATCGCCAGCATTCCGTCCACCATGCCAAGCCCTGCCCGCAGGATCGGCACCACCGCCAGCTTCTTGCCCTCCAGCTCTCTGGCGGTCATGCGGCATATCGGCGTCTCAATCTCCACATCCTTCAGCTTCAGATCTCTTGTCGCCTCATAACACATGAGCATCGCAATCTCCCCCACCAGCAGCCGTAAGTCCCGGGAGCCGGTCTCCTTTCTGCGAATGAGACCGATCTTGTGCTGAATCAGCGGGTGGTCCATAATCATTACCTTTGTCATTGTTTTATCCTCCTGTTATCTGTCGGTGACATCGACTCTCTGATGCCCTGCCGCTTTCAAAAGACGGTTCATAATCGCCTGCCCCAGCCCCGGCGCGTCAAAGGACTCCGAATAAATCTCCTCCACGCCGTCCGCGTCAAACTCACGCAGAACCGCAAACAGATGATTCGCTATCGAAAGCTCGTCCCTGCGCGAACCCACGCACTTCACATCCCCGCGCGGATAGCGTTCCCTCGTCTCCTCCGTGCAGATCACACCGACCCGTTTTCCGCTGGCAGCCCTCTCATTGATATAAGAGATAACCTGCTCCTGCGCGCCCTCCACGATCTTCAGATCCGCCTGCGGCGCGTAGTGCCGGTACTTCATGCCAGGCGCCTTCGGACGCACGTTCGAATCGTCTGCAATCAGCCCTCTGTCCATCCGGACTTCGCCCAGTACCGCCCGCAGCATCTCCAGTGAAATGTAACCGGGGCGCAGGACTACCGGCACGTCCTCCGTCAAATCCACGATCGTCGACTCGAGCCCGATCGTCACTGCTCCGCCGTCCAGAATCAGCGGAATCCTGCCCTGCAGATCCTCATAGACATGCTGCGCCGTCGTAGGACTCGGCCGCCCCGAAGTATTCGCGCTCGGTGCCGCCACATAGCCGCCGCCCTGTCGAATCAGCTCCAGCGCGATCGGATCCGACGGCATCCGAACCGCCACCGTATCCAGCCCCCCGGTCGTCCCATAGGGCACGCGATCGCTCTTCTGAAATATCATCGTCAGCGGCCCCGGCCAGAACGCCTCTGCCAGCCTGCGCGCCGCCTCCGGTATCTCCTCCACAATCCCCGCAAGATGCTTCCTGTCCGCAATATGGACAATCAGCGGATTGTCCGAAGGGCGACCCTTCGCCTCATAGATTCTGCGCGCCGCAGTCTCATCCAGCGCGTCCCCGCCGAGCCCGTAGACCGTCTCCGTCGGAAAAGCCACCAGACCGCCGCTTCGCAGGATACGTCCGGCCTCCTCCATCGCCGCGCGATCAATCCGCGCACGGTCGATTTTCTGTACAATCGTCTGCAAATCCTTCACCTTCTGTCCTGTCCAGTGTAGCATTCTACAAGAAAAAAAGCAATCGGCATTGCGAAATGGGAAATGATTTGCTACAATCGACATTATAGTGCGAAGCAACATTTACATATAAAGGAGAACAACATCATGCTAAAACAACTATCCATATACGCGGAAAACAGAAAAGGCGCAGCCCAGGCGATCACCGGCCTGCTCGCAGAGCAGGACATCAATATCCTCGGCTCCGTCATCAACGACGGCGCGGAGTTCGGCATCATCCGCATGGTCGTATCCGACCCGGAGAAGGCACAGTGCACGCTGGAGGAGGCCGGATACCTTTGCAGGCTTATCGATGTACTCGGCGTCGAGGTGGCCGACGAGGTCGGCAATCTCAACAAACTCCTGAAAGCACTCTCTGACAGCAATGTGAACGCCACCTATATCTATCTCTCCTTCAACCGCAACAGCGGCAAGCCGATCATGGTGATGCACACGGAGGACATCTTTGAAACAGAGTCCTGCCTCGAGTCGAAGGGCTTTTCACTGGTGTAAGGATTCATTCAGGTATTCCATCACTCCCATCGCCACCGCCCAGGCGACCCGGCTCTGATAGCTTTCTTCCTGGAGCAGCTTCGCCTCCTCCCAGTTCGAGAGGAAGCCGCACTCCACGATCGCGATCGGAGCCTCCGTCTTTTTCAGGAGGTAATAGCTCTCATTCGCCTTGGTCTGCCGTGTATTCTCCGGGTCAAGGTACGAGACGAGCTTCGCCTGCAGCGTCTCCGCCAGCCTCTGTGCGTCCGCCGACGTCCCGTAATAGAAGACCTGTGCGCCGCTGACATACTCCTCGTGATAGCTGTTCTGATGGATGCTGACCACGCAGTCCGGCTTCGTCTCATTAATCAGCGCGCAGCGATTCTTCAGATCCTGCGCTTTTTTGTTGGAGGAATTCTCATCATAAAGGCCGGTATCCTCCTCGCGCGTCATGATAACTTCGACGTCCTGCTGTTCCAGCATGGCCTGTAGCTTCTTCGCGATAATCAGATTGATATCCTTCTCCAGGGAGTCGTCCACGCCGATCTTGCCCGGGTCATTGCCACCGTGCCCTGCATCCACCACCACGACCGGATTCTCCGCGCGCACCTCCACCTGTGACTGCGATACGCGCTGCCATCCCTGCCCCGCCAGCGCGCAGGCGCAGAGAATCAGCACGACAGACATCAAAAGTTCCAGCTTCTTCTTATCCAAATAAAAAAACCTGCCGCATATACTCTTACCCTGAATATATGCGGCAGGCAGACAAATTATTGTAGACGGCTTTCCCATGCATCCCCTTCATATCATGATTTGGGAAATTAGGATTTGGCATTTGAAGCGCTCGTCATCTGTCAAAGCCGCCGGACATTTTTGTGGTTTTTTGCCGGACACTTTTGCGGTTTGATATTTTACTGTATTTTTTCTCTTCTTCTACGACTGAAATATACCAGTGCCCTGAGCAGTGTAAAGCCTGCTACAGCAATTCCCGAAAAAAACAGGGTCGCAATACGAACAGCCTGAGACGCCGTTGCTCCTGATTTAATATAAACAACTGCCAGAGCCATGGCAAATACAGCTGCACAAACAATGCTGATCAGCGCATCGGTAATCGGCGTACTTATGAATTTTGAACCTGTCTCCCAAACGCCATTATAAGTCAGCACAGCAATGTAAGCCACACCGCCGACAAGCAAAACCACCGTTTCTCCCAAGACAAGCATCAGCTCTCCCGTCGTAATCAGCTGAATAACGATCAGTGCTGCACAGATTATAAATGTGAAACCAAATGCAAGATTGCCGGCCTTTGCTGGCTTTTCTTTCTCAAGCTTGTTGTAATCGGCTACCTTAGCCAATGTTTCTTTCCATTCCTTATCCATAGTCCCGCCTTTCCTCTCTCCATCTAAAATTTCTTTTACTTCTACCTCATAGAACTCTGCTATCTGGATGAGAACAGCCAAATCCGGCATATTCGTTCCTGTTTCCCATCGTGAGACCGTTCTTCCCGACACGAGCAGAATTTCTGCAAGCTGTTCCTGTGTCAGTCCCTTTTCTCTGCGAAGCGTTTTTAGAAATTCACCTGTCTTTTTCATATTCATTCCGTTCACCTCCTCGCTCACACACTACCATAAACGCCAATAATGCAACACGACACAAAGCGAGAAATGCCATATTTTCTTATTCTTCAATCCATTTTATCAGATACCTGTCCAAATTAAAAACCTGACCCTTGATTTTTTGCAGCAACGAAAATTGCAAGTGCAAGTTGAACACATCCGCGAAAAGCTTCAATAGAGTCC
>JAJQCG010000206.1 GCA_021202815.1 Lachnospiraceae bacterium | reverse complement strand
TTCTGTGCGAAAATTTTGCCATTTTGCGCTAAAAATCGTTTATAAGTGACCTAACTAAAAATTAAAGCGGTGCTCAGCAGCGCGATCAGAAAGGAGTTAAGGCTATGAAGGTACGAGTAAGTATCGACAACGTTTCTTATGAGAGGAAACCGGAGAAACAGGAGATCGTCGGCGCAAAAAGGAGGGCATGTGATAATTGGCAGGAGATGGAATTGGAGACAATCGCAGACCTCGTAGGGAATCAGGGACATGCATTTATCCCTGCACATCTGGTTGGAGGGATAAAAGCGGAGAACTGTATCGGGATGCAGCTTTTTGCATTGGATTTTGACGGCGGTGTGTCTTTTGAACAGATCAGGGGAAAGTGTGATGGACTGGGTCTGCCAATCGCTTTCGCTTATCATACATTCAGTTCCACACAGGAGTATGAAAAATTTCGTATCGTGTTTGTACATGAGACTCTGATAAAGGATAAAGGAGATATTCAGAGGCTGTATCAGAACAGGTCTGAATACTCTCAATATATTGTACGACAGGTCAAAGTGGTGATCAATGTTTCCTTCCACTATGCGGTGAAGAACAGGCTGATCGTTGCAAATCCGGCAGAGGGTATCAACCTGCCAAAGACAGTGGAGGCCAGGCCATATCATACGAGAAATATAGATACAGCGAAAACTCTTGACATGGAACAGATTCAGAAGCTGCTGGAAGCAAGCAGGGGAACGCCTATTCATATGCAGGTGTTATTCAACGTGTTGATGGGGCTGCGAAGACAGGAGATCAATGCTGTTAAATATTCAGATGTGGATTATATCAACCAAACTCTGTCTGTAGAGCGGCAGCTTGGAAGAAAGCTGGATCGCACGCCGAACAGTACGGGCAGGAAGGTGTCTACGAAGACAGAGTTGCAGTTGAAAACTTTTTCCAGCCGCAGGGTGCTCCCTATACCGGATTATGTGTTTGAGGCAATCCTTCAGGAACGGGAGACATATGAGAAAAACAGAAAGAGAAGAGGGGAAGCGTTTCAGGACAGTGATTATATCTGCTGTTCCGGCTATGGCAATCCCAGAAGCAAGGATTTTCACTGGCGGTATTATAAGAAGCTGTTGAAAGATACCGGACTGCCAGATATCCGTTGGCATGATCTGAGGAGCAGCTACTGTACGATGCTTTTGAAGAGTGAGTTTAATCCCAAAGCGGTATCAAAACTGATGGGTCACGCGAAGGAGATTATTACGATGGATGTCTATGGAGATAATGCCAATATCATTCCGGAAGAGCTTCCGGAGTTGGAGGCATACATGGAAAAGGTGATGCCAAAGAAAGCAGAGGAAGAGGAGGCTGCAGAAGATATTTCGGATATACTGATTGATGTAGATAAGTATCTATATGATGGCGAATCGGAAAAGCAATGAAAAACAAGTGTAATTCAGAGAACTTTCTGCTATAATGAGGATGAGCAGATAATTGGGAGAAGAGATAGGCCAGATTAAAGGAGTGAATATATGAGCATAATAGACGCAACTGTATCCATGCTGGAAGTGATGCCGGAGGAGGCAAGGGTGAAGGTGATGGAGTTTACACAGAGATTGTTCGTCTCGAAAAAGCCGGAAAACCCTTATGCTCCGCTTACCACGGAACAGGTTCTTCAGGATTTGGCCGAATCGCGTCAGCAGATCGCGGAGGGAAAGGCCAGACCTATGGATGAAGTGCTGGATGATCTGGAGCAGCGGTACAGTGAAGCTACTAAAAGTGTTCCGCTTCAGGATTATGTGAATATTTTTGCAAACGACTTACAATAAGGGTATGGGCAGTCGGGGATTGCCTGATAAATGGAAGGGGCTCTGCGGAGCCTCTGTTTTGTTACATCGGCAGACTGTTACATAACTATGATACTATAAGGCGATAGAGAACTCACGTTCGATATTCATAGACAAGCCCTGTAAAATCTGTTATAATATCCGCGTCTGAAAGGAAGCGTGGGTATCATATTTTCCGTATGATTTTATTGTTTCCGCACAGTCTGGAAAATCAGAAGCGGTGAACAAAATTCGTCGAAAGCGGATTTTTCTCAAAACGGAGTATGTGGCTCGACGAATTTCTGCCTAATACGCGAACTTTTTTAACTATGGATTTTCGAGGTGACTTTTGTGCAGACTGAACAAAAACCCTTCATCTTACACAGTGAGTACCAGCCCACCGGCGACCAGCCTCAGGCCATCGCCGATCTGGTCGATGGTTTCCAAAAAGGCAATCAATTCCAGACTTTGCTGGGCGTCACGGGCTCCGGCAAGACCTTCACGATGGCGAACGTCATTCAGGCGCTGAACCGGCCGACATTGGTGATTGCGCACAACAAGACCCTCGCTGCACAGCTCTATGGGGAGTTCAAGGAATTTTTCCCGGAGAACGCAGTTGAATATTTTGTGTCCTACTACGACTATTACCAGCCCGAGGCCTACGTCCCTTCCAGCGATACCTACATTGCGAAGGATTCGGCGATTAACGACGAGATCGACAAGCTGCGTCTGTCGGCGACGATGTCGCTGGTCGAGCGGCGCGACGTGGTGGTCGTGGCGTCGGTGTCCTGCATCTATGGTCTGGGCGAGCCGGAGAATTTTGAGAAGATGGCGGTGTCGCTGCGGCCGGGCATGGAAGTCGACCGGGACGAGCTGCTGCGCAGGCTAATTGATATTCAGTATGACCGGAATGAGATGGACTTCAAGCGCGGTACCTTCCGGGTGCGCGGCGATGTGGTTGAGATCTTTCCGGCCAATGAGAGTGAGCATGCCATCCGGGTGGAATTTTTCGGGGATGAGATCGACCGGATCGTCGAGATCGACGTGCTGACCGGAGAGGTGCGGCGCGAGATGCTGCACGTCGCCATTTTCCCGGCGTCGCACTATGTCGTTCCGCCGGGAAAGATTCAGGAAGCAGTGAAGAAAATTGAGGAGGAGCTCGAGGAGCGCATTCGCTATTTCAAAAGCGAGGATAAGCTTCTGGAGGCGCAGCGGATCGAGGAGCGGACGAATTTCGATATTGAGATGCTCAAAGAGACCGGTTTCTGCTCCGGCATTGAAAACTATTCGCGGCATCTGGCGGGGCTGCCCGCGGGTGTGCCGCCGCACACGCTGATGGACTATTTCCACGATGATTATCTGATCATCATTGATGAGTCGCACAAGACGATTCCGCAGATTCGCGCGATGTACTTCGGCGACCAGAACCGAAAGACGACGCTCGTGGACTATGGTTTCCGGCTGCCCTCCGCGAAGGACAACCGCCCCTTGAGCTTTGAGGAATTTGAGAGTAAAATTGACCAGATGCTGTTTGTCTCGGCGACGCCTGGAGAATATGAGGCGGAGCATGAGCTGCTGCGGACTGAGCAGATCATACGGCCCACAGGCCTGCTTGACCCGGAGGTGTCCGTGCGCCCGGTGGAGGGGCAGATCGACGACCTGATCGGAGAGATCAATAAAGAAGTGGCCGGACATCATAAGGTGCTGATCACGACGCTGACCAAACGGATGGCGGAGGACCTGACCACCTATATGAAGGAAGTCGGCATTCGTGTCCGCTATCTGCATTCGGACGTCGACACGCTCGAGCGTGCGGAGATTATCCGCGACATGCGGATGGATGTCTTCGATGTGCTCGTCGGCATCAATCTGCTGCGCGAGGGACTGGATATTCCGGAGGTCACGCTTGTGGCGATTCTCGACGCGGACAAGGAGGGCTTCCTGCGCTCCGAGGTCTCGCTGGTGCAGACGATCGGCCGCGCTGCGCGCAACAGCGAGGGCCATGTGATCATGTATGCGGACAACATGACGGACTCCATGCGCCGCGCGATCGAGGAGACGAACCGCCGCCGGGAGATTCAGCAGGCCTACAACGAAGAGCACGGCATCACGCCGCAGACAATTCAGAAGGCGGTGCGCGACCTGATCAGCATTTCCAAAGAGGTGGACCAGAAGGAGCTGCGTTTTGAGAAGGATCTGGAATCAATGAGCCGGGAGGAGCTTGAGAAGCTGATCGCTCAGGTCCAGAAGAAGATGAAGAAGGCCGCCGCGGAGCTGGATTTCGAGACCGCCGCGACGCTGCGAGACAAGATGATCGAGCTGAAGAAGCAGATGAACGGTCTGGAGTAAGCAGACGAATGATCACAAGGGGCTGAAAATATATGTTGGGAGATGGCCCTCACAATAAAAAGTCTGAGAAAGTACAGAACAAGTGTTCACTCTGCTCTGTACTTTTTTTTCGGAATGTGCTATACTGTGCAGGCAAATCGGCGCGGTTGCACCGAGTCATTACAATATGAGATTGTTCAAGAGGGAAAAGTATGGCGGAAGGACTTAGAAAATACATTAAGATCAGGGGCGCCTCTGAGCACAACCTGAAAAATATAGATCTGGAGATTCCGAGAAATGAGCTGGTCGTGCTGACCGGCCTTTCGGGTTCGGGGAAATCTTCTCTGGCCTTTGACACGATCTACGCGGAGGGGCAGCGGCGCTACATGGAGTCACTGTCCTCCTACGCGCGGCAGTTCCTCGGGCAGATGGAGAAGCCGGAGGTCGAGAGCATTGAGGGACTCTCCCCGGCGATCTCGATTGACCAGAAGTCGACGAACCGAAATCCACGTTCGACGGTCGGCACGGTGACGGAGATTTATGATTATTTTCGCCTGCTCTACGCACGCATTGGTATCCCGCACTGCCCGAAGTGCGGACGGGAGATCAAACGGCAGAGCGTCGACCAGATGGTCGATCAGATCATGGCACTGCCGGAACGGACGAGGATTCAGCTGCTCGCGCCGGTGGTCAAGGGCCGCAAGGGCGAGCACGTGAAGGTGCTCGAGAAGGCCAGACGGAGCGGCTTCGTGCGCGTGAAGATCGACGGACATATGCACGAGCTTTCCGAGGAAATCAAGCTCGAGAAAAATAATAAGCATCTGATCGAGATTGTTGTGGATCGCCTCGTCGTGAAGCCGGGCATTGAAAAGCGTCTGGCCGACTCGATTGAAACAGTGCTTGGCCTGGCCGAAGGCCTTCTCGTTGTGGAGGTGATCGGAGGAGATCTCATCACGATGAGCTCGAGCTATGCCTGCCCGGAGTGCGGCATCAGCATGGAGGAGATTGAGCCGCGCAGCTTTTCCTTTAACAATCCCTTCGGCGCCTGCCCGGAGTGCGCGGGCCTGGGCTACAAGATGGAGTTTGACGAGGATCTGATGATTCCGGATAAGACTTTGAGCATCCGCGACGGCGCGATCCAGGTGCTCGGCTGGCAGAGCTGTGCCGACCCGTCCAGCTTCACTTATGCGATTCTGGTGGCGCTGGAAAAGGAATATCATTTTTCACTGGACACGCCCTGGCAGGATTTGCCGGATGAAGTCCGGCAGATGCTCGTCCATGGCGGGGCCCGCGAGGTGAAGGTACATTATAAAGGACAGCGCGGAGAAGGCGTCTACCCGGTCGCTTTTGAGGGGCTTATCAAAGCCAGCGAGCGCCGCTATCGCGAGACTGGCTCGGACGTGATGAAGCAGGAATTTGAGTCCTTCATGCGCATCACGCCCTGCCGCGCCTGTAAGGGTAAGCGTCTGAAGCCCTCTTCCCTCGCGGTGACCGTCTGCGATAAGAACATTTACGATGTGACCGACCAGTCGGTGCGTGATCTGAATGATTTTCTCGAGCACATGACGCTGACGGGGCAGCAGCACCTGATCGGTGATCAGATCCTGAAGGAAATCCATGCGCGCATCCGCTTTCTGATGGACGTTGGTCTTGACTATCTGTCGCTGACCCGTGCGACCGGCACGCTCTCCGGCGGCGAGGCGCAGCGTATCCGTCTCGCGACGCAGATCGGTTCCGGCCTCGTCGGAGTAGCCTATATTCTGGACGAGCCGAGCATCGGGCTGCACCAGCGCGACAATGACAAGCTGCTCAACACGCTGCGCCGTCTGCGTGACCTCGGGAATACGGTGATTGTCGTGGAGCACGACGAGGACACCATGCGCGCGGCGGACTTCATCGTCGATATCGGCCCCGGCGCGGGCGAGCACGGCGGCGAGGTCGTCGCGACTGGGACCGCTGAGGACCTGATGGCCAATCCGGCTTCCATTACCGGTGCGTATCTGAGCGGCCGTCTGAAGATTCCCGTACCGGAGCGCCGACGCACGCCGACCGGCTGGCTGACCGTTCGCGGCGCCCGCGAAAATAACCTGAAAAATATCGACGTGCGCTTTCCACTCGGCGTCCTGACCTGCGTGACCGGCGTGTCCGGATCCGGAAAGAGCTCGCTGGTCAATGAAATTCTGTACAAGAGCCTTGCGAAGACGCTGAACCGGGCGCGGACGATTCCCGGAAAGCACCGTACGATCGAGGGTATGGAGCAGCTCGACAAAGTCATCTGCATCGACCAGTCGCCGATCGGGCGCACGCCGCGCTCGAACCCGGCCACTTATACTGGCGTCTTCGACATGATCCGCGACCTCTTTGCCTCGACCTCCGATGCGAAGGCGAAGGGCTACAAGAAGGGGCGCTTCAGTTTCAATGTGAAGGGTGGTCGCTGCGAAGCCTGCGCCGGAGACGGCATCCTGAAGATCGAAATGCACTTTCTGCCGGATGTCTACGTGCCCTGCGAAGTCTGCCATGGAAAGAGGTATAATCGCGAGACGCTTGAAGTAAAATATAAAGGAAAGAGCATCTACGACGTGCTGGAGATGACGGTTGAGGAGGCGCTCGATTTCTTTGCAAATGTCCCCTTTATCCGCCGCAAGATTGAGACGCTCTACGATGTCGGCCTCTCCTACATCAAGCTGGGGCAGCCGTCCACGACGCTCTCGGGCGGCGAGGCGCAGCGCATCAAGCTCGCGACCGAGCTGAGCCGCCGCAGCACCGGGCGTACCGTCTACATCCTCGATGAGCCGACGACCGGTCTGCACTTCGCAGACGTCCACAAGCTGACTGAGATTCTGCAGCGCCTGGCCGAGGGAGGCAACACGGTCATCGTCATCGAGCACAACCTTGACGTCATCAAGACCGCCGACTACATCATCGACATGGGTCCGGAGGGCGGCGACGGCGGCGGAACGGTCGTCACCTGCGGCACTCCCGAGCAGGTCGCCGAGGTGCCGGAGTCCTATACCGGCCAGTACGTGAAGAAGTATCTAGGGTAAGATACGTGGCCGCCGCCGCATGGTCCGCCTACAGAAATACAGCCGGACCATGCTGGGATATCACTAGCCACAGTGTAGCCCACCCTGGGATGGTATCCATATACGAACCATTGGAAAAGCGTCGGCACTTAACGAAGTCAAGCCGCCAGGCGCAGACTGAGTTTAGTGTCCGCTACGCTTTTCCCTGAGCGGGAGCGGGTCCGAATATGGATACCATCCCGGGGTGGGCGTCCGTGTAGCCAAGGCGCTTATAGCCAGGCGCCCCTCGACAAATCCCCGTTTCTGTTGTATGATGGGGAAAATAAAGCGACCATGGAGGACGACGATGCTGGAGCAGCTGCGGGAGATTCTGGACGAAGAGCGTGTACTGCCCGACGAGCCGATGAAATTTCATACGACCTTCCGCGTGGGAGGCCCCGCGCGCTACCTGGTGGAGCCGCAGTCCGTGCCGGAGCTGCGCGCGGTGATTGATCTGTGCCATACGCAGAAGATGCCCTGGTATATCGTGGGGAACGGCAGCAATCTGCTGGTCAGCGACGAAGGCTATGACGGCGTCGTTATCCACCTCTTTCGGAATGTGTCGGGAATGAGAGCGGAGGAGACACATCTCGTGCTGCAGGCCGGTGTTCAGATCGTGCGCGCGGCGAAGTTTGCGCTGGAGCACAGTCTGACGGGCCTTGAGTTTGCATCCGGGATACCGGGGACGATCGGCGGGGCGATGGTCATGAACGCGGGAGCCTACGGCGGAGAGATGAAGGACGTAGTACGGCGCGTGCGCGTGCTTCTGCCGGACGGGACAGAGCAGAATTACAGCGGCGATGAAATGCAGTTCGGCTATCGCAGAAGCCGGGTCGCCGCGGAGGGCGGCATCGTCCTGGAGGTGGAGCTGGAGCTTGCGGAAGGCGAGCCGGAGTCGATTCGCGCGCGTATGGAAGAACTGAAGCAGAAACGCCTCGCGAAGCAGCCGCTCGAGTATCCGAGCGCGGGCAGTACCTTCAAGCGTCTGGAGGGCTATTTCGCAGGAAAGCTGATCGAGGATGCGCAGCTGCGCGGTTTTCGGGTCGGCGGCGCACAGGTGTCGGAAAAGCACTGTGGCTTCGTGATCAACCGCGGGGATGCTACAGCGTCCCAGATATGGGAGCTGATCGGTGAAGTGCAGCGCAGAGTATACGAACAGTCCGGCGTCCGGCTGGAGCCGGAGGTGAAGCTTCTGGGCTTCGGTGAGAAGGAGAGACGGCTATGAGACTTGTGATTGTGACAGGCATGTCCGGAGCCGGCAGAGCGACGGCATTGAAAATACTGGAGGATGCGGGCTATTTCTGCGTGGACAACCTGCCCGTCCCTTTCATTGATAAATTTGCGGAGCTGACCGCTTCCGGAAACAGCGAGATCACGAAGGTGGCGATCGGAATTGACGTGCGCAGCGGCAAGTCCCTGGATCAGCTGCAGCAGGTGCTGGAGCATCTGACGGCACAGGGCATCGCCTATGAGATCCTGTTTCTTGACGCGAGCGACGACGTGCTGGTGAAACGCTACAAGGAGACGCGCCGCGCGCACCCGCTGGCGGAGTCCGGCAGGATTGAGCAGGGCATTACGCTCGAGCGTGAACGTCTGGTTTTTCTGAAAAAGCAGGCAGATTATATTATTGATACGAGCCAGCTCCTCGTGCGGGAGCTGAAGCAGGAGATGGAACAGATCTTTGTGCAGAACCGTGCGTTCAAGAACCTGATGATTACGGTGCTCTCCTTCGGCTTTAAGTACGGTATTCCCAATGACGCGGACCTTGTCTTTGATGTCCGTTTCCTTCCGAATCCCTATTATCATGAGGAGTTGCGCAGGCTGACCGGAAATGATAAAGAGATTCAGGATTTCGTGATGGGCTTTGACATGGCGCATATTTTCCTGGACAAGCTGGAGGATATGCTGCATTTTCTGATTCCGAATTATGTGCTGGAGGGGAAGAACCAGCTGGTGATCGCGATCGGCTGTACAGGCGGGAAGCACCGCTCTGTGACCCTGGCAGACAGGCTCTACGAGCGGCTGCGGCGGCAGAGCGATTACGGCGTGAAGCTGGAACACCGGGATATCGGAAAGGACGCGACCCGGGGAAAGTGAGGAAATTGCATGTCATTTTCCGGAGAAATCAAGGAAGAGCTTTCCAGACAGACGTCGCCGGGAAGGCACTGCAGACTGGCGGAAACAGCGGCAATCCTGAGCTTTTGCGGAAAAATTTGCGCTTCGGGGGACGGTCGTCTCAGTGTGAAAATCCAGACAGAAAATTTGTCCGTTGCAAGAAAGTACTTTACATTATTGAGAAAAACCTTTAATATGAAAACGGAAGTCTCCGTCCGAGGAAAGCGCGGTGCGCGGTATTATACCGTGGCAGTCTGCCGCGACAGGGAGGCAAAGCGGCTGCTCACGGACACGCAGCTCGTGGATTCGGACGGGAACATGGACGGCTGTATGGCGCGAATACATAGTTATTTGCTGAGGCAGAGCTGCTGCAGGCGTGCTTTTATACGGGGGGCATTCCTGGCAGCCGGATCCGTCAGCGATCCGGAGAAATCCTACCATCTCGAGATCGTATGTACTGATCGGGAGAAGGCGGAGGAGATTCGGAGCGTGTTGGGCGGATTTGGGATTGATGCGAAGATCGTCCCGCGCAAGAGGCATTTCGTCGTGTATGTGAAGGAAGGGTCCCAGATTGTTGATCTGCTCGGCCTTATCGGTGCTCACGTGTCGCTGATGCAGCTCGAAAATGTACGGATTGTGAAGGAAGTGCGGAATTCGGTGAACCGCAAGGTGAACTGTGAGACTGCCAATCTGAACAAGACGGTTTCCGCCGCGGTTCGCCAGATCGAGGATATTCAGTATATCGATCAGAGGGTGGGACTGAGGCATCTGAGCGGGAGCCTGGGTGAGACAGCCAGGCTGAGGCTGGAGTATCCGGACGCCAGCCTTAAGGAACTGGGGGATATGCTGGACCCGCCCGTCGGAAAGTCCGGGATGAATCATCGCCTTCGCAGGCTGAGTACGATGGCTGAACGGCTGCGAGAGGGCAAAGAGGGAGTGGTCTCGGAAACTCAACGTACAATTGAAACAATTCTGAAAAATTAAGGTA
>JAJQCG010000046.1 GCA_021202815.1 Lachnospiraceae bacterium | reverse complement strand
GAACATGTAAAAAAGAGCGGAATCTCGGGAGGTTTTGAGTTTCCGAGAACGCTCAGAGGAGTAAAAGGAGGAGCCATAATGATTAAAAAACCGATCACTGTTCAACTCGCCAGTGGGCTCGAGGCCAGACCGGCCGCGGTGCTGGTGCAGGTCGCAAGTCAGTACGACAGCAAGATCTATGTGGAGACGGGCGACAAGAAGGTGAATGCAAAGAGCATCATGGGTATGATGACGCTGGGGCTTTCTACCGGTTCATCGGTGACTGTGACTGCGGATGGAGACGATGAGGAGACTGCCATCGAGAATATCGAGAAATATCTGAGCAGCCACAACTAGGCGCGACGACAAAGAATAGAAGGAAAAAGGGGCTGTTTTGACAGGAACAGCCCCTTTCTTTTCAGCGGAGGTGTAAGGATGGAGGCGTACACGGGCTTTGCGAAGGTCTATGATTTGTTTATGGACGACGTGCCCTATGGGGAATGGTGCGGATATCTGACCGGCATCTTACGCGAATATGGGGTGTCGGAGGGGCTGGTCTGTGAGCTCGGCTGCGGCACCGGTCAGATGACGGAGCTGCTCGCGGCGGCGGGCTATGATATGATCGGCGTCGATCAGTCGGAGGAAATGCTCGAGGAGGCCGTTCAGAAACGTGCGGAATCCGGCCATGACATTCTGTACTTACAGCAGGATATGCGGGAGTTTGAACTTTACGGCACTGTGCAGGCGATTGTCTGCGTCTGCGACTCTCTGAACTATGTGCTGCAGGAGGAGGAAATTCTTGGAATTTTACGCGCGGCGGCACGCAATTATCTGGACTACGGCGGTCTCTTTATTTTTGACCTGAATACGGAGTATAAGTACCGGGAGCTCCTGGGAGAGCAGACCATAGCCGAAAACAGGGAGGAAGGAAGCTTCATCTGGGAAAACTATTACGACGGGGAATCTATGATCAATGAGTATAATCTGACACTTTTTGAGAGAGAAGCTTCGGGCTTATATAGAAAATACGAGGAGACGCATTATCAGCGCGCCTACCGGCTTTCCACGATAGAGGAGCTGGTGCGGCGCTCAGGGCTAGAACTGCTGCACATATATGATGCGTTTACCCATGAACCGCCGCGGGAAGATTCAGAGCGGGTCTATGTGATCTGCCGACGGCGCGCGGAGGAAGGAGAGAGAAAATGAGTGATTATATTGTGAGGGCTACGGCGGCGGACGGGCAGATCCGGGCCTTTGCGGTGACGACGAGAGATATGGTGGAGGAAGCGCGGGCGCGCCACAATACAAGCCCTGTGGCGACAGCGGCTCTGGGGCGTCTGATGAGCGCCGGGGCCATGATGGGAATTATGATGAAGGGGGAGGAAGACCTTCTTACCCTGCAGATTCAGTGCGATGGACCGATCGGCGGTCTGACCGTGACCGCGGATTCCCATGGAGGGGTGAAGGGCTATGTCAATCACCCGGAGGTGATGCTGCCGCCGAACAGCCGGGGCAAGCTGGATGTCGGAGGTGCGCTCGGCGCGGGAACGCTGAGCGTCGTCAAGGATCTGGGTCTGAAAGAGCCCTATGTGGGGCAGACCGAGCTGCAGACCGGAGAGGTTGCCGAGGACCTGACCTATTATTTTGCAAATTCGGAGCAGACGCCCTCCACAGTGGGACTGGGCGTCCTCATGGAGCGCGACAATACGGTGCGTCGTGCGGGCGGATTTATCATTCAGCTGATGCCGGAGGTGGAGGACGCGATTATTGATCGTCTGGAGCGAAAGCTTTCGGATATTCATTCCGTGACGACCTATCTGGATCGCGGCTTCACGCCGGAACAGCTGCTGACGGAGATCCTGGGCGAGTTTGACGTGGAATTCCTGGAGAGGACGGACACCCGCTTCTACTGCAACTGTAGCAGGGAGCGCGTGGAGAAGGCGCTGCTCAGCGTGGGGCGCAAGGGACTGAACGAGATGATACAGGACGGAAAGCCGGTTGAGGTGAAGTGCCATTTCTGCAATACGCCCTATGAATTTTCGGTGGAGGACCTTAAAGAAATCGTCAGGAGGAGCAAATAAGATGAAATACGGATTTGTGAAGGCGGCGGCAGCGGCTCCGAAGATTCGTGTGGCGGATCCGAAATACAACGCGGGAGAGATCATCCGCCTGATGAAAGAGATGTGGGCGCGCGGCGCGCGGATTATCGTCTTTCCGGAGCTCTGCATCACCGGTTACACCTGCAGCGATCTCTTCCGTCAGGAGCTGCTGCTCACGGAGGCAAAAAACGCGTTGTCTGCCGTCGTGAAGGCCAGCGCAGGGATGGACGGCCTGTTTTTCGTCGGTCTGCCGATGGAGATGAAGGGGAAGCTCTACAATGTGGCGGCGGCGTACTCGGATGGACGGCTTCTGGGGCTCGTGCCGAAGACGCACATCCCCAATTACAGTGAATTCTATGAGCAGCGTCATTTCACGGCGGGGCCGGAGAAGTGCGTGGAAGTTGAGTGGCTTTCGGGAGAGAAGGTACCCTTCGGGACGGATCAGCTCTTTTCCTGTGCGGACATGCCGCGCCTTGAGGTGGCGGCGGAGATCTGCGAGGACGTCTGGGCGCCGAATCCGCCGGGGGTCCGTCACGCGATGCAGGGAGCGACTGTGATCGTGAATCTCTCCGCGAGTGATGAGATCACAGGTAAGGACAGCTATCGGCGGGAGCTGGTCCGCAGCCAGTCGGGTCGCCTTGTCTGCGGTTACATCTATGCGAGCGCCGGGGAGGGCGAGTCCTCGACCGATCTCGTCTTTGGCGGTCATCACCTGATCTGTGAGAACGGTTCGCTGCTGAGGGAATCCCGGCGCTTTGAGAATGAGACAATCTATGCGGATCTGGATATCGAGCGGCTTGCGGGAGAGCGCAGGCATTACACCACCTATCAGGTTTCCACGGATGTGGAGCAGTATGTGCGGACGAGCTACGCGATGGCCGCGCATGATGCACCCTTTGACCGTTTTGTCGATCGCGCGCCCTTTGTGCCGGGCCACGCAGAGGAGCGTCAGAAACGCTGCGAGGAAATTTTCGCGATTCAGTCGCTGGGATTGAAAAAGCGTATGGAGCATACGAACTGTAAGAGTGCGGTGATCGGCATCTCCGGTGGCCTCGATTCGACGCTCGCCCTGCTCGTCGCGGCGAAAGCGGCGGACCGGCTTGGCCTCGACCGCAGCTGTATTACGGCGGTGACGATGCCCTGCTTCGGGACGACAGACCGCACTTATCACAATGCCTGCGAGCTGACGAGACGGCTCGGCGCGAATCTCCGGGAGGTGGATATCCGCGAGGCGGTGAACATTCATTTCCGCGACATCGGACACGATGACAGCATTCACGATGTGACCTATGAGAATTCCCAGGCGCGGGAGCGGACACAGATCCTGATGGATATCGCGAACCAGACCGGCGGCATGGTCATAGGGACCGGCGATATGTCGGAGCTGGCGCTCGGCTGGGCGACCTACAATGGCGACCATATGTCGATGTACGGCGTCAATGTCTCTGTGCCGAAGACACTTGTGCACCATCTGGTCCGCTACTACGCGGACACCTGCGGCGATGAAAGCCTCACCGGCGTATTGCTCGACATTCTCGACACGCCGGTGAGCCCGGAGCTTCTGCCGCCCGAGAACGGGACGATTTCTCAGAAGACGGAGGATCTCGTGGGTCCCTACGAGCTGCACGATTTCTTTCTATATTATATGCTGCGTTTTGGTTTCGCCCCGGACAAGATCTATTATCTGGCAAGGCAGGCCTTTGCGGGAGAATATGCGGATGATGTGATTCTCAAATGGCTGAAAACCTTTGTGCGGCGCTTTTTCGCGCAGCAGTTCAAGCGTTCCTGCCTGCCGGACGGACCGAAGGTCGGTACGGTCGCAGTGTCGCCGCGCGGAGATCTGCGTATGCCAAGCGATGCCTGTGCGCGGGTGTGGCTGGATAATCTGGAGAATTTAGAAGCTCAGGAGGTGTCTTTGGATGAATGATAAGGGGAGACAGATGATTTATCTGCTGGCGGGAGGTTACCTGGTCTATCTGGCCTGGCAGATGCTTCAGTCGCGCGGCGACATGGCGGGAACCACGCTGATCATCGCTACGATTGCGCCAATTGCCTTTGCGGTGTTCGGCGTGGCGCTGGTCGTCAGCTCGATCCGTACGCTGATGAAGCCGGAGGAGGAAGAGTCCGCGCCGGATGTTCCGGGAGGAGAGGAAGAGGTGCAGACCGGGGAGCCGGGGCATGAAGAAAGCACTCTGGTGGAGGAGCAGAGAAATAAAGAAGAATGAATAGTTGTAAAGGGGCAGGAGCCGTAAAAGCGGCCTGCCCCTTTTCCTGTCTGTTCAGTCCAGAGCGTGCGCACCGTCTCCGATATCCACCACATAGAACTCCGCCCGGTGGCCGGTCTTTTCGGTATAGGGTTTATCCAGCGCTTCGATGAACTGTTCTATGGCGTCGTTTCTTACGATGCTGACGTTGCAGCCGCCGAAGCCGCCGCCCGTGATGCGAGAGCCGAGGCAGCCGGGGACGCTCCAGGCCAGCTCCGCGAGCAGATCATTTTCCGGACAGGAGGTCTCGTAGTCGTCGCGCAGGGAGACGTGCGAGGCGTTGATCAGCTTTCCGAAAGTGACAATATCATTCTTTTTCAGGGACTCTACGGCGTGAATCGTGCGCTGGTTCTCATAGACCGCGTGCTTCGCGCGCCTGCGGCAGACGGGATCCTTGACGGCGTCCTTGTATTGTTCGAACTGCTTCTCTGTCAGGTCTCCCAGCGTTCGGATATTCACCACCGTCTGCAGATCCTTCAGCGCGGTTTCACTCTCCCGTCTGCGGTCATTGTAGGCGGAGGAGACGAGGCTGTGTTTGACCTTGCTGTTCGTGATGACGATCCTGGCGTCCGGCAGCTTTACAGGCGCGTATTCATAGGAGAGATCACTTGTGTCGAGGAAGATTGCGCAGTCCTTTTTGCCCATGGCGGAGGCAAACTGGTCCATGATACCGCAGTTCATGCCGTTGAAATGATTTTCCGAATACTGTCCGATCAGCGCGAGGTCGACCATGGAGATGTCGAAGCCGTAAGTCTCCCGCAGCATGAGTCCGGTCAGCACCTCCAGAGAGGCGGAGGAGGACAGGCCGCTGCCGGCCGGAATGTCTCCGTAGATCAGGATATCCGCTCCCTGCGTGATCCGGTATCCCCGCAGCCCGAAGGTCCACATGACGCCCTTCGGATAATTTGTCCAGCCGGCTTTTTCATCCGGCGTCAGCTCGTCGAGGGAACTCTCCACAAGGCCCGTATCTTCAAAATTCAGCGAGTAAAAGCGCAGTCTCCGGTCTGTGCGCGGGTGAATCAGTCCGTAGGTGCCGATCGTCAGCGCGCAGGGAAAGACATGTCCGCCGTTGTAGTCGGTGTGCTCGCCGATCAGGTTGACGCGTCCCGGAGCAAAGTATGCCTTTGGCTCAGCTCCTGCACCGAAGAGTTCTGTAAATTTTTTCCTGAGTTCTGTTGTCGTGACTGCCATCTGGAGATCCCCCTTTTTCTGAATCGTTGCGATATTTTCAATATAGCGGTAAAAACAGGCGGAGTCAATACCCGGAGATGAAGCTTTGCCGCGCGCTTTCATGAATTTACAGAGTCTTTTCTCATATATATAGTAAAGAAATGTATGAGAACGAGGTCTTTTTATGCCTGAAAATGATTGGAGCAGAGGGATGCTGCGGGTACGGCTGATGGAAGGGCGCTCGCTGCGCCCGGTCGCCGGGGCGACGGTGGAAATTACATATGAGGGTGACCCGGAGGGGGAGACGATTCGCCTGACGACTGACGAGTCCGGTATGACGGAAGCGATCGATCTGCCGACGCCGGAGCCGGCCTACAGCCTGAGTGATTTAGAGCAGCAGCCTTACGCGCTGTATACAGTCCGCGCGGAGGCGTCAGGTTACGAGGACGTCGAGGTGGCGGGAACGGAGGTGCTGCCAGGCGTGACGGCGATCCAGGAGATTTCCATGGGGGCGGGAGATTCGGCAGACTACGAGAGGATTGTGATCGGCCCGCATGTTCTGTTCGGCAACTACCCGCCGAAAATCGCGGAACCGGAGGTTCTGCCCATGACGGAGACGGGCGAGATCGTCCTGAGCCGCGTGGTCGTCCCGGAATACATCGTGGTGCACGACGGCGCGCCGACCGATTCGAGTGCGGGAGATTACTGGGTTCGTTACCGCGATTACATTAAAAATGTCGCCAGCAGCGAAATTTATGCAACCTGGGAGGATGCGGCGATCCGCGCGAATGTGCTGGCGATTATGTCCTTTACACTGAACCGCGTCTACACGGAGTATTACCGGGGCAGGGGTTATGATTTCACGCTCACCTCCTCCACAGCCTTTGACCAGAAGTGGGTGTATGGCAGAAACATTTTTGACACGATTTCCAATGTCGTGGACGAGATGTTCGGTAATTATCTGTCGCGGCCCAATGTGAAGCAGCCGCTGTTGACGCAGTACTGCGACGGACGGAATGTGAGCTGTCCGAACTGGCTCAGCCAGTGGGGCTCGCAGAGTCTGGCGCAGCAGGGCTACAGTACAATTGAGATCCTGCGCCATTATTATGGAGAAAGCATCTATATCAACACTGCGGAGGAGATTTCGGGCGTGCCCGCGTCCTGGCCGGGCTACGACCTCTCGGAGGGCTCAAGCGGGCAGAAGGTACTGCAGCTGCAGGAGGAGCTGCGTGTAATCGCGGAAGCGTATCCGGCGCTGCCGCGTATCACGGCGGATGGCGTCTATGGTCCGGCCACGCGCGCTGCGGTCGAAAAGTTCCAGTCCATCTTCGGGCTGCCGGTGACGGGGAGCGTTGATTACCGAACCTGGTATAAAATTTCCGAGTATTATGTGGGGGTATCGCGGATTGCGGAGGGGATTTAAAGAAAACTTCACAAAATAGGACTTTTCTTTTTATGGGAAATTATGTATAATGAAGTTTGCTCGATGAGCCTTGACAGATCATAATTTAAGATACATTATAGAGAAGAAGAGAACGAAAGGGGAATACTTATGCCAGGCACAGAGGTTGGAATCGATTTGGGGACTGCCAGCATCCTTGTGTATATCCGGGGAAAGGGCGTTGTGTTGAAAGAGCCGTCCGTAGTGGCGTTTGACAGAGATACAAATAAGATTAAGGCGATCGGTGAGGAGGCCCGTCTGATGCTGGGCCGTACGCCGGGCAATATTGTGGCGGTGCGTCCGCTGCGGCAGGGTGTGATTGCGGACTTCACCGTGACGGAGAAGATGATTGAGCATTTCATCCGCAAGGCGGTGGGCAAGAAGACCTTCCGCAAGCCGAAGATCGCGGTCTGTATTCCGAGCGGGGCGACCGAGGTGGAGAAGAAGGCGGTAGAGGACGCGACCTACCAGGCGGGCGCCCGCGAGGTCTTTATCATTGAGGAGCCCATCGCGGCTGCGATTGGCGCGGGCATCGATATCGCGAAGCCCTGCGGCAATATGATCGTCGACATTGGAGGCGGCACGACGGACATCGCCGTGATCTCCCTTGGCGGCACGGTTGTCAGCACTTCGATCAAGATCGCAGGTGATGATTTTGATGAGGCGATTGTCCGCTTTATGCGCAAGAAGCACAATCTCCTGATCGGTGAGCGCACGGCGGAGGATATCAAGATCAAGGTAGGCAGCTGCTATCCACGAGCTGAGGTGGAGAGCATTGATGTGCGCGGAAGGAATCTGGTGACAGGTCTTCCGAAGACCGTGACGGTGACCTCCGAGGAGACGGAGGAGGCGTTGCGCGAGACGACAGCGCAGATCGTGGAGGCGGTGCACAGCGTGCTGGAGCGCACACCGCCGGAGCTGACCGCGGATATTGCGGAGCGCGGGATCGTGCTGACGGGCGGCGGCGCGCTGCTGCGCGGTCTGGAGGAGCTGCTGGAGTCCAAGACCGGCATCAACACGATGACGGCGGAGGATCCGATGAAATGCGTGGCGATCGGAACGGGCAAGTATGTGGAGTTCATTTCCGGACACCGTGATGAGGACTAAAAAATCATAGAGCGACGACGTGGGGCTGTCGCGGGAGACTGTTTTTTGCCGGAGGCGGGAAACGGTACTCTGCGGCGGCTTCTTTTATGCAAGGGGATGTATAGAGAGGAAGTGCGAAGTTGGCTGAGGTACGCAAAGGCTATGTAGAGCATATCGTATTCCGCAATGCGGATAACGGTTATACAGTGTTCCAGCTGGTCGCGGACGGCGAGGAGCTGACCTGCGTCGGCAGCTTTTCCCTGCTCTCGGAGGGAGAGCTGATCGAGGTATCCGGGACGATGAAGGTCCATCCGCTCTACGGAGAGCAGCTGCAGGCGGAGCATTACGAGATCCTGGCGCCGGAGGATGAGACGGCCATGGAGCGTTATCTTGGCAGCGGTGCGGTTAAAGGCATCGGAGCGGCGCTGGCCGCACGCATCGTCCGGCGCTTTCATGGAGATACATTCCGGATTATCGAGGAGGAGCCGGAGCGTCTCGCGGAGGTGAAGGGGATCAACGAGCGCAAGGCGCGGGAAATCTATGAACAGATGGAGGAGAAGAAGGAGCTTCGCCAGACGATGATGTTTCTGGCGCAGTACGGCGTCTCCGCGTCCCTCTCCGTGAAGCTCTACCGGCAGTATGGCGCGAAGACGATTCAGACGGTAAAAGAAAATCCTTACCGCCTGGCGGAGGACATCGATGGCATCGGCTTTCGCACCGCGGACGAGCTTGCGGCGCGTATCGGCATCCATACAAATTCAGACTATCGGATACGCAGCGGCCTTCTCTATGTTCTGCAGCAGGCGGCGGGAGAGGGACACACCTGCCTTCTGAGGGAACAGCTCCTGCATCGGACCGCGGAGCTGCTCGGTGTAGAGGAGGAAGGGCTTACGACACAGATGATGAATCTCTGCATTGAGGGGAAGCTGCTTATCAAAGAGCAGGACGCGCAGACGCTCGTATTCTACAGCCAGTATTATTATATGGAGCTGAATGTGGCGAAAATGCTGCACGATCTGAATCTGAAATGTGAGATGGAGGAGGCGCAGATCCTGGAGAAGCTGCGCGTCGTGGAGCAGGGCGAGGAGATCGAGCTCGATGAGATGCAGCGTCGGGCCGTGGTCGAGTCGGTGAAGAACGGACTGCTGATCATTACCGGAGGACCCGGGACGGGCAAGACGACGACGATCAACACGATCATCCGCTATTTTGAGACGGAAGAGATGACGATTCTACTCGCCGCGCCGACCGGCCGGGCGGCGAAGCGTATGACGGAGGCGACCGGTTATGAGGCGATGACGATTCATCGACTGCTCGAACTGTCGGGCGAGCCGTCGCAGGAGCGCAGCGCGGCCCGCTTTGAGCGAAATGAGGAAAACCCGCTCGAAGCAGATGTGATCATCATCGACGAGATGTCGATGGTCGATATCTTTCTGATGCATGCGCTGCTGAAGGCGGTCTGTCCCGGAACGCGGCTGATTCTGGTCGGAGATATCAATCAGCTCCCGAGCGTCGGGCCGGGCTGCGTGCTGAAGGACATGATCCGCGGAGAGGCCTGTCCCGTGGTCATGCTGCAGAAAATCTACCGCCAGGAGGGCCGGAGCGATATCATTGTCAACGCCCATAAGATCAACCGCGGGGAGCAGGTGATACCGGACAATCACAGCCAGGATTTCTTCTTCCTGGAACGGCAGGATCCGACGGTGATCCTGCGGGTTGTGCTCGCTCTGGTACAGGAGAAGCTGCCGCCCTATGTGAACGCGAAGCCCTTTGACATTCAGGTGCTCACGCCGATGCGGAAGGGCGCGCTCGGCGTGGAGCATCTGAACGAGATACTGCAGAAATACCTAAATCCGGCGTCTTCCGATAAGGCGGAGCGTGAGACCGCGCATGGTCTGCTGCGTGAGGGCGACAAGGTCATGCAGATCAAAAATAATTATCAGGCCGAGTGGGAGGCGCGGAATCGATATGGAATCGCGATCGACAGGGGTACCGGGATTTTCAATGGGGATATGGGCGTGATTACGCGGATCGACAGTCTGGCGGAGACGGTGGAGGTGCTGTTCGACGAATACCGGACGGTCAGCTACCGTTTTGACGATCTGGGCGCGCAGGAACTGGCCTACGCGGAGACGATTCACAAATCCCAGGGCAGTGAGTATCCAGCGGTTGTGATCCCGCTGCTCACGGGGCCGCGCATGCTCATGAACCGAAACCTGCTCTATACGGCGGTTACGCGCGCGCGCTCCTGTGTGATACTGGTCGGGAGCCGGGAGACCTTTGCAATGATGATTGAAAATACGAACGAGCAGACACGTTACAGCGGCCTGGAGGCGAGAATACGGGAGGTGA
>JAJQCG010000174.1:4078-10400 GCA_021202815.1 Lachnospiraceae bacterium | reverse complement strand
CTATTGAAGCTTTTCGCGGATGTGTTCAACTTGCACTTGCAATTTTCGAATTTAAAAAATCACCTCACTTTCCTGAATTTAATGCATCACCCTGAGAAAGACAAAGAGAATAATATTGTATACAAATAGATCATGAAAATAAAAAGTTTCAGGGTGAAATAACAGGATTTACGCTGTTGCTTCTTGAGTAGTCTTCACTTGTCCCGTACATTGTATACAGAATACTAAAGTAGATGAAAAATGTCAACAATTATATGAGGGGAAAAGCAAAAAAACAGCAAGATTTGTTAAAAAGGACGAAAAAGCAAAAATGATTGTATACAATTCGCAAAAAAAACAGATTGACAGGTCAAAAAAAAGATAGTATTCTGTATACAGACAAAGAGGAGCCGTAAACAAAGAATGAAAAATATTAATGAAGAATATAGCCTTCTGAGCACAAAAGCCTATGAGGAAATCAAACGAAGTATTGTGGAGGAGGAGCTGAAGGGCGGCGAGAGGCTGACCGAATCAAAGCTCTCCGATTTGCTTGGCGTCAGCAGGACTCCGATCAGAGAGGCGCTGCGCAGACTGAATTTTGAGGGTTATATTTCCATGACGCCCAATTATGGGTTTGCCATCAATGAATTGACTGAGGATGACATGCGTGAAATCCTGGAGGTGCGCCGGGCTCTGGAGGGCGAGGCGGCAAGGATGGCAGCGCAAAGGATTACAGGACAGCAAAAGGAGTCGCTGACGCGGAATTTTCAGCGGATACGCAGTCTGAATGATGTCGGCGAGGACAAGGAAACGCATGTGCAGAGATTTATGACTCTGGACGTGGAATTCCATCATGAAATCCTGAGCATTGCGGGAAATTCTCGTTTTATTTCCATGGAGGAATCATTGCAGGACAGACTTTACCGTCTGCGATTTGCCTGCCTTTCCGTGGATGAGAGCATCCGTGAGTGTACAGAGCAGCACGAGAGGATTTTAAATGCCATTTTGGATGGAAACGCGGAGGCTGCGGATTTCTACAGCAGGGAACACCTGATCCGGATCCAGAATCTGTCGAACAGGCTTTTCCATAAGTAATATATTTGTAAATGGACGCCTGTGGAGAAGAATGTTTTGCGGCAAAATATTGTATACAGTATACGAAACGGGAAAGGAGGACAAAGATTTGTCAAAGAAACTGTTTATGAAAGGAAATGAGGCGATCGGCGAGGCCGCGATCCGTTCCGGCGTCAAAGCCTATTATGGCTATCCGATCACGCCTCAAAATGAGCTGACTGCCTATATGGCAAAGCACATGAAGGAAAAAAGGGCATGTGTTTATCCAGACGGAGAGCGAAAACACGGCCATTAATGCGGTATACGGAAGCGCCTGCGCCGGTTTCCGCGCCATGACTTCCTCGGCCAGCACAGCCATGAGCCTGAAGCAGGAGGGCATTTCTCACATTGCGTATATCGAGATGCCTGCCGTTATTGTGGACATGATGCGCGGAGGTCCAGGTCTTGGCAATATCCTGGCGACCCAGAATGATTATAATCAGGCGGTGAAAGGCGGCGGCACCGGTGATTATCACACTATCGTGCTGGCTCCCAGTTCCGTGCAGGAAGCCGCGGATCTGACAAGGCTTGCCTTTGAACTGGCGGATAAATACCGGAATCCGGCCATGGTTCTGGCGGATGGCACGATCGGACAGATGGTGGAGCAGGTAGAGTTCCCGGAAGCGATTGAGCCGGAAGATCTGCCGGAGAGGGACTATGCGCTGACCGGGTGCAGAGGACGTGCGGCCAGAAAGGCGGAGCCGAAGAATTCCGCGGAGGAGCTGGAAGCTCACAATCTGCATCTGCAGGAAAAGTACGCGAAATGTGAGAAAGAGGAACCGCGCTCAGAGTCCGTTGAGACGGATGACGCGGATGTGGTTATCGTGGCCTTTGGCTTTGTATCCCGGATTGCCCATGGGATGGTGGCGGAGCTCCGGGAGGAGGGCTTCAAGGTTGGCCTGTTCCGCCCGATTACGCTCTGGCCGTTTGATATCGCCGGCCTGAGAAAGGCAGTGGAGAATGCGAAGGCAGTGGTGGTTCTGGAGCACAATGCAGGGATGATGTGCAATGATGTCCGCATGTTCCTGGAAGGCAAAAAGCCGGTATATTTTCATGGCAGGATGGGCGGCAGTATCATCAGCGAGGACGCGGTGAAGCCAAAGCTCAGAAGTATCATCAAGGGAATCGAAGATTGGAGGGAATTAGATGGAAAACAAGGTTTATGGAAGACCTTCTAGCTTAAATGAAAAGATTTTTACCTACTGTCCCGGCTGCGGACACGGGATCGTGAACCGTCTTCTGGCAGAGATCGTACTGGATATGGGGATCATCGACGACACCATTGGCGTATGCTACGTAGGATGCGGCGGCATGATCTATGACTTCTTCAATATGGACTGGGCTTTTCCGCTGCATGGCAGATCCCCGGCGGTTGCGACCGGGATCAAGCGTACCAGACCAGATAAGGTCGTGATTGGTTATCAGGGCGACGGAGATCTGGCGGCCATCGGTACGGCTGAGATCATCCATGCGGCCACCAGAGGCGAAAACCTGACGGTTATTTTTGTGAACAATGGAATCTATGGTATGACCGGCGGACAGATGGCTCCCACGACACTGATTGGACAGAAATCGGCTACCTGTGTGGATGGAAGAGAGGCGGAGTACCATGGAAGACCGATCCGTATCTGCGAGATGCTCTCACAGCTCGACGGCGTGTGTTATGCGGAGCGCGTGACCATAGATACGCCTGCCCACATCAACGCGACCAAAAAAGCCATCATGAAAGGCGTGCAGAATCAGATCGACTGCAAGGGCTTTTCGATCATCGAGGTGATCAGTCCATGTCCGGTGCAGTGGGGTCTTTCTCCCAACGACGCATATAAACGGATCGCCGATGAGGTGCTCCCCTTCTACAACCTGAAGGTGTTCAAGGATGTTGACAAGGAGGCAGTTTAGAATATGAAGGATTTCAAGATTGTTTTTGTAGATCGGATACTTCCTATCTCAGATTATGAGAAAAATATTATTGAGGGCTTCGGCTGCACGGTGACCCAGTACAACGCGATCACTCCGCAGGAGATTCTGGAGGTTGCGGCGGACGCCGATGCGATCATGACCGTGGGAGCCAAATTTACCAGGGAGGCCATCGAAGGACTTCAGAAGTGCAAGGCGATCGGACGCTATGGCGTGGGCGTGGATAATATTGACCTTAGCGCGGCTACGGAGAAGGGAATTGTGGTGACCTATGTGCCGATCTACTGCCAGGAGGAAGTGGCGACGCTGGCGCTGACACTGATGCTGGCCTGTGAGAGAAAAATCCTGCAGGCGGACCACGCGGTAAAGAATGGCAGGTGGGCGAGTGCGGTCAGCACAGTGAACGGAGCAAGAAGCCCGAGAGGCAAGACAGTCGGTCTGGTGGGACTTGGAGCGATCCCCAAAAAGCTGGTGGCTTTCCTTAAGCCCTTCGGAGTGAAGATTATCGCTTACGATCCGTACATCAATCTGGAATATTGTAAGGAAAATGATATTGAGTCGGTAGAACTGGACGAGCTTTTAAAGCAGTCGGATTATGTTTCGCTTCATGTGCCGCTGATGGAATCCACCCGCCACATGATCGGGGCGCGGGAGCTTGGGCTGATGAAGGAGGACGCCATCCTGATCAATACGGCCAGAGGAGGTCTGGTGGACCAGATAGCGCTGACGGAGGCGTTAAAGGAGAAGAAGATCGCGGCAGCCGGGCTCGACGTCCTGGAGTTTGAGCCGCCCACGGGCGATGAAGAGATCTTCAAGCTGGACAATGTCATTACCACCGGCCATATCGGGGCGGCGACCAGCGAGGCTCTGGTTCGTCTGCGTTGCGCGGTGGCGCAGAGCGTCGTGGACGTGCTGGATGGAAAGATGCCGTCCGCGGTGGCGAATAAGGACGTGCTGGCCCAGGTAAAGCTGGAAGAAAAATAGGCGGTAAAAGATATGATTAAAAATTTTGAGCAGATGGAACAGCTGGCATTGAGCCAGCCGAAGCAAACGGTCGCGCTGGCCGCGGCCGACAGCGAGGAAGCGCTTCTTGCTGTGGAATATGCGCGGAAAAAGGGGCTGGTGGATGTTCATCTGGTGGGAAATAAAGAGAACATTCAGCTCCTCTGCCAGAAGAATGGGATGGCGCTTTCGGATTATCGTCTCACGGATGTCGCGGATCCCGCAGCGGCAGCGGCAGCGGCCGTGGCGCTGGTGCGGGAGGGAGAAGCGCAGCTTCTCATGAAGGGGCTGGTGGAAACTTCGGATTTCCTGAAAGCGGTTCTGGACAGAGAGAAGGGGCTGCGCGGGCCGGATCGCCTGTGCGCGCTGGTGGCGATTGAGTGTGCTTCTGTGAACAAGCTCCTGATTCTCGGGGATGTGGGAACCAATATAGCGCCTGACGTAAAGGTGAAAGCCAGCATCCTGGAAAGCAGCTTCACCGTGGCGCGTGCCATGGGCATAAAAAACCCGAAAGCCGCGGTTCTCTGCGCGAATGAGCATGTAAAGGATTCCATGCCCTGCACACTGGAAGCGACTGAACTGGCCGGAATGTCCCGCGAAGGAAAAATCAGCGGGATTGTCGAGGGGCCGGTTTCCATGGATATTGCGGTCAATGAGCATGCGGCGCTGGTGAAAAAGTATCAGGGTCTGATACAGGGCGATGCGGATATTCTGCTGGTGCCGGATCTGGAAGCCGGCAATATTCTGATCAAAGGCCTGATGTACCTGTCTTCGGATATCCGGGTGGCCGGCGTGGGGATGGGCGCGAAAGTGCCGCTGATTCAGACCAGCCGGGGAGACGACCACGACACGAAATACTACTCGATCGTTCTGTCCAGCCTGGTGAGCCAGTACCTGCAGACAAAATAGGAGGCAGCCTTTATGGGACTGACAATTACACTGATTTACGAGAATGTGGGGATTCGGGCGATTCTTTATGATGGGTGTACGGCTGTGAAGAGCGTTTGCATGGATGATGGAGAAGCATCGGCCTGTGCGGGACGTATCGCGGAGAGTTTCCGCAAAACCGGAGAGGTGGAGACTGTAATCTGTCCAGGCGGATGCCTGAAGCCGGTATTGGCAGGATGCTATGAGATCAGCGCGCAGGCGCTTGAGGACGCGGCAGCGGGAAGCTTTGGCAGACACCGGTACAATCACCTGATGGAAATCTGCGCCGGGGCGGCGGAATTTCTGTCGGCTCGCGCCTGTTTCGCGGACGCCATATCCACGGATGAGCTTCTGCCGTTGAACCGCATTTCCAGTCACGCAATGGTGAAAAAGTGCAGCCGGGGATATTTCGCGGAGCATCGGGCAGCCATGTGGCAGCTGACTTCGGAACAGCAAAGCCGACCGGATGAGAAAAATTACATTGTGGCATATCTGGATGACCTGGTGAGCGTAGGCGTATACGAAAGAGGCCGCTGCCTGGATATCAACGATATGATTGGCGCAGAGGGGCCGATGGGCTTTACCTCCTCCGGGGATGTGCCCTGCGCACAGATCGCAGCTTACTTTGAAAAGAGCGACGTCACCTATGAACAGATGCAGGAACAGCTTCTGGAAAAAAGCGGGATTCTGCAGTATCTGGGGACAGACTCCCCGCAGACACTGGACGATCTGGCCACGCAGGACGCGCGGGCGGCGCTGATTGCGGAAACGATGGCCTATCAGGCTGCCAAATGGATCGGAAGCTCGGCGGTGGTGCTCAGAGGAAGGGTAGATGGAATATTACTGACGGGAAAAGGCGTCAGATCGGATTTCCTGACAGAAAGGCTTCTAAAAAGAATCGAGGGGATCGCGCCGGTGACGGTGGAAAAGGATCTGAGACTTTCCGATTACCTTGCGGGAAGGGCGGAGCTTGTGAGCGGAGGCTGCGACCTGCTCAGAAATTATTGACGGAGGCGGACAGGTATGGGAAGGAAAATAATGTGTATCAATCCGGGTTCTACCTCCACAAGACTGGCGGTGTTCGAGGAAGACAGGCAGATTTTTAATACAAACATTGCCCATTCTAATGAGTTTCTGGAGAAATTCCATGATGTGCAGGCGCAGCTGGAGTATCGATATCAGCTGGTGAAGGAAACGCTGGAAAATAATGGGATTGACGTGTCCGGGATGGATGCGATCGTCGGAAGAGGCGGAGCGCTTAGGCCTATGGAGGGAGGCATTTTCACCATTAACGACGCCATGCTGGAAGACTGCAGGACATCAAAGTATTCAGAGCATCCGTCCAATCTGGGCTGCCAGCTGGCAAAAATGTTTGCCGATCCCT
>JAJQCG010000174.1:0-4068 GCA_021202815.1 Lachnospiraceae bacterium | reverse complement strand
TCACGGTTCATCTGGGCAGCGGTGTCTCGGTGACGGCGCAAAAACGGGGAAAATGCGTGGACAACACGTTTGGCTCAGGCGGGGACGGGCCATTTTCACCGGAGCGGTCGGGACGGCTGCCATCGCTGGAGCTTCTGCGAACGATGAACACCGATCCGGATTGCAGGAAGAAAAGCTGGAAAAAGTTTTTCACCAAGCAGGCGGGACTTACATCCTATCTGGGGACCAACAATGTACTGGAAATCACAGAGAAGATGGAGCAGAAAGACGCGGTGGCTAAGGAGATGCTCGACGCCATGGCGGGCATGATCGCCAGGGAAATCGGCGCCTACGCAACAATCCTGAACTGGAAGGTCGATGCGATCGGCATCACGGGGGCGATTGCGAGAAGCAGCTATATTACGCAGTCGATTCAGGCGCAGGTGGCGTTTATCGCGCCGGTGTACATCTTCCCCGGAGAGTTTGAAATGGAAGGACTTGCCGGAGGCGGTATCAGGGCTCTGGCAGGAGAGGAACAAGTAAAAACATATTGAAGAGGTGCAAAGAATGAAGATATTAGAGAAGATTTTATTTGCGGGCTTCGGCGGACAGGGCATCCTTTCCATCGGAAAGATTCTCGCAGATACCTGTGTGGAAAACCAGCTGAACGCCTCCTGGCTGCCCTCTTATGGCCCGGAGATGCGTGGCGGAACCTGTAACTGCCTGGTAGTTACGTCCAATGAGAGAATCCTGAGCCCTTATTTTGAGAGACCGACCAACGCGATCATTATGAACCAGGCCTCCCTGAACCGATTCTGTGAGAAGCTGCAGACATCGAAGGTTGTGGTGCTGGACAGCTCCCTTGCAAGCCTGTCAGAGGAGCAGGAAGAACTTCTGAAGGACGTTCACGTGATTCAGGTGGACGCGAATGAGATCGCGGCGAAACTTGGCAGTACCAAGTGCGCGAATATGGTGATGCTGGGGGCTTACGCGAAGCAGAGCACGGCGCTCAATTTAGATACATTAAAGGAGAGCGTTGCCAGAAAGTTCGCAAAGAAACCGGCGCTTGTAGAGATGGATCTGAAAGCTTTGGAACAGGGATACGGGATGGCTTAATCGGGAGGTGAAGAGAATGTCACACGTTGTAGTGGATAAGTATTACTGCAAGGGTTGCCAGCGCTGCATGGCTAATTGTAAGAAGAATTGCCTGGAGTTGTCGGGGAAAATCAACGACCAGGGATATGATTACGTGGTCTTCAAGGAAGGCTCGGACTGCATCGGATGCGGCATGTGCTATATGGTATGTCCGGATGTCGCGATCACGGTATACCGGGATGTGAAAGAAGCGTAAGGTTGAAAATTTATCTGAACTGAGGTGTGGCCCAGGCCTGGCCGGGGCACACCTCCTTTTTGCGACTTCCCGGAAATGTGCGCAAAAATCGTGTGAGTTTTAAGGGAAACTTCTGGAAATAGCGGAATAGTCGGTGCGGCGCGCGAAAAATTATGATATACTTTCTTCGGCATCCTGATGAAGGTTTGTTATCTCAGACTTTTATATAGGAGTATTACGTCGGAGGAGAGTATAGCATATGAGAAAGAAATCGCATCTGGCGCTGGCAGGATATCTGCTGAACGGTATGGGGAATGAGGTCCTCAGGCGCAGATGGAAAGCGTTTTATCTTGGCAGCGTTCTGCCGGACATGAAGCCGTCCTTTGTGACGAAGCGGCATGAATATGAGACGACCTTTGATCTGGTGGCGGGAAAGCTGCGCGCGCTTTCCTGCGGGGAGGGGGACGGTTCAGCGGATTCGATGCGCTATGCCGTCGATCTCAGGCAGGTGCTTCATTATATCGCGGATTATTTTACCTACCCGCATAACCCGAATTACCCGGGAAATCTGCGGGCGCACTGTCTCTATGAGAAGCGCCTGAAGAAGAGACTGCGTGCATATGTACGCGAAGGAGCGTTGTTGCCGATGCGCGGCAGCGGGCTCCGCTCCGCAGATGAGATTCTGGAGGACATTCGAAAGCTTCATCAGGCATATATGGAGGCACCGAGCGATGTGGAGAGGGATTGCGATTATATCACCGCAGCCTGCGCGCGTGTGCTGTCATCGCTTTCGCAGCCTGCCCCCACACCGGTTTTCGCTTACGCGAGCTGATGCTTTTGTCTATCGCCGGTTAAAATTTCTCCTTGCAATTCTGAAAAAGCTGTGCTAGGATAATTTGCAAGTAAAAGGTGGAGAACAGGACTCTTGTCACGCAGAGGCCGACAGGAACAGGACGTCACCGACTGAGAGCGTCCTCTGGAAGAGCGGATAAAGGGAACACCTGGGAGCCGGCTGGTCGAAGGAAGAGTAGGTCAGCACGCGGGCAGGCGTTACATGCTTTTTGAGAGGAGATCAGTGCTTTTACGTGGCCGGTCTCAATGCGGGTGGTACCGCGGGAATCAAAATTATCCCGTCCCGGAATATTTTATATTCCGGGACTTTCTTCGTCCCGGAAAAGTGCAGGAGGTAAGAAATATGGATTTTGTAAGCGGAGTAAAAAGACCGGATACGCGCGAACTTCCGGAGCTTTTGGGCGGTGAACTGCTCGGTCAGAGCGTGAAGGTGAACGGCGCGGTCCACACGATCCGCCACATGGGCGAGATCGCGTTTATCGTGCTGAGAAAGCGGGATGGGCTGCTGCAGTGCGTCTACGAGGAGGGAAAGGCGGGCTTTGACCTGAAGGATCTGCGCGAGGCCGCTACGGTGGAAGTAGAGGGCGTCCTTGAACAGGAGGAGCGCGCGCCGGGCGGCGTCGAGCTGCGCCTGAAGGGCATCCGGATTCTGTCGGAGCCGAGCGCGCCGCTGCCGCTGCCGATCGCCAAGTGGAAGCTGAACACCTCGCTTGAGGCGAAGCTGAATATGCGCTCGGTTTCCCTGCGGAATGTGCGCGAGCGCGCAAAGTTCAAACTGCAGGAGGGCATCGTCCGGGCTTTTCGTGATTTTTTATATGAGGAAGGATTCACGGAGATCCATACGCCGAAGATCGGGGCGAAGAGCGCCGAGGGCGGCGCGAATCTTTTCAAGCTGGAGTATTTCCATCGTCCTGCGGTGCTGCAGCAGTCGCCGCAGCTCTATAAGCAGATGATGGTCGGCGTTTTCGATCGGGTCTTCGAGACCGCGCCGGTGTTCCGTGCGGAGAAGCACAACACAAAGCGCCATCTGAACGAGTACACCTCGCTTGACTTTGAGATGGGCTACATCGACAGCTTCGAGGACATCATGGCGATGGAGACCGGTTTTCTGCAGCACATGGTGCGCCTGCTTCAGCAGGATTACGCGAAGGAGCTGAAGATGCTGAACATCACCCTGCCGAAGACGGACGAGATTCCCGCGGTGCGCTTCGACCGCGCGAAGGAGCTCGTCGCGGAGAAATATAATCGGAAGATTTGCAACCCCTTTGACCTGGAGCCGGAGGAAGAGTCGCTGATTGGTCAGTATTTCAAGGAGGAGTACGACGCAGACTTCGTGTTTGTCACACACTACCCTTCGAAGAAGCGCCCCTTCTACGCGATGGACGATCCGGAGGACAGCCGCTTCACGCTCAGCTTTGACCTGCTGTACCAGGGACTCGAGGTCACGACCGGCGGACAGCGCATCCATGACTACCAGATGCTCGTCGACAAGATCGCGGCCCGCGGAATGGAGCAGGAGGGCCTCGAGCAGTACCTCGACACCTTCCGCTATGGCATGCCCCCGCACGGCGGACTCGGCATCGGTCTCGAACGCCTGACCATGAAGCTGGTCGGCGAGGACAACGTGCGCGAGGCCACCCTCTATCCCCGCGACCTGTCACGGTTAGAGCCGTAACACTTTGGCCATGTTGGCCCCGCGGGGAGCCGCCGGGGTCCGGCTTCTCGCCTTGCGCCTTGCCCCCGTGTGGGGAGCCGCAATGGTCAGTCTGCGGACCCGCTCTCGCTCAGAGGGCGGACGTAGCGGTACTAAGTTCAGCCTTCGCCTGACGGCTCGGCTTCACTAAGTGCCGATGCCGCCCTGATGGTCCGCATACAGACCATAGCAGCACCCCACAAGGTCGAGGAAA
>JAJQCG010000156.1 GCA_021202815.1 Lachnospiraceae bacterium | reverse complement strand
CGCCGGTCGTCAGGCAAATGGCATCATTTTTACCACCATGCAGAAGTTCGAGGAATCACACGATCCGCTGTCTGACAGGCGTAATATTGTTGTTATGGCGGACGAAGCCCATCGCGGTCAGTATGGCCTAGCAGAAAAAATAAAAATAACGAAGAATGAGGAGGGCGAAGAGGTTGCCAAACATGTGGTCGGCACAGCCCGCATCATTCGAAACAGTTTGCCAAATGCCACTTATATTGGTTTCACAGGCACGCCTATCTCTTCCAAAGACCGTAGCACCCGCGAGGTGTTCGGTGACTACATAGATATTTATGATATGACGCAGGCAGTCGAGGACGGCGCAACCAGACCGGTTTATTATGAAAGTCGTGTGATAAAACTGAAGCTGGACGAGGCTACGCTGAAGCTCATAGATACGGAATATGATGTTATGGCAAATAATGCCAATCCGGATGTTGTTGAAAAAAGCAAGCATACCCTTGGTCAGATGGAGGCTGTACTCGGCAACGATGAAACCATCAACTCATTGGTGTGCGATATTCTCGACCATTATGAAAATTATCGAGAAAACCTGTTGACCGGCAAGGCGCTGATTGTCGCGTATTCCCGTGCCATTGCGATGAAGATATATAACCGTATTCTGGAACTTAAGCCAGGGTGGACAGATAAAATCGCCGTTGTTATGACGGAGAGCAATAAAGACCCGGAGGAGTGGCGCAAGATCATCGGAAACAAGCACCACAAGGACGAACTGGCGAAAGAATTCAAAGACAATGACAGTCCTCTGAAGATCGCTGTCGTTGTTGATATGTGGCTGACCGGTTTCGATGTTCCATCCCTTGCCACCATGTATGTGTATAAACCAATGTCCGGTCATAATCTGATGCAGGCCATTGCCCGCGTAAACCGTGTTTTCCATGACAAAGAGGGCGGCCTTGTGGTAGACTATGTCGGCATTGCACCGGCTCTGAAGCAGGCAATGAATGATTATACTGTTCGTGACAGGAAAAATTATGGAGATACGGACATTGCAAAAGTGGCATATCCGAAGTTTCTGGAGAAATTGTCAGTCTGTCGCGATCTGTTCCATGGCTTTGATTATACCCGGTTTACTACGGGCAGCGACCTTGAACGGGCAAAAGCGATCAGCGGGGCAGTAAACTTTATCGTAGACCGTGATAAGGAAGAGGAAAAGAACAGCTTCATCAAGGAAGCCCTGATGCTGCATCAGGCTTTATCCCTCTGCTCCTCTCTTGCGCCGGAAGATTTGCGATTTGAGGCAGCATTCTTTGAATCTGTTCGTGTGCTTACCGTCAGACTTATGAATCAGGGCGGCGGCAGGAAAATATCGTTGCCGGAAATGAATCAGCGAATCAATGATCTGCTGAGGCAGAGCATTAAAAGCGAGGGTGTAATCAATCTATTTTCGGATGTGCAGCAGGAATTTTCTCTTTTTGATCCAAAGTTCCTCGAGGAAATATCGAAGATGAAGGAGAAAAACCTCGCCGTGGAACTTTTGAAAAAGCTGATTGCGGAACAGGTGCAGGTCTATCGCCGCACAAATGTTGTAAAGTCGGAGAAGTTCAGCGAGATTATACAAAGAACGATGAACGCCTACCTCAACGGAATGCTGACGAATGAGCAGGTAATTGAAGAACTTATGAACCTTGCCAGACAGATATCCGAAGCACACAAGGAAGGCGAGCAGCTTGGATTGACGGCTGATGAGCTTGCTTTTTATGATGCGCTCACAAAGCCACAGGCGATAAAAGATTTTTATGAAAACGAAGAACTGATTGCTATCACCAAGGAGCTGGCGGATACACTCCGCAAGAACCGTACTATCGACTGGCAAAAGAGAGATTCTGCTCGTGCCAGGATGCGGATGTTGATTAAAAAGCTCTTGAAAAAGCACAGATATCCACCAGAGGGCATGGAGGATGCTGCACAGACGGTTATGACGCAGTGTGAACTGTGGACAGATAACGAAGATTTCGAGGAGTCTGACTCGAAGGTTGTCCATTATGATTTTCAGGACGACAGTCACCTGAGTATGGTGGCAGAAGCTGCATTTCCTTATAGGAAGAAAAACTAAGGCTGGAGGCTGAATATGGACGCACGAAAAGGGAACATCTATGAGATATTGAACGGAAACAAGCAGTTTCTGATTCCTGTCTATCAGCGTTTTTACAGCTGGGACTTGGAGCAGTGCAAGCGTTTGTGGAGCGACATTGTAGAAATGCAGAAGAAAGGCAAAGCGGGTCACTTTGTCGGTTCCATCGTTAATATTGCTGAACAGGCTATGCCAACCGGTGTCCAGAAATATATGATTATTGACGGACAGCAACGCATGACCACTTTGACTCTGCTTTTGCTTGCACTGCGCGATTACGCTATTGCAAATCCCCAGGACGTGTCTATCAATTCCAGACGTATTGATAACATGCTTTTGAAGAACGAGTATGAAAGTGGCGACGAGCGTTATAAGCTTCTGCTCACGCAAACGGACAGAGATATTTTAATAAGTCTGGTAGAGTGTAGGCCAATTCCGGAGGGCACGATTTCGAGGTTGCTGAACAACTATGACTTTTTTGCCGGAAAAATTAAGGATAAGGATTTAACTCCTGCTGAAATTTATGAGTCCATCGGCAAGCTTCAAATTGTAAATATAACATTGGACCGTGCAGTAGATGATGCCCAGGCTATCTTTGAAAGTCTGAATTCTACGGGCAAGGAACTGTCCGAATCTGACCTGATTCGTAACTATGTATTGATGGGGCTGGAACCCGCGGAGCAAAGCTATGTCTACGAGCATTATTGGCGCCCAATGGAGCTTCTTTTCTCCTATGAGACACAGGAATCTGTTATGGATAGATTCTTTCGTGATTATCTAACCATGAAGTTGACAAGAATTCCAAAGCAGAATCGTGTTTATGAAGAGTTCAAAATGTATCATCTCAACTGTGAGTTCGGTTCTGTCAGAGAATTATGCCAGGATCTTCTGACCTTTGCAAAGTATTATACCGATATGGTGTTCAGGCGTAGCAACAACAAGGCGCTGAAACGGCTTTACGACGATATCAATGATTTGCGGATGGAGGTATCATATCCATTCCTTCTTAAAGTGCATGATGATTTTTCTAATGGTATTATTTCCGAAGAAAATCTGGAAGAAATTATTGAACTGTGCATCAGCTATGTGCTTAGAAGGAATATCTGTGATATACCTACAAACTCGCTGAATAAGACTTTTGCTACATTACGGAACGAGATTAAGAGCGATGATTACATGAATTCCATTAAAGCTTTCTTCGTGTCTCGTGATGATTACAAGGAGTTCCCAGACGATGATAAATTCAAAAGGGCTTTTATGACATGAGATATTTATAATATGCGTGCAAGGAATTTTATTCTTAGTCATCTGGAGAACTATGGGAACAAAGCTCCAATTATTATAGAAAATTATACGATTGAACATATCATGCCCCAGAACAGTAATCTGAGCGTTGAATGGCAGATTGAACTCGGCACCAACTGGAAAGAGGTTCAAAAAACATATATCCATACGATTGGTAACCTGACTCTGACTGCATACAATTCAGAAATGATTGACAGACCCTTTATGAGTAAAATGAGTATGGAAGGCGGGTTTAAGGAAAGTGCCCTTCGATTAAATTCTTATCTGGTGACATTGAATGAATGGAATGAAATTCATATTAAAGAGCGCGCTGAACAGTTGGCAAAAAAAGCTCTGCAGATATGGTCGTATCCTGAAATGAGCGATGAAGATCTTGCTCCCTATCGAGTGACTGAAAAGCCTGCTCAGAGATACAGCCTCGAAACTTATGACACCAATGCGTTTACAAAAATGCTTTTTGAAGTGCTGGATAAACGCATTATGAATTTGTCTCCAAGCGTGAAACGGGAATTTAAAAAACTATATATCGCATATAAGCTGGATACAAATTTTGTAGATATAGTAATCCAGAAACAGCGCCTCCGTATTTCTGTAAATATGAAATTTGCGGATATATTCGATCCCAATGGAATCTGCCGTGATATTACTGGTCTTGGAAGATGGGGCAATGGAGATGTTGAATTGTTTTTAGACCATACGTCAGAAGTAGACCAGGTCATGGAAATAATCGAACAGTCCTATAATGCGCAGGCGGATTAGTTTTTTTTGAGGAGAAACACCGGTACGAACAGGTTTACGATGCGTTGACAAAAAAAGCGGAGAGCAGGGGGATGGTGGTATGATTTTGTTTCATGTGTCCTATGTAGAGAGTGCAAGGCCAAACGCACAGATCGCTTTTCGAACACAGAAAACCATAGACAGATACTTGAGATTTGAAGGGAGCAGGACGCTATGAATGCAAATCCCATTTTATTACAGATGAAATATGCGCGGGTCGTCGCTCGTTTTGCACAGATCACGGATCTGTCGTTGGATAAAGCGCTGGATTTCTTTTATCATTCGGAGGTGTACCAGCTTGTGAAAGACGGCATTTCCGATATGCATTGTATGAGCGATGCTTATCTTGCTGAGGATCTGAAGGAAGAATACTCTGAGAACAGTAACGGATAACCTGAATTTGATTCTATTTCTGAATTTGAAAAATCATAACGAGGGAAAGCAGAATGAACAAGTTTATGAATGAAGACGACAAACAGCCGACTATGGAAAAATCCAGTCACCCTTCAAAGGAGAACGCTGCCACCCCCGGCATCAAACGCCGAAATAAAATTCTGGCCGCGCTCTGCGTCCTCCTTTATATCTTCCTCTACCTCTATCTATGCATCTACTGCATGACCGGGGATTATGAGGAAGTGTATGGCATGTCGTTCACAGGAAAAATGGCCGCGCCTTTGTACATATGGATTATTCTTTCCGTGGTACTGATCGGCGTTTTTCTGAACTTGATCGGAAGAGTGAAGGACAGTAATCTGATCATGGGCTGCCTGATCGGAGACATCATTCTCACCTGTCTGTCACTGCCCGTGGCGGCAGGGCTTACCGGCGACGGGTGGCTCGTCTCCCTGTTCGCGGTTATATTCGCGCTGGCCTTGATTTTTGGCCTCTCGTTTATCATCGTGCGCTACCAGAAAAGAAAAAACGGAGAAGATCAGTAAATGAAACTGCCACAGCGTTTTGTCGAAAATATGAAAACGATTCTTGGTTCGGAGCTTGACGACTACCTCGCAAGCTTTGAACAGCCGGGCTTCCGGGGGCTGCGTGTCAACACCTCGAAGATTTCCGTGGAGGAATTTCTGCGGATCAGCCCCTTTCGCAGTCTGAAACGGGTGTCCTGGACGCCGAACGGTTTCTTCTACACAGAAGAGGACGAGCCTACCCGGCATCCCTATTATTATGCGGGACTTTATTATATTCAGGAGCCGAGCGCGATGACGCCGGCCAGCGTGTTGCCGGTCGCGGAGGGGGAGCGCGTGCTCGACCTCTGCGCGGCGCCGGGCGGAAAGGCAACGGAGCTCGGTGCGAAGCTGAACCATACGGGTCTGCTCGTCGCGAACGACGCGAGCGCTTCCCGCACGAAGGCGCTGCTCAAAAATCTGGAGGTCTTCGGTCTGCCGAACATTCTCGTGACGAGCGAGATGGGGGACAAGCTGGGTCGCTATTTTCATGCATATTTTGACAAGATCCTGATCGACGCGCCCTGCTCCGGCGAGGGCATGTTTCGCAGGCAGCCGCATATGATCGCGGCCTGGGAGAAGCAGGGACCGGAGGTTTTCGCAAAGATGCAGCGCGAGATTCTCGACCAGGCGGCGGAGCTTCTGCGGCCAGGCGGAATGATGCTCTACTCGACCTGCACCTTCTCGCAGCTTGAGGACGAGGGCAGCGTCGACGGCTTCCTCACACGGCATCCGGATTTCCATCTGGAGGATATTCCGCTCTGTGAGGGCTTCTGCCTGGGACAGCCTGCGCTGTTGGGCAGCCGTCATCCGCTGGAGAAATGCGTCCGCCTCTTCCCGCATCGGATCGACGGGGAGGGACATTTTCTGGCGCTCTTGAGACGTGAGGGGGAATGTGGACCGGAGCCTGTCCCGACCCCGGCAAAGAATCGTCCGGTGAAGCTGCCTGCCGAGCTGGAAGACTTCCTGCAGGATGTGTCGATGCCGGTCGATCGCGCATGCCTGCAGATCCGCGGCACGAAGGTCTTTCTGATGCCGGAGGGCGTGGGCGCTTATCCGGGCCTGCGCTTTCTGCGGGCGGGACTCTATATGGGAGAACTCTTAAAGAAGCGCTTTGAGCCGAGCCAGGCGCTCGCAATGGTGCTGAAGAAGGAAGAATATGCCTCCACGATCGATCTGCCCGCGACGGACAAACGGATTATACGCTATCTGAAGGGAGAGACGATCGAGATTGAGGAGGATGAGAGCACGCGGTCGGAGGGCTGGCAGCTCGTCTGCGTGGACGGCTACCCGCTCGGCTGGGGCAAACTCATCCGCGGTACACTGCGGAACAAATATTTCTCAGGCTGGAGGATGAACTCTTGAAAGATAAATTTTGCCGGGAAAAGCTGCGGCTACTGTACCGAGGAAGGAAGCCCTCATGATGCGATTGGATAAATATTTATGCGAGACCAGTTTCGGCACGCGCAGCCAGGTGAAGGCTCTCCTGAAAAAGGGTCTGGTGAGCGTGAACGGCGAGCAGGAGAAGCGGCCGGAGCGGAAGGTGGACGAACGCTCCGACACGATTTTCTGTGGCGGGAAGACGGCAGTTTACAGTGAGTTTACCTATCTTATGTTATATAAACCCGCAGGCGTTCTGACGGCCCGGTCGGACCGGCGGGAGCGGACGGTGTTTGATCTCATCCCGGCAGATCTGCGGCGGAACCTCTCTCCGGTTGGCAGGCTGGACAAGGATACGGAGGGGCTGCTTCTTCTGACCGACGACGGAGCGCTCGCGCATCATCTTTTATCTCCGCGCCATCATGTGGATAAACGCTATTTTGCGCGGGTGCAGGGAGCGTTGCGGGAGGCGGATATCACGAGCTTCCAGGAAGGCTTGGACATTGGTGATGAGCACAAGACGCTTCCGGCGAAGCTGGAAATCCAGAAGAGTGGGATCGAGAGTGAGGCGCTTGTCACGCTGCACGAGGGCCGTTACCATCAGGTGAAACGGATGTTTCAGGCGGTTGGCTGCGAGGTGATTTACCTCAAACGGCTTTCGATGGGGAGTCTCGCGCTGGATGAAAGCCTTGCGCCCGGAGAGTGGCGCAGGCTGCGCGAAGAAGAAATCGCATTATTAAAGAAAGAAGAAGGAGCGCGGGATGGAGCAGGCGATGCGAACTGATTTTCTGCCGGTGAACCGGGCGGATATGGAAGCGCGGGGGATTGCGCAGCTGGATTTTGTCTACGTCAGCGGCGACGCCTATGTGGATCATCCTTCCTTCGGAACGGCGATCATCAGCCGTCTGCTGGAAGCGCGCGGCTACACGGTCGGCATCCTCGCGCAGCCGGATTTCCACAGCGCGGAGAGCATCACGGAATTTGGCAAGCCGCGGCTTGCCTTCCTTGTCAGCGCCGGAAATATGGATTCCATGGTGAACCATTACATGGTTGCGAAGCATCACCGGAAGACCGACGCCTACTCGCCGGGCGGCGCGATGGGGAAGCGGCCCGACCGCGCGGTCATTGTCTACTGTAATCTGATCCGGCAGAAATATAAGCATACGCCGATCATCATCGGCGGCGTTGAGGCCTCGCTCCGGCGGCTCGCCCACTACGACTACTGGTCGGACAGCGTACGGCGTTCGATTCTGCTCGAGAGCGGCGCTGACCTTATTTCCTATGGAATGGGAGAGCGCTCGATCGCGGCGATCGCGGAGGCGCTGGACGCGGGGATGCCCGTGCGGGACATTACCTGGATACCAGGCACGGTCTGTAAAGTGCGCTCACCGGAGGAAATCAGCGACTTTTCACTGCTCCCGGATTATGATACAATACATGCGGATAAGCGAAAATATGCGGAGAGCTTTGCCACGCAGTACCGTAATACCGACCCTTTTAGCGGGAAACGGCTTGTCGAACCCTACTCGAAGAGCTGCTTTGTCGTGCAGAATCCGGCCTCGGAGCCTTTGAGTCAGGCGGAGATGGACGAGGTTTACGATCTCCCCTACACACGCAGGTGGCATCCGATGTACGATGCGGCGGGCGGGATACCGGCGCTCTCCGAGGTAAAGTTCAGCCTCGTGAGCTGCCGAGGCTGCTTCGGCGGCTGCTCCTTCTGCGCACTGACCTTTCACCAGGGGCGTATCGTCCAGACGCGGAGCCACGAGTCAATTCTCCGCGAGGCGGAGCAGATGACGCGGGAAAAGGATTTCAAGGGCTATATTCACGATGTCGGCGGACCGACCGCGGATTTCCGCGCGCCGGCCTGTGAAAAGCAGACGACAAAGGGGGTCTGCCCGGAGCGGCAGTGCCTGTTCCCAAAGCCCTGCAAAAATCTGGTCGCCGATCACAGCGATTACATCGCCCTGCTGCGAAAGCTGCGCGCCCTGCCGCGCGTGAAAAAGGTCTTTATCCGTTCGGGCGTGCGCTTCGACTATGTGCTGGCGGATACAAAGAGCAATTTTCTGGAGGAGCTCTGCCGTTATCATGTGAGCGGGCAGCTGAAGGTCGCGCCGGAGCATGTGTCGGATCCGGTGCTGCGCTGCCTGGGCAAACCGCCCGCGTCGGTCTACCGCGAGTTCTGTGATCGTTACAGGAAGATGAATGAGCGGCTTGGCCTGAAACAGTACCTCGTGCCGTATCTGATGTCCTCGCATCCGGGCAGCACGATGCGGGAGGCCGTCGAGCTCGCCGAGTATTGCCGCGACTTGGGGTATATGCCGGAGCAGGTGCAGGATTTCTACCCAACGCCTTCGACGATCTCGACCTGTATGTACTACACCGGGCTTGACCCGCGCTCCATGCGGCCGGTCTATGTGCCGAAAGATCCTCATGAGAAGGAGATGCAGCGCGCGCTGATCCAGTACCGCAATCCGAAAAATCGCGCGCTTGTATTGGAGGCGCTGCAAAAGGCCGGGCGCGAGGACCTGATCGGTTATGGTCCGAAATGCCTGATCCGCCCGGAGGTAGGAAAGTCGCATGAAAAGAAGCAGAGTTCTTCACACTCTTCAAACAGGAGGAAAGTGTCACAGGGAAGGAAGCGAAAATAATCAATGAAAACGTTGCAGAAAGGTAGCTTTGGCTATCTGAATAAACTGAAGGTACACGAGTGGCTGAAAGCGCTGCTCTATTTGTCGATCCCGATCGCGGTCTACATTGCCGTGCTGCTGATCAACGGTGAGCAGATCACGATTATCACGGTGATGGTTCTCGTGGGCTGCATTCCCGGCTGCAACCAGGTCGTGCACGCGATCCTCGCGACGCGCTATCACTCGATCGACCGGACGCTCTACGAGGAAGTGGAGGAGGCGCGGGGCGACCGGCTCGCCGTCTATGAATATGTGTTCACAACTTATGAGAAAAATTACTATATAGACAGCATCATTATTTCCGGGCGGGAGCTGGCCGGATACAGCAGCGACGCAAAGCTGGATACGGCGGCGGCCGCGGAGCACCTGACGAGGATACTGAGACAGAATTCCTATAAGCAGAATGTGAAGATTGTCACCGACCGGAAGGCTTTTCTTTCACGGGCGCGGGACCTCGCGCAGCGCACGCCGGAGGAGGTGCCCTTCAAGGGGGACGACCGTTATCCGGACCTAAGCCGGGAGGAGGTCATCCGCGAGGTGCTGAACTCGATTTCGCTGTAGAGAATGAAATTTGTTGTGTACTGACCCTGCTTCTGGTGGCTGTCTTAAGATAGAATGTGCAGGTTTACCTTTCAAAGCTTGTATTTTTGTTTTGAGATGAGCGATACGACGCTGAACATTCAGGAGATGTCCGTTTCGCACGAACCGAAATGAAACGGAGAGACATCAAATTCAGATATATGGCATGTAAGCGGCTTATAGCTTTCAAAAGAGAACGGAATCGTTACAATATGATTGAACGGTATAATAAAATATGAGAATGATCACAGTGCAGGAGCAGGAAGCCGGACAGCGTCTCACGAAGCTGCTCGGAAGCCGTCTGGGCGGCGCATCCATGGGCTTCCTCTACAAAATGCTCCGCAAAAAAAATATTACACTGAATGGAAAGAAGGCCGACGGCAGCGAACGGCTGCATGCGGGCGACGAGATCCGTATCTTTCTGTCGGAAGAGACCTATGAAAAGTTCGCGAGCCGGGAGCCGGAGGAAACGTTTCCGGAGGCGCAGCTATCCGCCGTCTATGAGGATTCACAGATTCTCATCGTCAACAAGCCTGCCGGAATGCTGAGCCAGAAATCTTCTTTTATGGTTTTGTCGATGAATGAGTTCATGATGTTATTTGTCGTCCGCAG